>NZ_AFWY03000002.1:0-426242 GCF_000231075.2 Amycolatopsis sp. ATCC 39116 | reverse complement strand
GTGGCGGCAGGCGGCACGCGGTAACGGCAGCACCGTTGGCGGCGCGGTGGGGCGGCAGCAGCGCCGGTGTGACCGGGCGGCTCCCCCGCGGTCAGTCGTCGTTCTGCAGGTGTGCGCTGATCGGCACCACCAGCGGCGTTCCGGAGACCGGGTCGGGCAGGACCTTCGCCGAGAGGCCGAAGATCTCGTCCAGCAGCGGCTCCGTCAGCACGGCCGACGGCGGCCCCTGCGCGATGATCCGCCCGTCGCGCATCGCGACCAGCGTGTCGGCGTAACGGGCGGCCAGGTTCAGATCGTGCAGGACCATCACGACCGTGGTGCCGCGGTCGCGGTGCAGGCGGTGCACCAGGTCCAGCACGTCGATCTGGTGGGCCAGGTCCAGGTAGGTGATCGGCTCGTCCAGCAGCAGCAATCCGGTCTCCTGCGCGAGCGTCATCGAGATCCACGCGCGCTGCCGCTGGCCGCCGGACAGTTCGTCGACCACGCGGTCCTCCAGCACGTCCATCCCGGTCAAGCGCAACGCCGTGGAGATCGCCTCGTCGTCCGACGTCGACCACTGCCGGTACCAGCGCTGGTGCGGGTGCCGCCCGCGCGCCACCAGGTCGCCGACCGTCAGGCCCTCGGGCGCGACCGGCGACTGCGGCAGCAGCCCGACCACCTTGGCGACCTCGCGCGTCGGCAGCTTGTCGATCCGCTCGCCGTCCAGCAGGACCGCGCCCTCCCGCGGCGCCAGCAACCGCGCCAGCGCCCGCAGCAGGGTCGACTTGCCGCACCCGTTCGGGCCGATGATCGCGGTGATCGTGCCGTCCAGGACGTCCAGGTCCAGGCCGTCGACCACCAGCCGCTCGCCGTACCCCAGCTTCAGGCCCTCGGCCCGCAGTCGTGACGTCATGCTCGTGCCTCCCGGCGGCTCCGGACGAACAGGAAGATCAGGTAGGGCGCGCCGAGGATCGCGGTCAGCACCCCGACCGGCAGGTCCGGCAGCAGCAACCGGGTCAGCAAGTCCGCCCCCACGGTCAGCAGCGCGCCCAGCACCATCGACCCGAACAGCGGCGGCTGCGCAGTCTTCGCCAGCCGCACCGCGATCTGCGGCGTCGCCAGCGCGACGAACGTGATCGGCCCGGCCGCGGCGGTCGCGATCGCGGCCAGCGCGGCCGCCAGCAACAGCAGCGCACCACGGGCGCCGTCGACCCGGATGCCCAGCCCGCGCGCGGTGTCGTCGCCGAACTGCAAGCCTCCGACGGTGCGCCCGCAGATCAGGGTGATCGGCACCAGCACGGCCAGCGCGATCGCGACCGGGCCGACCGAATCCCACCCGACGTCGGCGAGGTTGCCGACCAGCCACGTCGTCGCGCGCGCCGCGTCGTTCACGTCGCCGGCGGCCAGCAGCCAGTTCACGATGTTGTAGCTGATCGCCCACAACCCGATCCCGATCAGCACCATGCGGTAGCCGTCGATGCCGCGCCGCCACGACAACGCGTACAGCAGCACGCCCGCCAGCAGCCCGCCGATCAGCCCGGCGACCGGCACGCCGAGCGCGCTCACCATGCCGCTGACCTGGCCGCGGTACCCGCCCGCGACGATCGCGGTCACCGCGCCGACCCCGGCGCCCCACGTGATGCCCAGGATGTCCGGGCTGGCCAGCGGGTTCCGCGCGACCGACTGGAACAACGCGCCGGACAGCCCGAGCGCGGCGCCGACCAGCACACCGGCGAGCGTGCGCGGCAGGCGCAGGTCGAAGATGATCCCGCGCTCCCGCCGGGTCCCGCCGCCGAGCAGGGTCTCCAGCACGTTCCAGATCCCGATGTGGGAACTGCCCATCCCGATGTTGATCGCGGCGACGAGCACCAGCAGCACCGCCGCGATGACGACGACCGCGACCAGCCGCGGCTTGACCGTCCACGCCACCGGCCCGGCGGCCAGCACCTTGCGAGTCATACCTTGCTCAGCCCCCGCCGCCGCACCAGCACGATGAACACGGGCGCCCCGATGATCGCGAGCAGGATGCCCACCTCGAAGTTGTCGCCGGTCAGCACCCGCCCGAGGACGTCGGCCGTCAGCAGCAGCACCGCGCCGAGCAGCCCGGCCACCGGCACCAGCCAGCGGTAGTCCGGGCCGGTGATCGCGCGGGCCAGGTGCGGCACGACGAGCCCGAGGAACGCGATCGGCCCGCACGCGGCGACCGCCGAACCGGTCAGCAGCGTGATCGCGGCGACGCCGAGCACCCGGGTACGCAGCACGCGCTGGCCGAGCGCGGTCGCGACGTCCTCCCCCAGCGCCAGCGTGTTCAGGCCGGGCGTGTTCATCAGCGCGAGCAGCAGACCGGCCACCAGGAACGGCGCGATCTGACCGGTGATCGCGAAGTCTCGCCCGGCGATCGACCCGATCCGCCAGAAGCGGTAGATCTCCATGCCGCGCTCGTCACCGAGGATGATCGCCGACACCAGCCCGTGCAGCAGCGCGCTCACCGCGGCGCCGGCGAGCGCGAGCGTCACCGGGGTCGCGCCCTTGCCGCCGACCGCGCCGAGCAGGAACACCGCGACGCTGGCCAGCAGCGCGCCGGCGAACCCGAACCAGATGAACCCGTAGAGGCCGTCGATCCCGAGCACCACGACGGCGAACACCACAGCCAGCGCCGCGCCGTGCGTGACGCCGAGCAGACCGGGGTCGGCGAGCGGGTTGCGCGTGTGACCCTGCATGAGCGCGCCCGCGACACCGATCGCGAGCCCGACGAGCAGGCCGAGCACGGTCCGCGGCAACCGCAGCGACCGGACGATGATGTCCGATTCGGACCCGGACGGCTGGGTGAGCGCCGTCCACACCTCACCGAGCGGGATCGACTTCGTACCCAGCGCGACGCTCGCCGCGCAGATGAGGACCAGCAGGACGGCGAGCCCGCCGATACCGGCGAGACGACGCTGCCTCCGCGTCCGTGGCCGGGCTGTCGCCACCACCGTCACTGATGTCGCCTATCCAACTCGAGCTTCCAAACGGGACAAACCGCATCCTATGCTCCGCGTTAGGCAAGGCTAACCGAAAGAGAGATCACGATGACGAGACCGTGGCGAGCAGCACTGGCGCTGGCCGTGACCGCGAGCCTGACCCTCACCGCGTGCGGGGGCGGCGGCGACGAGGCCACGCAGGAGAGCGGGGCCGGCCAGGCCGGGTTCCCGCGCACCATCCAGCACGCGATGGGCTCGACCGTGCTCGAGACGCAGCCGAAGACGGTCGCCGCGCTCGACACCAGCTACGTGGACGCCGCGCTCGCGCTGGAAGCCCAGGTCGTGGCGTACACGAAGTACCGCAACTTCGACCAGCTGCCCGAGTACCTCGGCGAGGACCGCCGCTTCGGCGAGGGCGCCAAGGTGATCGGCCCGCTGGAGACCCCGGACGTCGAGCAGCTCTACGACATCAAGCCGGACGTGATCGTGTCGGCGAAGGTGCGGCACGAGAAGTACTACGAGCAGTTCACCGGGGTCGCCCCGACGGTCTTCTCCACGACCACCGGCGCGATCTGGAAGGACAACATCCGGCTGCTCGCGCAGGTCCTCGGCAAGGAGCCGCTGGCCGAGCAGAAGATCGGCGCGTACGAGCAGCGGGCGCAGCGGATCGGCCAGGAGATCGCCGCGAAGCTCGGCCGCGCGCCGACGGTGTCGATCGTGCGGTTCGTCGAGGGCGAGCCGACCGTGCGCCTCTACAGCAGCGCGTCCTACCCCGGCATCGTCATGGCCGACGCCAAGCTGTCCCGCCCCGCCGGGCAGCCGGACGCGAGCGACAAGATCTCGGTGAACCTCAGCCAGGAGGACATCGCGAAGCTGGACGCGGACGTCATCTTCGTGTCGTCGTACCAGGACGAGACGAAGACGGCGGAGGACCCGAAGGCGAAGTTCCAGGCCAACCCGCTGTGGGCCACGCTGAAGGGCAAGATCGTCGACGTCTCCGACACCACGTGGTTCAGCGCCGTGAGCCTGCAGGGCGCCTCGGCGATGCTGACGGACCTGGCGAACCAGTTCGGCGTCACGCCGTGACCCGCGCGGGGCCGCGTCCGATGTGGTCGCGGCCCCGCGGCTCTACGGTGTACCCATGATTTTCATCACCGCGAAGTTCCGGATCCTGCCCCAGCACGCCGACGACTGGCCCGACATCGCGCGGGACTTCACGCTCGCCACCCGCGCCGAGCCGGGGTGCCTGTGGTTCGACTGGTCGCGCAGCGTCGAGGACCCCAACGAGTACGTGCTGGTGGAAGCCTTCCGCGACGGCGACGCGGGTGCCGCGCACGTCCAGTCCGACCACTTCAAGGAAGCGCAGCGGACGCTGCCGCCGCACCTGGCGGAGACCCCGCGGATCGTCAACTTCGAGGTGCCGCAGGAGGACTGGTCCGAGCTTGGCGAGATGGCCGTGCAGCGCTGACCGCTCCGGCTGGCGGCGCCTTGGGTGCGTCTCCGAGGCGCAACCGGAGCGTCCAGCCTGCCACCGACCAGGACGACCCAGTTCTCCGCCGCGATCCGCGGCACGTCGCCCGGAACCGCAGTCCCGCCCGGGAACTCCGCCAGCGCGGGCTCGAAGCGCTCGACACCGGCCGCACGACCCCTGCCGTGGGGGCCCGCGCAGGTCAGGCCGCGGCCAGCGAGTTCATCGTCGCAGGGGGTACCGACAAAATCGGGCGCTCGCGCGCTAGGCGCGCAGGCCGTCGACGATGATCTTCGCCAGTGGGCGGCCCTGCGGGGCCTGGCGCTGGATCGCGAGGTAGCCCGCGAGCAGCGCGGTCAGGTCGCCGGGTTCGACGTCCGCCCGGACCGCGCCCGCGGCCTGGGCGCGGCGCAGCAGGTCGGCGAACGCGGCGCGGAACTCAGCGCGTTCGTCCGACGCGGCCTTGAACGGCAGCCCGGTGCTCGCCTCCAGCGCGTCGCACAGGGCCTTGTTCAGCAGCGCCTGCTCGGCCACCACGTCGAAGAACTCGAAGAACGCCGCGCCGGGGTCGGCCGCGTCGAGCCGTTCCCGCGCCTGCCCGGCCAGCCATGCGATCCGGTCCAGCACGACGGCCTCGAACAGCAGTTCCTTGCTGGGGAAGTGCCGGTACACCGTGCCGGCGCCGACCCCCGCCCGCCGGGCGATCTCGTCCAGCGGCACCGACGGGCCCTCGTCCGCGAACGCCTCGTGCGCCGCCGCCAGGACACGGGCGCGGTTGCGGCGCGCGTCGGCGCGCAGTCCGGTGCGGCTCGCGGGGGTCGTCATCGTGTCCGATTCTAGCCGCCTGCGGTCACGGTCGGTTCCGCGAACAGCCCGACCAGACCCGGCCACGCGCCGGGCACCAGCAACACCGCCAGCACCGTGAACACCGGCACGACCAGGAACTTCTCCACGCCCTTGCCGGTGCGGAACCGCAGGAACGACGGCGGCCGCAGCTCGTACCAGGTCTCCCCGGCGATCGGCACCGGGAACAGGAACGGGCAGCCGGACTCGGTGAGCGCGTCGCCGAGGCAGTGCACGAAACAGCCGACCGCCACCGCGATCCCCAGCCAGCCGGTGAGCTGCGACAACTCCGCGGCGGCGCTGGCCGTCAGCGCCCACCACACGACCCCGCCGCCGGCGACCAGCAGCAGCCAATCCCCCAGCGCGTCCGCGGCGAGGAGCAGCGCGAACAACACCACCCCGGCCACGACGTACCAGCCGCCGGCCCGGGTGCCGTACGTCGTCGCGGCGCCGAGGCCGATCGCGAACAGCAGCGTGTGCGACAGGTGCCGGTGGCTGCCCCGGCCCCGCTCGTCGCGCGGGCCCTTCGTGACCTTGTACAGCGCCGCCGAGGTGTGCCGGAGCAGCCAGCACACCAGGCCGGTGATCGGCCCGAGCAGCTTCGAGGCGCGGGCGTGGGGGTGGTCGAGGTCCGGCAGCAGCGCGAACCCCGCGGTCGTCGCGGCGAATGCCAGCGCCTGGTGCACGGAGCCGGCGCCGATGGCCGGGGCGAGCGCGAGACCGGCGCACCAGCCGGTGAGCGCGTGGGTGGAGCCCATCATGGAGAAGATCTTGGCAAGATGGACACCGACCGACGCGAAGGGACGCGCATGACCTGGACCACCGAGGCGCCCAGCGACGAGCTGCGGGCGTTCTGGGCCGAGCGGCACCTGTGCATGCTCACGACCCTGCGTCCGGACGGGAGGCCGCACGTCGTGCCGGTCGGGGTCACCGTGGACCAGGACTTCACCACGGCGCGGGTGATCTGCCGCGGCGGCAGCGTCAAGGCGCGCAACGTCCGGCTCGGGCAGCCCGCGCGTGTCGTGGTGAGCCAGGTGGACGGTCGCCGCTGGTCGAGTTTGGAGGGATCGGCGGTGGTCCGCGAGGATCCGGAGTCGGTGGCGGACGCGGAAAACCGTTATGCCGTGCGGTACCACCGGCACCCGAAGCCGAACCCGGAGCGGGTGGTGATCGAGATCAGCCTCGACCGCAGGCTCGGCATGAGGTAAAGCACACCGTTGGCGGGTTGCGGACAAACGGGAAGATGAGGCAGTAATTCAGAGTGCGGACCGCGAAGACCCTCAAGATCGACAGTCCGTTCGCGGGCGGCACGACGTGGGACGTCGTCGACCGGACCGTGATCGGCGCGCTGGCGCCGTCGATGATCAGCACCCTGCGCCGGGGGTCCGAGGACTTCCTGTGGTTCGCCGAGCGCCGCATCGCCGGCCACCAGCTTGGCCGCCCCGGCCGCTGGGACCACCCGGTGGAGCGGGAGCTGCTCGGGTGGCGCTCGCGGCTGGCGTTCGAGCTGGACCCGCCGGTCGTGATCCCCGAGATCGACCTCAAGCTGTCGCACTGGGTCCGCAACACGCACGAGGAGTTCCTGCGGCGGCTGCCGGAGACGGGCGGGATGGTGCAGCTGGAGAGCGTCCGGGACGTGGACGCGTGGCTGCACACCCTCATCGACCACTACAAGGCCGTGAAGGCCGCCGGTGAGGAGCAGCTGGACCCGGACGCGCGCGCGACGCTGATGGCGTGGTTCCGGAACACGTTCTTCAAGATCCGCCGCGCGGCGGACCGCGTCGGGCTGAGCAGGGTGCGGGTCTGATCTGGGGCGGCTGGGCGCGTCGCCGTGTCAGGCGGCGGGTCCAGGGATCAAGGGAGTCCTCGCCGGACGGGCAGGCTCCGGGATGACAGAAAAGCCCCTCGGCCCAGCTCGGGTTTGGTTCAAGCTGCTTGGCTCAGCCGATCGGCTGCCACCAGGGGTCGACCGGCTTCGGGGCGTCCACGTCGATCCGCTCGCCTGGGCGCGGCACCGCCAGCGCCACGTCGTGGGCCTTCGCTTCCCGCCAGACCCGCTCCGCCGGCTCGGCCCAGCCGTGCATCGCCAGGCGGAACGTGCCCCAGTGCACCGGGATCAGCAGCCCGCCGCGGACGTCGAGGTGCGCGGCGACCCCCTCCTCGGGCGTCATGTGGATGTCCGGCCACGCCGGGTGGTACGCGCCGATCTGCACGATCGCGGCGTCGAACGGCCCGTACTTCTCGCCGATCGTGCGGTAGCCGTCGAAGTAGCCGGAGTCCGCCGTGTAGAACACCTTCCGCCCGGAACGCGCCACGATCCACGACGCCCACAACGTGTTGTTCCGCGTGAAGGCCCGCCCGGAGAAGTGCTGGGCCGCCGACGCGGTCACGTCCACCCCGCCGACCGAGACCGTCTCGTCCCAGTCCAGCTCGATGATCCGCTCCGCGGGAATCCGCCACCGCCGCAGGTGCGCGCCCACTCCGAGCGGCACCACGAACGGCGCGCTCTGCGTCTTCGCCAGCCGCACCACCGTCGGCCGGTCCAGGTGGTCGTAGTGGTCGTGCGACACGATGATCACGTCCAGCTCCGGCAGCTCGGACAGCTGGTGCGGCGGCCGGTGCATGCGCTTCGGGCCGACGAACCGGGACGGCGACACCCGCTCGCCCCACACCGGGTCCACCAGAACCTTCCGGCCGTCGATCTCGATCAGCGACGACGCGTGGCCGTACCAGGTGATGTGCAGCCCCTCATCGGCGGGCGCGGCAGGCCGCACCAGCGGCACCGGGCCGGTCGGCTTGCGTTGCTGCTTGCCGAACACCATCTCGCCGACCAGGTCGCGTGCCCTGGCCGGCTGCACGAGCGGCGGCGCGAGGTTGCGGAACCGGCCGTCGTGGAACTGCGGGGAGCGCCGCATGCGCTCGGGGTCGGGCCGCCCGCCGAACGCGACCGGGATCTCCCACAGGGCCGCCACCGCCGTGCCGAGCAGCGCGGGCAGGGCCCACCGCAACGTCTTCGCCATGTCCGGACAACTACGGACGGTCCCCGGATGTTCCCAGCGGCGCGAGCGGCCCGGACGGGTCGGCGGGCGACAGGCAACTGCTCAGCGGCGCGGTCAGCGAGCACAGCGCCGGCCCCTGGACCAGGCGGTACGACGGCCCGACGCCTCCGCGCGCGATCACGTCCCGGTACGCCGCGACGCCGTCGGTCGGCCTGCGGGTCAGCGCCGGATCGCCGAGTGCGTCCACTTCGTACAGTCCGAAGCGCGGCCGGTAGCTGCCCCACTCGTAGTTGTCGGTGATGCTCCAGTGGTTGTAGCCGATGACGTCCATGCCGTCGGCCTTCGCGCGCTGCACCCAGAACAGCGTGTCCTGGATCGACGCGGCGCGGGTGTAGCCGTCCTCGCGCGGGTTCCCGTTGTCCGTGGGCAGGCCGTTCTCCACGATGTAGAGCGGCAGGTCGGGGTAGCGCTCGTGGTAGTAGCGCAGCGCGTAGTAGATGCCCTCCGGCTGCGGCTTCACCTTCCAGAACTGCTCGAACGCCGCGTAGATCGCCGTCAGGTTCGTCAGGCTGATGCCGTAGTAGTAGTCCAGCCCGACGAAGTCGACCTTGTCCTTGATCCGGTCCATCACGACCAGGTCGGTGAGCGGGTTGAAGCCGGCGTAGAAGGCCTGGTTGCTGGTCACCTGGGCGCCCGGATCGAGCCGGTGGATCTCGTCGTAGGCGCGGCGGTGCGCCTGCACCACGTTGGTCTGCCAGGCGGGCACCTGGAACGGGTTGACGGCGCCGATCCGCAGCTCCTGGGTGAGGAACGCGACCGGCTCGTTGAACGTCACCCACAGCACGTCGTCGTAGCGCTCCGCGATGCGCGTGGTGAAGGCGAGGAAGTCGTCGACGGTCTTGGCGCTGGTGAACCCGCCCTGGTCGGCCACCCACCCCGGATACACCCAGTGGCTCAGCGTGATCATCGGGGTCATGCCCGCGGCGCGGATGTGCCGGACCACGTCGTCGTAGTAGGCCAGCTCGGCCTCGTCCCACACGCCGGGCGCGGGCTGCACGCGAGCCCATTCGACGCTGAACCGGAAGGTGTTGACGCCGAGGTCCTGGGCCAGCCGGATGTCCTCGGCGTAGCGGTGCCGGAAGTCGGTGGCGTTGGCGTACGGGTCGACGCCGCCCTTGGCCACGTAGCGCGACCAGTTGCTGTCCGGAGCGCCGCCTTCGGACTGGAAGCCCGCGGTGGCGACTCCCCAGTAGAACCGGTTCTCGGCGGATGCCGGCGTCACGGGGACCATCGCAACACAGAACAGGACGACGAGCGCTATCCGGGCCAGACGCGACATGTGAAAGAAATTTACGTTTTCGGCGCGGGGCCGTCAACGATCAACCGGCCCTGGTCTCCTTGACCAGCCACTCGAGGTACTCCGCGCTGCCGCCCTCGATGGGCGTCGCGATGATCTCCGGCACCTCGTAGTTGTGCTGCTCCTTGATCAGCTCGACCAGCGGCGCCACCCGGTCCGCCGCGGTCTTGATCTCCACCCGCCACTCGGGATCGGCGTGCACCTCGCCGTCCCACCGGTAGACGCTCAGGATGGGTCCGACGATCTGGGCGCACGCGCCAAGCCGCGCCTCGACGGCCTGCGCCGCCAGCTCCCGGGCCGTGGCCTCGCTGTCGGTGGTGGACGACACGATCACGTGTTCGCGCATGTGCCCGATTAGAGCACTGCGCCGGGCTCAGACCCAGCCCGCCTGCTGGTCCTCACGCTGCTCGTCGGCGTCGGCGCTCGCCTTGTGGGTCAGCGCGGCGACGGCCTGCTCCATCTCCGTGCGCACCTGGTTGCCGTCGGTGCGCCGGGTGTGCACGGTCATCGCGATCTCGCACTGCGCCGGGCCGCGCTCGATCACCCGCAACTCACCGCAATCGTCGCCGTCGCTCTCCGTGCCCCACGCCAGTTGTCTGCTCGCCGCGTCCGCGCGCAACCAGCCTTCGGCCAGGTCCTGCGGCAGGAACCGGGGCAGGTTGGGTGCGTCGGAGATGAACGCGAACGCCTCGTCGGCGGGCAGGTCGGCGGTCGCGGTGTAGTTGAACGTCTCCATGAGATCGGAGATAGCCGTGTGGCGCAGGGCTAAACGGGGTACCTAGGCCCTTATGCGACTCGGCGTGCTGGACATCGGATCGAACTCCGCGCAGCTCCAGATCGTGGATGCCCACCCGGGCGCCCCGCCATTGCCGGCGCTGGCTGTGAAAGAGCCCACACGCCTCGCCGAGCAGATCGACGAGAGCGGGGCGATCGCGGAGGAGGGCGTCTGCCGGGCGGTGGACGCGGTCGAGTCCGCCCTCGCCGCGGCCCGCCTGCACCGCGTCGAGCAGTTGTTCCTGTTCGCGACCTCGGCGATCCGGGACGCGGCGAACCGGGACGAGATCATCAACCGGATCGAGGAGCGCACCGGCGTGCGGCCGCAGTTCCTCACCGGCGAGGACGAGGCCCGGCTGACCTACGCCGCCGCGCACCGCTGGTACGGCTGGTCCGCCGGCCGCCTGCTGCTGCTCGACATCGGCGGCGGCTCGCTGGAGATCGCCCTCGGCCGCGACGCCGAACCGCAGCTCACGCTGTCCCTGCCGCTCGGGGCGGGCAGGCTGACGCGGATGTTCCTGCCGGACGACCCGCCGTCGGTCAAACAGGTCAAGGCGATGCGGCGGCACGTGCGGGACATGCTGCGCGAGGTCGCCGACCGGCTGAGGTGGGAGGGCGTGCCGGCCCGCGCCGTCGCCACGTCGAAGACGTTCAAGCAGCTCGCCCGGCTGGCCGGGGCGCCGCCGCAGCGGCGCGGCCCGTTCGTGCGGCGCACCCTCACCGTCGACGCGCTCAACGCGTGGATCCCCCGGCTGGCCGAGATGAAGACGTCCGAACGGGCTCGCCTGCGCGGGGTGTCCGCGCCGCGCGCGCGGCAGATCCTGGCCGGCGCGATCGTCGCCAAGGCGACCATGGACACCCTCGACATCCGCAAGGTCGACGTGTGCCCGTGGGCGTTGCGCGAGGGGATCATGCTGCACCACCTGCAGACCCTGCAGGTCTACGACGGCCTGCCGCTGCAGGCGATCAGCACCGCCGTGCCCGAGGTGTCGGGCCGGGGCGGCCCGGGTAAGTCACTGGTGGGACTGAGCCGAGGAGCGTGAGGAGTCTTCCATGTCGGAAACGGTCGGTGACCACCTGTTGAAGCGTCTGCGGGAGTGGGGCGTCGAGCAGGTCTTCGCCTACCCTGGCGACGGGATCAACGGGATCGTCGCCGCGTTCGGCAAGGCGGACAACGAACCTCGCTTCGTCCAGGCCCGTCACGAGGAGATGGCCGCGTTCGAGGCGGTGGGGTACGCCAAGTTCAGCGGGCACGTCGGGGTGTGCATGGCGACCTCGGGGCCGGGAGCCATCCACCTCCTCAACGGGTTGTACGACGCCAAGCTCGACCACGTGCCGGTGGTCGCGATCGTCGGGCAGACCGCGCGCAGCGCGATGGGCGGCTCCTACCAGCAGGAAGTGGACCTGCAGCCGCTGTTCAAGGACGTGGCCAGCGAGTACCTGGTCGAGGTCAACGTCGCCGAGCAGCTGCCGAACGCTCTCGACCGCGCCATCCGGACCGCACTGGCCAAGCGCGCGCCGACGGCCGTGATCATCCCGAACGACCTGCAGGAAGAGCCGTACTCGCCGCCGAAGCACGCGTTCAAGCACGTGCCGTCCAGCCCGCCCGGCTTCCCGCACCCCGTGGTCATCCCGCCCGAGGACGAGCTGGGGCGCGCGGCGGACATCCTCAACGAAGGCGAGAAGGTCGCGATCCTGATCGGGCAGGGCGCGCGCAACGCCGCCGCCGAGGTCCGCGAGATCGCCGAGCTGACCGGCGCCGGGGTCGCGAAGGCGTTGCTGGGCAAGGACGTCCTGCCCGACGACCTGCCGTACGTGACCGGCTCGATCGGGCTGCTCGGCACGCGGCCGAGCTACGAGATGATGCGGGACTGCGACACGCTGCTGATCGTCGGATCGAACTTCCCGTACAGCCAGTTCCTGCCCGAGTACGGCAAGGCGCGCGCGATCCAGATCGACATCGACGGCAGCATGATCGGCATGCGTTACCCGACCGAGGTGAACCTGGTCGGCGAGGCGAAGGGCACGCTGCGGGCACTGCTGCCGATGGTGCGGCGCAAGGAGGACCGCGCCTGGCGGGACGAGATCGAGAAGAACGTCGCGTCCTGGTGGGAGACCGTCGAGCAGCAGGCGATGGTCGAGGCGGACCCGGTCAACCCGATGCGGGTCGTGCACGAGCTGTCGCAGCGGATCCCGGAGGACGCGATCGTCACCGCGGATTCGGGCTCGTCGACCAACTGGTACGCCCGGAACCTGCGGATGCGCGGCCGGATGCGCGGCACGCTGTCCGGCACGCTGGCGACGATGGGGCCGGGCGTGCCATACGCGATCGGCGCGAAGTTCGCCTGCCCGGACCGGCCGGTGATCGCGCTCGAAGGCGACGGCGCGATGCAAATGAACGGCATGGCCGAGCTGCTCACGATCCAGCGCTACCACCACCTGTGGGCCGACCCGCGGCTGGTGGTGTGCGTGTTCCACAACAACGACCTGAACCAGGTCACGTGGGAGCTGCGGGCGATGGGCGGCGCGCCGAAGTTCGAGGAGTCGCAGTCGCTGCCGGAGTTCTCCTACGCCGAGTTCGCCCGGTCGCTCGGCTTCGAGGCGGTCGCGGTGGATTCGCCGGACCAGCTTGGCCCGGCGTGGGACCGGGTGCTGTCCGCGGACCGGCCCGCGCTGCTGGACGTGCGCTGCGACCCGGAGGTGCCGCCGATCCCGCCGCACGCCACGTTCGAGCAGATCAAGAGCACGACGGAAGCGATGCTCAAGGGCGACCGCGACGCGTGGCACATCCTGGTCGAGGGCCTCAAGACCAAGGCCCAGGAGCTGCTGCCGAACCGCTAGTCGGTGTCCTTGAGCCAGCTGCGGATCTCGTCGCTGTGCTCGCCGAGCTTCGGCGGCGGCTGGCGGTAGGCCGGCGGCGTCTTCGTCAGCCCGATCGGGTTGCGCACCACGTCCAGACCGCCCAGCGGCACGCGCGGCGCGAGCCCGAGCCGGTCGGCGAGCTGGAACGCCTCGGCGAGGTCGTTGACCGGCCCGCACGGCACCCCGAGGGGCGTGAGCAGCTCGAACCACTCGTCCGCCGGTCGCGTGCGCAGCCGGGCGCCGAGGAGCTCGGCCAGCTCGGCCACGTGCGCGACCCGCTGGGCGTTGGTGATGAACCGCTCGTCGGTCGCCAGTTCCGGCACCCCGAGCGCTTCGGTGAGCGCCGCGAACTGGCGGTCGTTGCCGACGGCGATGACGATCGGCCGGTCGGCGGCCTGGAACACCTCGTACGGCGCGACCGACGGGTGCCGGTTGCCGAGAATGCCCGGCACGACATCGGCCATCACGTGGTTCGCGCTCTGGTTGACCATGCTCGACAGCAGCGAGCCGAGCAGGCTGACCTCGATCAGCTGCCCCTCGCCGGTCGCATCCCGGTGGCGCAGCGCGGACAGGATGCCGACGGCCGCGTGCAGCCCGGTCAGGACGTCCACCAGCGCGACGCCCACCTTGGTCGGCTCGCCCGGTGCGGGGCCGGTGACGCTCATCAGCCCGCCGACGGCCTGCAGCAGCAGGTCGTAGCCCGGCAGCGCCGCGCCCGCGCCGCTGCCGAAGCCGGAAATCGAGCAGTACACCAGGCCCGGGTTGTCCGCCGCGAGGTCCTCGTAGCCCAGGCCGTAACGGGCCATCGTGCCCGGGCGGAAGTTCTCGACCACCACGTCGGCGCGGTCCGCCAGCGCCTTCGCCGCGGCCAGGTCGCCCGGGTCGGCGAGGTCGAGGGTGATCGAGCGCTTGTTGCGGTTGACCGACCGGAAGTAGACGGCCTCCCCGTCGGCGTGCGGCGGGCCCCACGCGCGGGTGTCGTCGCCCGCGACGGGACGCTCGACCTTGATCACCTCGGCACCGAGGTCGGCGAGCAGCATGGTCGCGTACGGCGCGGCGAGCACCCGGCTGAAGTCGGCGATGACGACGCCGGACAGCGCCCCGGTTCGATCGGTCACACCGTCCCTTCTACCTCATCGCGGCCAGCTTCCGGACCACGTACCGCGCGTCGCGGCCGACGCCGCGCAGGCTCGCGGACACCAGCGTGCTCTGCCACTCCAGCCCGACGTACCCGAGGCCGGGCACCGACGTGGACACCCCGCGCCGGTGCTTCGGCATGCCGCGCTCGTCCAGCGCGCCGAGGCCGCCGAGGTAGGGCATGTCCGGCCGGTACCCGGTGGCGAGCAGGAGCGTGTCGACGGGTTCGCGGCGGCCGTCGGACCACACGACGTGGTTGCCGTCGAGCCGGGTGAACATCGGGCGGCGGTCCGGCCGCCCGGCGCGGATCAGCCCGCGGTAGTGGCCGGTGTCGATCACCGGCACGGTCGGCGGCTCGCCCTTGATGCGGCGCGGCAGGTACGCGACGCCGGTGACCGAGAACCAGAACTGCAGGTCCTTGCCCAGCGGTCGTTGCGGCGCGTACCGCACCGGCTTGCGGGTCGCGAGCGTCACCGACGACACCTCGGCCAGCTCCGCGGCGATCTGCACGCCCGAGTTGCCCGCGCCGACCACGACGATCCGCTGCCCGGCGAACGCGCTCGGCTCGCGGTAGTCCGCCGCGTGGATCACCTTGCCCGCGAAGGAATCCAGCCCGGGCAACGCCGGCGTGTGGGGCTTGCCGAACCACCCGCTGGCGGCCACGACGACCGGCGCCTCGAACTCCTCCCCGGCCCGCACGACGAAGTTCCCGTTGCGGCGCACGGATTCCACGCGGTGCCCGGTGCGGATGTCCACGTCCAGGCCGGCGGCGTAGTCGCGCAGGTAGGCGACCACCTCGTCGCGCACCGGGTAGTGCCGCGGATCGCCGGGAAAACGCTTGCCCGGCAAGGAACTGTAGCCCGCGGGCGAGAACAGCGTGAGGCTGTCGTAGTAGCGCGGCCAGGAGCCGACCGGCTCCGCAGCCGCCTCCAGCACCACCGGCTTCAGCCCGGCCTCCCGCAGCGCATTGGCCGCGGCGAGCCCGGACTGGCCGCCACCGATCACGATCGCGTCGGGCATCACGCCTCCCCAGGTCCGAAACCGCTACGGTAGTCGGCTCACGGGGAGGCGCGAAGTTGTTAGTTCCCTACGAGAACGCGCGCAGACGCAGCGAGTTGCTCACCACGAACACCGAGCTCAGCGCCATCGCGGCCCCGGCGATCATCGGGTTGAGCAGGCCGAGCGCGGCCAGCGGGAGCGCCGCCACGTTGTAGGCGAACGCCCAGAACAGGTTGCTCTTGATGGTGCCGAGCGTGCGGCGCGCGAGCCGGATCGCGTCGACCGCCGCGCCCAGATCCCCACGCACCAGGGTCAGGTCGCTCGCCTCGATCGCGACGTCGGTGCCGGTGCCCATCGCCAGGCCGAGGTCGGCCTGCGCGAGCGCGGCCGCGTCGTTGACGCCGTCGCCGACCATCGCGACCCGGTTCCCCTTGTCCTGCAGGCGTTTCACCGCGTCGACCTTGTCGGCGGGCAGCACCTCGGCGATCACCTCGGTGATGCCGACCTCGCGGGCCACCGCCTTCGCGACGGTCTCGTTGTCCCCGGTGAGCAGGACCGGCCGCAGCCCCAGCGCCGTGAGCCGGCGCACCGCTTCGGCGGACGTGGGCTTGACCGTGTCGGCCACCACCAGCAGGCCGCGCACCCGGTCGTCCCAGCCCGCCGCGACGACCGTGCGGCCCAGCTCCTCCGCCTCGGTCTTGGCCCGCGCGAGCGCGTCCGGCAGGTGCAGGCCCCAGTCGGCGAGCAGCGCGGCGCGCCCGACCACGACCGCGCGGCCGTCGACCACACCCTGCACGCCGAGGCCCTCGACGTTGCGGAACTCCTCGACGGGCGCGTGCTCGTCCACGGCCGCGGCGATGGCCTTGGCGACCGGGTGCTCGGACGCGTGCTCCAGCGAGCCGGCCATCCGCAGCAGCTCGTCGCGGTCCTCGCCGTCGGCGACCCGCACGTCGACCAGCGACATGCGGCCGGTGGTGACCGTGCCGGTCTTGTCCAGCACGACCGTGTCGATCCGGCGGGTCGACTCCAGCGCCTCCGGGCCCTTGATGAGGATCCCGAGCTGCGCGCCCCGGCCGGTGCCGACCAGCAGTGCGGTCGGCGTGGCGAGCCCGAGCGCGCACGGGCAGGCGATGATCAGCACCGCGACCGCCGCGGTGAAGGCCGAGGTGGTGGGCTCGCCGAGCGCGAGCCAGGTGACCAGGGTGCCCAGCGCGAGCACCAGCACGATCGGCACGAAGATCCCGGACACGCGGTCGGCCAGGCGCTGGACCTGCGCCTTCCCGGTCTGCGCCTCCTCGACGAGCTTCGCCATCTGCGCGAGCTGCGTGTCCGAGCCGACGCGGGTGGCGCGCACGACGAGCCGCCCGCCCGCGTTGACGGTGGCGCCGACGACCGCGTCGCCCCGACCGACCTCGACCGGCACCGACTCGCCGGTCAGCATGCTCACGTCGACCGCCGACGAGCCCTCCTCGACCTCGCCGTCGGTGGCGATCTTCTCGCCCGGCCGGACCACGAACCGGTCCCCCACGACCAGCTGCGACGCCGGGATCCGCACCTCGGCGCCGTCCCGCAGCACCGCGACGTCCTTGGCCCCCAGCTCGAGCAGCGCACGCAGGGCGGCGCCGGCGCGGCGCTTCGCACGGGCCTCGAAGTAGCGCCCGGCCAGGATGAACGTGGTCACCGCCGTGGCGACCTCGAGGTAGATGCGGCTTTCGCTGCTGCGCTCGATGGTGAGCTCAAACGGGTGCCGCAGCCCGATCTCGCCGGCGTCGGTGAACACCAGCGCGTACACCGACCACAGGTAGGCCGCGAGGGTGCCGACCGAGATCAGCGTGTCCATCGTCGCGGCGCGGTGCTTGAGGTTCGTCCACGCCGCCACGTGGAACGGCAGGCCGGCGCCGAACACCACCGGCGTCGCCAGCGCGAGGGAGATCCACTGCCAGTAGTCGACCTGCCAGGCCGGGACCATCGCCAGCACGACCACCGGCAGCGACAGGACCGCCGCCGCGAGCACGCGGTCCCGCAGGCCGGTGACGTGGTCTTCCTCGTCCTCGGCCGGTTGCGGCAGCGTGGCCGAGTACCCGGCGGCCACGACCGTGTCGACCAGCTTCTGCGGGTCCACGCCCGACGGGAAGCTGACCTTCGCCTTCTCGGTGGCGTAGTTGACCGTGGCGGTGACCCCGTCGAGCTTGTTCAGCTTGCGCTCGATCCGGTTCGCGCACGAGGCGCAGGTCATGCCGCCGATGGCCAGTTCGACCTCGGCGCGCTCGGGGGCGGCGGTCATCGCGTCACCGGGAGGCGAGCTCGTACCCGGCCTCGTCGATGGCAGCGCGGATCGCGTCATCGCTCAGCTCGGCGGCGCTCACGACGGTGACCGAACCGGTCGGCAGATCGACCTTGACGTCCTGGACGCCCTCGATCTTCGTGACCTCCTCGGTGACGGAGGCGACGCAGTGCTGGCAGGTCATCCCGGTGACGGTGTAGACGGTCTCAGTCATGTTCCGGACTATACCCCCTACCCGTACCGGGCGTAACCCAGCGTTCCTCGATGCGGCCGAAGCGCCACACCGACCAGGCGACTACCCAGGTCAGGACGAACAAACCCACGATCACGAACCCCGCGTGGTCGAGGTTTATTTCGGCGATCCAGGCCAGCAGGCCGCTCGTGATCCCCGCCTGGTCGACGAGCACGGAGATCAGCTCGATCACGCCGATGACCAGGGCGACCACGACGGAGAGGGCGGTCACGGTGATGTTGTAGAAGATCTTGCGCACCGGCCGCGCGAAGGCCCAGCCGTAGGCGTAGTTCATGAAGTAGCCGTCGGCGGCGTCGAACAGGGTCATGCCTGCCGCGAACAGGATCGGCAGCACGAGGACGGCGTACCAGGGCAGGGCGAACGCCGCCGCGCCGCCGGCCAGGACCAGCAGGCCGACCTCAGTGGCGGTGTCGAACCCGAGGCCGAACAGTACCCCTACCGGGTAGATGTGCCACGGTTTGCGCACGGCGGCGGTGGCCTTGCCGAGGATGCGGTTGAGCAGGCCGCGGCTGGCGAGCTTCGCTTCGAGTTCGGCCTCGTCGAACTGCCCGCGGCGCATGTCGCGGGCGACGCGGAGGATGCCGACCAGCACGACCAGGTTGATGACGCCGAGCAGGCACAGGAACGTGCCGGACACGGACAGGCCGATCACGCCGGTGACGTCGTGCAGCGTGGAGGAGTCGTCCTCGACCTCCCCGGCGAGCGCGCGCACGCCGAGTGACAAGAGCAGGCACAACCCGAACACGATCGTGGAATGCCCGAGGGAGAACCAGAAACCGACGGTGAGCGGCCGCTGCCCGTCGGCGATGAGCTTGCGGGTGGTGTTGTCGATCGCCGCGATGTGGTCGGCGTCGAACGCGTGCCGCATGCCGAGGGTGAAGGCCGTGACGCCGAGACCGACGCCGAACACCCCGGACGCGCCGATCTCGAAGTGCTGCGGCACGACCAGCAGGAGCAGGACCCCCCAACCGGCGAGGTTGAGCGCGAGGATGACGCCGACCATGCCCGCCACCGACATCCGTTCCCGCCTGCCGAGCGGAGTCCGATCACTCACGGGATAACCTCCATCACCTGTTCAGGTAAACAGATGAACAGACGGCCCCATCGGACGCAAGGGTGCGGATACGGGGAGCGGGTATGATGGCGGGAGTTTTTCGAGAGCGGAGGCGGACATGGCGAGCTACAGCGGAGACAAGGACGCCTACCTCAAGCGACTGCGCCGGATCGAGGGCCAGATCCGCGGGCTGCAGCGGATGGTCGAAGAGGACAAGTACTGCATCGACATCCTGACGCAGGTCTCCGCCGCGACGAAGGCGCTGCAGTCGTTCTCGCTCGAACTGCTCGACGAGCATCTGTCGAGCTGCGTGGTGGACGCGGCCCGCGCCGGCGGCCGGGAAGCGGAAGTCAAGGTCCGCGAAGCGAGCGACGCCATCGCACGCCTCGTGAAGTCCTGACCTGGCTTTTCGCCTCACGCCTCGAAGTCCGGGCAACCTCGCACTCACCAGCACCCACAGCGCCGCCGCACCGAGCTCATCCCACGAATTTGCGGCCACGGCCATCGCCACCCAGCCGCCCGATCCGCGCGCGTGACAGCACCGGCGCAAGCGGGCACCCACCCCGGCCGCCGCACCCCTGAGACCTTCAGCCACCGCGCCGGCCAGCGGCCGACCGCCCGTCAGTCCAGCAACGCCGCCGCAATCGCCTTCGCCCTCAGGGCCGGCTCCGCGCCGCGCCCGCAAAGCGCCACCACCATCGCCCGCACCGCGGAACTCGACTTCGCCCCACCCGAGCCGACCCCTGCAACCCTCAGCCCCCACGCCGGCCCGCGGCCCACCGCCCGTCACCCAACAACGCCGCCGCAATCGCCTTCACCTGCAGGGCCGGCTCCGCGCCGCGCCCGCAAAGCGCCACCACCACCGCCCACATCGCGGAGTCTCGACTTCACCCCAGCCGACCCCTGCGCCCTCAGCCACCGCGCCAGCCAACGCCGCACCACCCGTCAGCCCAGCAACGCCGCCGCAATCGCCTTCGCCCTCAGGGCCGGCTCCGCGCCGCGCTCGCGTAGCGCCGTGACCAGCGCGCCGTCCACCAGCAGCATCAGCTGCTTCGCGAGCGTCGCGCTCGAGGCGTACCCGGCCTTCTCCAGCAGCCCGGCCAGGTACTCCGTCACCGCCCCCTTGTGGGCCCGCGCCAGCCGGTACACCGCCGCGTCCGCGTCGCCCACCTCGGCCATCGCGTTGATGAACGCGCAGCCCCGGTAGTCCGCCCGCGCGAACCGCTCGGCGAGGAAGTCGAACACCGCCAGCGGGTGGTCGCCGCGCGCGGCGACGCCCTCCGCCAGCGCCTGCCGCCACTGCTGGTCGCGCTCGGTCAGGACCGTCTCGACCAGGTCGTCCTTGCTCGCGAAGTGCCGGTAGAACGACGCGCGCCCGACGCCGGACACCTCCAGCAGCCGCTCGACCCCCACCGCGCGGATGCCCTCCGCGTAGAACAGGTCCTCGGCGCTCTGCACGAGACGTTCACGGGCTCGGGTCGGCATGACTCCACGGTATCGGATCTTGACCAGAAACGGAACCGATCAGTACCGTTCAAACGGAACCGATCAGTACCGTTCAAACGGAACCGATCAGTATCATTTGAGGAGCCATGGTCACCACCACCCACCGCCTGCCCGCCCGGATCGGCGTCCTGACGATCGCGACGTTCGCGGTCGGCACGGACGCCTTCGTCGTCAACGGCGTCCTGCCCGAACTGGCCCGCTCGCTGGACGTCAGCGTCGGCGAGGCCGGCCAGCTCGTGTCCGTCTTCGCGATCGCCTACGCCGTGCTGTCCCCGGTGCTCGCCGCCGCGACCGGGAACTGGCCGCGGCGCACCGTCCTGCTGGCCGCGCTCGGCGTCTTCGTGCTGGGCAACGCCGTCACCGCCCTCGCGCCGGACTACGGCCTCGCCCTGGCGTCGCGGGTGATCGCCGCGGCCGGTGCCGCCGCCATCACGCCGACCGCTTCCACCGCCGCGGCCGCCCTGGCGTCACCGGAACGGCGTGGCCGCGCGATGTCGCTGGTCACGCTGGGCCTGGTGTCGTCGACCGCGTTGGGCGTGCCGATCGGGACGCTGCTCGGCTCGGTGGCGAGCTGGCGCCAGACGATGTGGCTGGTCGCCGCGCTCGGCCTGGTGGCCGCGGCGGGCGTCGCGCTCTGGCTGCCGCCGGTGCCGAACCCGCCTGCCACCACCCTGCGGGCGCGCCTGGCTCCGCTGCGGGACCGGACGGTGCTGCTGATCCTGACCGCCACGGTGGCCATGTTCGTCGGGATCTACCTGGTCACGATCTACCTCAGCGTGATCGTCGAACAGGCCACCGCGGGCGACGGCGTCCGCCTCACCGTCCTGCTGTTCGCCGCCGGGGTTGCCGGCACGGTCAGCAACGTGGTGACCGGCGGGTGGACCGACCGCGTCGGCCCGATGCGGGTCATCACCGCCGCGATGGCGCTGGGCGCGCTCGACTTCGCGCTCATGCCGTGGACGGCGGCGACGTTCGCCGGCGCGTTGATCGCCGTCGTCGCCTACGGGCTGGCCTCGTGGTCGGTGATGGTGCCGCAGCAGCACCAGCTGATCGCCGCCGCGCCCACGACGCCGTCGCTGGTGGTTTCGCTGAACGCGTCGGCGATCTACCTCGCGGTGTCCCTGGCCGGGGTGCTGGGCGCCGCCGCACTCGAGGTGATGCGTGGCGCTTTCCTGCCGTGGCTCGCGGCGCTCTTCCTCCTCGCCGGGCTGGCCGCCGCGTGGGCGGCGGAGAAGTTTAAACGTTGAACAGCAGGCAAACCTCCTCCACATGAGCGCGACCACCACACTGCCGAACGTGGCGCGCGGACACCTGGACACCCTGGACGAGACGCTGGGCGCGCTCCGTCGGCAGACCGGGCGCCTCACGCGATGGGGCCGCGTGCTCGCCGAGCGGTTGAGCGAGGGCGGCCGGCTGCTCGCCGCGGGCAACGGCGGGTCCGCGGCCGAGGCCAGGCAACTGACCGCGGACCTGCTGGGCCGCTACCACGACGACCACCCGCCGTTCTCCGCGATCGCCTTGCACGCCGACGCCTCCAGCCTCATCGCGGTGGGCGACGAGTACGAGTACGACCACGCCGAGGTCTTCGCGCGGCAGGTGCGCGCGCACGCCCGGCCGCGCGACATCCTCCTGCTGCTGTCGGCGAACGGCCGCAGCCGCAACCTGACGCGCGCGGCCGAGGAGGGTGTGCGGGCGGGGGCGAACGTGTGGGCGCTGACCGGGCCGAGCCCGAACCCGCTGGCGAACGTCGTCGAAGACGCCCTGTGCCTGCCCGGCACGGCGGCCACCGTGCAGGAAGCCCACCTCGTGGCGGTCCACATCCTGTGCGCGGAGGTGGAAACCGCACTGTCCACAGGGGACGCCGGGCGGAGGGCCTCCTGAGGCGCCGGGACGAAGCGCCCCGAATTGTCAGACCCCACCCCTATCGTCCACCCCATGCCCACCCACCCCACCCCCGGCGGCAGGCCGCGGGAGAAGTCAACCCGGAGCAGGCAGCGGATCGTTGCCGTAGAGCCGTCTGCTCTCGATCGACCCGTCGCGCCGCTGGATCCTGAGCACGCTCGGGCGGTCGGCGCGCGCCAGCTTCGCGGCCGCGCGCACCGCGTCCCGCTTGCGTTCGTGGTGCGACAGCACCGCCTCGCCCCGCTTCACATCCCAGCTGCCCAGCATCGGCGAGACCCAGTACACCGTCCGCGACATGATCCCTCTCCCTCCTCGGGTGTTGCACTGGAGCAACACTGTCCCTATAGTACATCACCGTTGCACCTCCGCAACGGTTCGGCAAAACTGCGACGGAACGGAAAGCGGAGGTGTGCCACATGGGCGGACGGCTGGACACGGGGAGGCTCTATGCGGCCCTCGACGCGGAGCGCGAGTCACGCGGCTTGTCGTGGCGGCAGCTCGCGGCCGAGGCCGGGGTGAGCGCGTCCCTGGTCAGCCGGATGGGCAACGGTCACCGGCCGGACCTGGACGGGTTCATCGCGCTCGTCCAGTGGCTCGGGATGCCCGCCGAGACGTTCATGGTGTGGCCGGAGGGCCAGCCCGACGGGCGCCGCCGGCCCTCGCTCGAAGCGCAGCTCGCGCCGCTGCTCCGGGCCGAGGAAGAACTCAGCGAGTCCGACCAGCAGCACCTGCTGGACGTGGTCGGCCTGACGATGCGACACATCCGCGCCAAGAACAAGGAGTCGAAATGACCCTCCGCCGTGGTTTCAAGAAGGAGGCCAGGGAACTCGCCCTCGAGGTGCGGGCCGAGCTGGGCACCGAGGTCTTCGCCCCGCTGGACCCGTGGGCGCTGGCCGAGCTGTACGGGATCGAGGTGTTCGACCTGCGCAGCCCGTTCCTGCCGGCGGAGTCGGTGCGGCACCTGACGGAAGAACGTCCGCACGTGTTCTCCGCGGCGCTGGTCCCGCTCGACCCGAGCGGCGCCGTGATCATCGAGAACCACGTGCACCCCATGCGCCGCAGGCGATCCACGATCGCTCACGAGATGGCGCACGTGCTCCTGGAGCACCCGTTCGGTCCAACGCTGACCGACGAGAACGGCTGCCGCTCGGCCGTGGCGGGCATCGAGGAGGAGGCCGCCGAACTGTCCGGCGAGCTCCTCATCCCCACCGACGCCGCGCGGATCGCGGCGTTCAAGGGCTGGTCGGATCACTCGGTGGCCAACCACTTCCGGGTCAGCGTCGCGATGGCCACGTGGCGCATGAACATGAGCGGCGCCCGCCGGATCGCCGCGCGAACGCGGTTCAAAGCCGAAGTCCGGTACGCCACACCCGCCTGAGCGGTTGTCCACAAAGCGATCCACAGGTGGACGGATCTGTGGACAACTCGACTGTCCATTGCGGACTGATGGGAGACGCCTAACACACGACGCGACGAAACGGGTTAACCACAGGGGAAGAACTCGTGGATCCTTACGCGCGAACCGGTGTCGTCAGGCGGCCTGGTCGGTTTCCTCACCGAACAGCTCGGCCACCGCGCGTGCCCGCAGGCGTTCGAGCCGCGTCGCCTGACTGCGCCCGTTCGCGATCAGCTCGTCGAGCTGGTCGGCGTCCAGCCGCGGGTCGACGGCGGCGCGGGCACGCAGGGTGCGCCAGGCCGCGACCTTGCCCTCGACGCCGAGCCGGAGCCCCTCGAGTTCGACGACGCGGCTGAGCGGCGAACGGTTCAGCAGGCGGCCGTTGAACTTGAGCCTGCCCGCCTTCTCCAGGAGCCACCCGGCCCAGTGGCCGGTGGGGCGGGAGGGTTCGCCGAGAGCGCGCATCATGTCGACGAGGGCGTCGCGGTCCTCGGCCATCTCCTCGGCGAGGCGATCGAGCTTGCCGTTGCCCGCCCAGTCGGCCTCGGCACGGGCGAAGCGCCTGGCCAGCTCCACCCCGGCCGTCACCACGGCCACATGGTCGTTCAGGTAAATCCCGAGCAACGTGCGACGCATACTGGGGAGTACCCCACGAACGAGGGGCTCAATCCAGGTCACCCCCCACCGCCGACGCGCTGTGGCTTCTGCTTCCGCCGGCCGGCCCAGGGTCAGACCACACCCTCCGCCCGCAGTCGCTCCACGGCGGCCTCGTCGTGGCCGAGTTCCTGGAGGATCGCGGAGGTGTGCGCGCCCACCTCGGGCACCGGCCCCATCCGCGGCTCGAACCCGCCCATGATCACCGGCGGGAGCAGCGCCTCCACCGTCCCGCCGGGGATCGGCACCGTGCGCCACCGGTCGCGCTCGGCGAGCACCGGGTGCGCCAGGAACTCGTGCACCGAGTTCACCCCCGCGTTCGCCACGCCGATGTCGTCCAGGAGGGCCATGATCTTGTCGCTGTCCAGCTCGCGGAACCGCGCCGCCACGATCTCGTTCAGCTCGTCCCGGTGCGCCACCCGTGCGGAACCGGTCGCGAACCGCGGGTCGTCGACCAGCTCGGGCCGCTGCAGGAACCGCGAGCACAACGCGACCCACTCCGGCTCGTTCTGGATCGAGAACAGCACGTCCTTGCCGTCGGCCGCGGTGTACGCCCCGTAGGGCGCGATCGTCGCGTGCTGGGTGCCCACCCGCGGCGGCTGCGTGCCGCCGTAGCGCGTGTAGTAGGCCGGCTGTCCCATCCACTCGGACAGCGCGTCGAACAACGACACCTCCACCGGCTCCGCCCGGCCGGTCGTGGCCCGCGTGAACAGGGCCGTCAGGATGCCCGAGTAGGCGTACATGCCGCCCGCGATGTCCGCGACCGACACCCCCGCCCGCGCCGCGCCCTCCGGCGTCCCGGTCAGCGACACCAGGCCGGTCTGGCACTGGACGAGCAGGTCGTAGGCCTTCCGCTCCGCCCACGGCCCGTCCGTGCCGTACCCGCTGATCGTGCACGGGATCAACGACGGGTACCGCTGCGCGAGCGTCGCCGGGTCCAGCTCCAGGCGGGCCGCCGCGCCGGGCGCGAGGTTCTGCACGAACACGTCCGCGCCGGCGAGCAGGCCGGCCAGGACCTCCCGGCCACGGGGGTCCTTGAGGTTGAGGGTCAGCGACTCCTTGGACCGGTTGAGCCAGACGAAGTAGCTGGACTGGCCGTGCACGGTCGTGTCGTAGCGCCGCGCGAAATCGCCGCCACCGGGACGTTCCACCTTGATCACCCGGGCACCCAGATCGGCGAGCTGGCGCGTCGCGAACGGCGCCGCGACGGCCTGCTCCAGGCTGACGACGGTGATCCCGGCGAGCGGCAGGTTCACAGCGCGCCCAGCTTGCCGTCCCCGTCCGGCAGCGGGGTCAGCAGCCGCACGTCCATCGGCTTCGCGAGCAGCCCGTCGAGGGCCGCGCCCAGTTCGGCGAGGGCCGCGCCCTTGCCGTGGGCGCCGAGCGCCGGGCCGGACGCCCACTTCTCCACCATCACGAACGTCGTCGGCGACTTCGCGTCGCGGTGCAGCGCGTAGCGTTCGCAGCCCGGCTCGGAGTGCACCGCCCGCACCGCGGTCCGCAGCGCCTCCTCGACCTGGGCCTCCTTGCCTTCCGCGGCCTCGATGGTCGCGATCACGACGACAGCGTCCGTCTGGTTCATGCCGCCATACCACCGGATGCGGGCCGCGACCGCAAGGTCACGGACGCCATTCGGGCTCGATCACGAGCTCGGTCGGATGCGTGTTCGGCGGCGCGTCCAGCACGGATCGCACCGCGTCCGCGATCGACGCCGGGTCGAGGTACCGCTCGGGCTCGTAGGGCCCGCCCTCCATCCGGCGGACCGTCTGCTGCATCGGCGTCGCGACGCGTCCCGGGTAGATGCTCGTGACGCGGACCCCGTTCGGGAGCTCCTCGCGGCGCAGCGCCTCGGCGAACACCCGCAGCGCCGTCTTGCTGGCGGCGTAGGCGGACCGGTGGGCGGGTGAGCCGAGGACGGCCGTCGAGTTCACCAGGATCACCCGTCCCCGCGCGGCTCGCAGCGCGGGCAGCAGCCGCCGGGTCGTCCCGATGACGCCGAACAGGTTCACGGCGAACAGCTCACGCCACACGTCGAGATCGGTGTCCGCGACCGAACCCAGTTGGAAAACACCCGCACAATGCACGACCACGTCGACCGACGACAATTCCGGACAATTATCGGAAATGTCCGGATCGGCCGCGAGGTCGACGGTCCAGCAATGCGCGTCCGGTAACGTTCCGGCCAATTCCTTCAACGCGGTCTCGTCCCGCCCGGCGACCCAAACGGTGTACCGGTCGGCCAGGGCGGCGGCCACTTCCGCACCGATCCCGCCGGTAGCGCCGACCACGACGGCAGTTCCACGAACGTTCATCGATCGACACGATAAACGGCACGCGACACAAAAGAACAGGGTCCGTCGACTCTGGACGGACCCTGTTTCCGGACAATTCAGCCTTGACGGGCGTTCACCCGGGGGTTGTTCTTGTTGATGACGAACGAACGCCCCCGGCGCCGGACCACGATCGAGCCCGGCTGGCGCTTGAGCGACCTGAGCGAATTCCTGCTCTTCATACCCGCTCCTTCCTCGCACACCGGTCAACGTTCCCAGGGCTCGCGGCATTCCGCGGGGTGCAGCGGTGTGCCGGCCACCGCGCAGTGCACCTTCACCGGGCTGACCGGCGCCGGCTTCGGGCGGCCGGGCACGAACGCGAACGCGATCAACGCGCCCGCGACGAGCAGTCCGGCGCACACCAGCATCGCCGTGCGGTAGGCGGGCGCGAGCGCCGCGGGATCGGTCAGGCTGCCCGTGCCGATGCCCGCGACCAGCGGCAGCACCGCGACCGCGAGCAGCCCGGCGGTGCGGGCGATCGCGTTGTTCGCGCCACTTGCCACCCCCGCGTAGCGGTCGTCGAGCGCGCCGAGCGCGGTCGCGGTCAGCGGCGCGACCGTCAGCGACAAGCCGAGCCCGAGCACCACGACCGCGGGCAGCACCTCGGTCAGGTACGACGGGCTCGCCGAGATCCGGGACAGCAGCACGAGCGCCACCGCGCACACGACCGGCCCTGCGGTCATCGGCAGCCGCGGCCCGGTCCGCTGCCCGAGCGCCCCGGCGCGCGCCGACAGCACGAGCATCAGCGCGGTCACCGGCAGCATCGCCGAACCTGCCGCGACCGGCGAGTACCCACCGACGACCTGCAGGTTCAGCACGACCAGGAAGAACACGCCGCCCAGCGCGGCGTACACCGCGAACGTCACCAGGTTCGCCGCGGTGAACGCCCGCGACGCGAACACGCCGAGCGGCAGCATCGGGTGCCGCGACCGCCGCTCGGTCAGCACGAACGCCGCGATCCCGGCGACCCCCACGCCGAGCGCCGCCAGCACCGTCGGCGAGCCCGCGCCGAGCGCCGGCCACGCCGTGAAGCCGTAGCTCAGCCCGGCCAGCCCGAGCGCGCCCATCGCCGCGCCGGTGAAGTCCAGCTGCCGCGCGGCCTCCGGGTTGCGGGTCTCCGGGACGTGCCGGAGCGCGACCAGCACGACTATCGCCGCGAGCGGCACGTTGATCAGGAACACCAGCCGCCAGCTCGCCACCTCGACCAGCCACCCGCCGAGGAACGGTCCGAGCGCCCCGGCGATCCCGCCGAGCCCGGACCACGCGCCGATCGCCTTCGCGCGGTCGTCGGGGTGGAACGAGGCCTCCAGGATCGCCAGCGACCCGGGCGTGAGCAGGGCGCCGCCGACGCCCTGCAGCACGCGGGCGGCGACCAGCGTCCAGATGTCCGGCGCGAGCCCGCAGAGCAGCGACGCGATCGCGAACCACGCCACGCCGAGCACGAAGATCCGCCGCCGCCCGAAGCGGTCGCCGAGGGAGCCGCCGAGCAGGATCAGCGCGGCGAGGCTGAGCGTGTAGCCGTTGATCGTCCACTGCAGACCGGCCGTGCTCGCCTCGAGGTCGCTGCCGATCTTGGGCAGCGCGATGTTCACGACCGTGGCGTCCAGGAAGGTGACACCGGACCCGAGAACGGTGGCGAACAGGACCCAGCGCCCGGCGGCCTGGCCGTACCGGAGCGAGGTTTCCGCCGTAGTCACGAGGAACGATCGTGGTTGGCGGTGGCGGCGGGCGCAAGTTTCCCCGCGGACACCGCGTGGCAGGCGCCGAATCCGTCCGCGCGCGCGACGATCCGGCCGCCGGCCACGCGCACCGCCACCTCGGTCGCGTCACTGACCGCCGGGACGCCCGCCGCCGCGGCCAGCTCGCCCCGCTCGTCGCACACGACCCGCAGGCGCGGCCACGCGGCCTCGGGGAACGCCTGCCGCAGGCACGCGGCGACCTCGGTCATCACCAGGCGCGCGAGCGGCCCCAGCTCGGCCGGTTCCCCGGTGACCGCCACGAGCGTGACATCCAGCCCCGCCCGGACGGCTTCCTCCACGACGGCGAGCCGGTGCAGGCCGAGTACCGCGACGACGCCGTCGGACGGGAGCCGGACCGGCTCGCCGCGCACCAGGTCGACGGCCTCGCCGGGCGACCACGGCTCGTCGGCGGGGCGCGGCTGCGGGGACACCTGCGGCGGGGCCCACCAGTCGTTGAACGGCAGGTCGGCGAGCTGTTCGCAGGTGCTGATCACGTCGAACGGCTCGACGAACCCGGGCGCCGCGACGGTGAGCTGACGCGCGCCGTGCAGCGACGTCAGCACCGCCCGCGCCCGGCGCACGTACCGCGCGGGCGGCGCGCCCGGCGGGGACTCCGGCGGGTCGAGCCGTTCCACCGCCAGCGCGAGCAGCAGCGCGCCGAGTTCCATGAGCTGCGCGTACGGCAGCCGCACCCGCTCGTCGGCCATCACCTCGGCGGGCAGGTCGCGGGCCAGGCCGGCGTCCCGCACGATCCAGTCGCGGGCGAACGAGCCGACCGCGGACCGGGCGTCGGTGCCGGGCCTGCTGTGCGGGGACGGCTCCGCGCGGGCCGCGAGGTCGGCCAGGACCGCGAAGTACAGGGCCCGCTTGCCGGGGAAGTTCGAGTAGACCGCGCCGCGCGTGAGCTCCGCCCGCTCGGCGATGACGTCCACCTTGGCCTCCCGGAACCCCCGCTCCGCGAACTCCTCCCGCGCCGCGACCAGCACTTTCGCGCGGTTGCGCTCCTGCGTCTCCGCCCTGGTCAGCCGCGCCACGAAGCCTCCTCGTTGCCATCCGGACGAAGACCAAGATATCGTGCCCATTCAGATGATGTGAACATCTGAATTCAACATCTGGAGCGCGAGTGATTCCCGAGATCTCCCTGACCGATCCCGAAGTGCTGACCGACCCGTTCACCGCCTACGGCCGCGCGCGGGAGCAGTCGCCGCTGGCCCGCGTCGGCGCGCCCGGCTTCGGCCCGGTGTGGGCCGCGACCCGCCACGAGACCGCGCGAGCGGTCCTGTCCGATCCCCGCTTCGAGCTGACCTCGAACAGCTACCAGCGCCCGGACGTGCCCGAACACTGCCGCGCGTACATGCGCACGATGTCCGAAGTGGAGGGTCCGGAGCACGCCCGGCTGCGCCGCCTGGTGTCCCCCGCGTTCTCCGCGCGCCGCGCGCTGGACTTCCGGCCACGCGTCGAACCGCTCGTCGGACGGCTGCTCGACGACCTGCCCGCGGAGGCCGACCTGCTGCGGGACTTCGCGCGTCCGCTGCCGATGGACGTGATCTGCGAGCTGGTCGGCATCCCCGGCGAGGACCGCCCGCAGTGGCGCGAGTACGGCATGGCGGTCGCGAGCGGCCACGGCCCGGCGTTCGCCGCCGCGATCCCCGGGGTCATGGCCGGCGCGCAGGCCGCCATCGCCCGTCGCCGGGAGGAGCCGGGTGACGACGTGCTCGCCGACCTGATCCGGGCCGAGGACCGGCTCAGCGACACCGAGATGGTCACGCTCGTGTGGCACCTGGTGCTGGCCGGGCAGACGCCGTCGAACCTCGTCGCGAACGCCGTGGCCGCCCTGCTGGAGCACCCGGACCAGCTCGCCGCGCTGCGTGCCGACCCGGGACTGATGCCGCGCGCGGTGGACGAGTTGATCCGCTGGTGCGGGCCGACGCTGATGACGATCCCGCGGTACGCGCGCGAGGACGTCGAACTGGAGGGCGTGCTGATCCGCGAGGGCGAGGCGATCGTCGCGGCGGTCGCGGCGGCCAACCGGGATCCGCGCGCCTTCGAGGATCCGGACCGCTTCGACGTGACCCGGCCCGGCGGCGGGCACCTCGGCTTCGGGCACGGCCCGCACTTCTGCCTCGGCGCCGCGCTGGCCCGGGTGCAGACCGAGGTGGCGCTGACCGCGCTGCTCGCCCGGGAGTTCGAACCGGTGAAGGTCGAGCGCATGCCGGACCCGGGGACCTGGCGGCTGTCGAGCCTCGTCGTCCGGTTTGGTTGACGTGTCATCATCCGCTGGTTACCTTGGGAGGCATGGAACTCGGCATCTACAGCTTCGGTGACCGCCCGGCCGACCCGGTCACCGGCGAACAGCTGTCCGTCTCGGCGGCGCTGGCGAACACGCTGGAGCGGATGAAGCTGGCCGACGAGCTCGGCTTGGGGTTCTACGGCCTCGGCGAGCACCACCTCGACTCGTACGCGATCTCCAACCCGGCCACGGTGCTGGCGGCCGCGGCGAGCGTGACCTCGAAGATCACGTTGTCGACCGCCGTGTCCGTGCTGAGCACCGAGGACCCGGTGCGGCTCTACCAGCAGTTCACGACGCTCGACCAGCTCAGCGGCGGCCGGGCCGAGCTGCTGGTGGGGCGCGGGTCGTTCATCGAGTCGTTCCCGCTGTACGGCGCGGACCTGGAGGACTACGACGCGCTGTTCGAGGAGAAGCTCGACCTGTTGCTGGCGCTGGACCGCGAGGACCCGGTGACGTGGTCGGGCAAGTTCCGCGCGCCGCTGCGGGGTGCGCGGGTGCTGCCGCGGCCGTACGGCGAGCACCTGCGCATCTCGGTCGGCACCGGAGGCAACCAGGACTCCTCGATCCGCGCCGGCGCGCTCGGGCTGCCCGTCGTGTACGCGATCATCGGCGGCCGCCCGGAGCGGTTCGCGCCGCTGGTGGAGCTGTACCGCCGAGCGAGCGAGGTGTCCGGCAACGACCCGGCGACACAGCACGTGACGATGAGCGCGATCGGGCTGGTGGCGCGGAAGTCGCAGGACGCGAAGGACACGTTCTACCCGTACTGGCTGGAAACGATGAAGTACGGCGCGCGGGCCCGCGGCTGGGCGGTCCCGACCCGCGCCGAGTACGACGCGTACACCGCCGGGGCATCGTCGCTGTTCACCGGCAGCCCGAACGAGGTCGCGGACCGCCTGATCACGGTCGGGAAGCTCGTCGGAGCGGACCGGTACGCCATGCAGATGGACTGGTCGGGGGTGCCGCAGAAGCACGTGATGACGGCGATCGAACTGCTGGGCACCGAGGTGCTGCCCCAGGTACAGGCGGAGTTCGGCCCTACCGAGTGAATTGAAACTGAGGTATCGTCTGCCGGAACGCGGTCACCGACGCCCCGCGCCAGGAGGACGAGACTCGTGACTTCGGCCAGCTCCCGCACGCCACTGGTGGACGCCGTCCGGACGGACCTGCCGAGCCTGCTGCGCAAGCACGCCGCCGCGCAGCCGGAGCAGGTGTTCGTGGAGTCCTTCGACGGCACTACCTGGACCTACCGGGAGGTGTGGGACAAGGCGGCCGCGGTCGCCGGCTGGCTGTCCGCGGCCGGCTGCGGCAAGGGCGATCGCGTCGTGTGCGTCACCGGGAACCGGCCCGAGATCCTCGCGGTGCTGTTCGGCGCCAACCTGATCGGCGCCATCTTCGTGCCGCTCAACCCGGAGCTGAAGGGGCAGTTCCTGGGCCACCAGCTGGCGAACTCGGAGCCGTCCGTGGTGTTCGTCCAGGCCGACCTGCTGGAGACGGTGCGGGACGCGGGACTGCCCGGTTCGGTCCGCGAAGTCGTGGTCTTCGGCGAGCCGCGGTGGGACGAGGTCGTGGCGTACGCCCCGATCGCCGAGCCCGCCGAGCTGGCGCCGTCGGACATCTCCACGATCCTCTACACGTCCGGCACGACCGGGCCGGCGAAGGGCGTGCTCCTCCCGCACGCGCACTGCGTGCTCTTCGGCGCCGGGATCGCGACGCACCTTCGGATGACCCCGGCGGACAAGGAGTACGTCGCCCTGCCACTCTTCCACGCTAACGGCCTGTTCATGCAGGTCGGCGCGGTGCTGTTCGCGGGCGCCCAGTTCTACCTGGCGAAGCGGTTCAGCGCGTCGGGGTGGCTCCCGGACGTCCGCCGCACCGGCGCGACGATCACCCACCTGCTCGGCGTGATGGCCGATTTCGTGCTGCACCAGCCGCCTTCGGACGCCGACCTGGACCACGGGCTGCGGGCTGTGCTGTCGATCCCGGTCTCCGACGAGGGCGCCCCGGAATTCGAACGGCGCTTCGGCGTCGAGGTGCTCCACGGATTCGGCATGACCGAGTGCAACATGGTGGCGTACTCGACCTCGGGCCGGAACTCCGGCAAGGCACTGGACGCGTTCGAGCTGGCCATCGCCGATGCGGAGACGGGGCAGCTGCTCCCGGCAGGCACCGTCGGCGAGATAGTCGTGCGCCCCCGGATTCCCGGCGCGTTCATGGCCGGGTACTTCAAGATGCCGGACAAGACCGTCGAGGCCTGGCGTGACCTGTGGTTCCACACCGGGGACGCCGGTTTCCTGGACGAGCAGTCGCGGCTGCACTTCGTCGACCGCATCAAGGACTGCATCCGCCGCCGCGGCGAGAACATCTCGTCGTACGAGGTCGAGCAGGCCGTGTTGCATTACCCGGGGATCGCGGAGTGCGCCGCGGTGGGCGTGAAGACCGACGACGCCGGCGGCGAGGACGAGGTCATGATCTGCGTCGTGCCGGACCCCGGAGCGGAGATCGACCCGTCCGCGCTGACGGAGTTCTGCCGCGAGCGCATGCCGAAACACATGGTTCCCGGCTTCGTCAAGGTGATGACCGAGTTGCCGAAGACCGCGACGGGCAAGCTGCAGAAGGCCCCGCTGCGCGCATCCACGAACGGCGCGGCAGACGTGCGGCGGCGGCACGCGGCTCAGCCCAGGATCTCCGCCTAAAGTATCCGGGGACGGCAACGGCGGGCCCGGCGCGCTGGTCGCGTTCGTCGAGCAGAAGCGGATGACCTTCCGCGAGCAGGTCACCCTCTACGCGGACGAGAGCAAGCAGCACGTGCTCGCCGCGTTCCGCGCCCGCAAGGTGATCGACCTGGCGAGCGGTTACGACGTGACGACCGGCGACGGGCAGCCGATCGGCGTGTTCGGCAAGCAGTTCGGCAAGTCGCTGCTGCGGTCGACGTGGCGGCTGGAGCAGCCGGGTCTGCCGCCGGTGGAGATCAGCGAGCGCAGCATGGCCCTGGCGCTGTTCCGCCGTGTCTGGGACTTCCTCCCGTGGGTCGGCGACATCCCGTTCCCGTGGAAGTACCACTTCGACTTCGTCCGCGACGGCCAGCTCGTCGGCAGCTTCGAAAAGAAGACCCGGTTCCGGGACCACTACCTGGTGCGCGTCGCCGACCCGTCGCTGGACCGCCGGCTGGTGCTCGCGCAGGCCGTGGCCCTGGACGCGCTCCAGTCCCGCTGACGGCCTAGGCCGCCGGGCCGTAGTCGAGGATCTTCACCGACGTCCCGCTCTTGCGGCTCGTCACGGCGATGTCCACCCACGTCGAGTTGTTGGCGCGGTTGCTTTCCACGAACAGGCCCTGGGCGTCGGCGGTGGCGATGAGCCGGTACTGGCCGTTGGCGAGGCCGGTGATGTCGATGTACTGGTCGGGCAGCGTCCACGGGTACCGGTCGCCCCAGCCGACGGACAGGCCCATCGACACCGTCAGCGAGTCGAGGTGCCCGCAGGTCTCCGGCGAGTACACAGAGGACTGCGGTGCGCCCGGCAACGTGAGGCGGTAGGCGTCGGTGTCGAAGAAGCAGAAGCCGCCCTTCGACGAGGTGCCGACCTTGCTGCCGTTGTCGAGCCGCACGAGCTGGTAGCTCTCCAGGTCCCGCACGTGCCAGTGGCCGTGGCCGTCCCCGCCGTACACCAGGCTCGCCGGGACGCCGACCGAAACGCGGGAGCCGTCCGACTGCGGAACCCGTTGGGAGACCACGAAGGACGACGCCTCGGACGCCCGGTCCGCGACGAGCCCGAACGGCCCGCGCCCGACGTTGACGATCGTCGCCGAGAAGCGGAGCTGCCGTTGCCCCGAGGCGGTCGTGGCGATCTTGAGGTCACTGATGCGCGCCATGCCGAGGTCGGGCTGCAACGGCTCCGCGGCGGACGCGATGCCGGGGACCTGGGTGAGGAGCGCGGCCGCCAGGACGGCCGGCGCGAGACGACGGATCACGGGCACCTCCGGCGAGGGCGGGCCGGGCACGCTCCGTGTGATCGCGCCCGGCCGCTGACGGTGTTCACTTGGGTCGGGGAACTTCTTGTCGTCGACGGAGAAGCACAGGTGGCTCAGGCCGTAGGGCTTGCCGCTGTTCGGGTTGAGCGGGGCGGTGAGGCCGGTGTCCGACGTGACCGGCGGGTCGTAGTGGTACCAGTTCGCGTTCGGGCCGCCCTTGACGATCACGTCGCTCACCACAGCGTCACCGACGGTGTAGAAGCTGAACGACGATCCACTCACGACGATCCGAACCGGACCGTAGGTGCCACTGACGACGGGGTCGATCTTGATGCCACCGTCGCAGGACGGGTTGCCACTGATGAAGACCGGGGTGACCGAGGCAGCGGACGCGGTGGCCGAGCCGAGCACACCGGCCACGGCGAACATCAGGCCGACCACGAGCAATCAGAAGACTTTCGTCACGGCTCCTCCTCGAGCGGCGCGACAACGGTGCTGGTTGGTCGCGGCCGCCCAGCCCCAGTTGCACCCGAAGAGGAGGAATCCCCCACTGGGGTCATACCACCCAGCGCCGGTCGCGTCCTCGAACCACCCTGAACAGCACGAAGCCCCTCTGTTGCCAGAGGGGCTTCGTGGTCTTGCTGTCTCAACCAGACGCGCGCCCGAAGGGATTCGAACCCCTAACCTTCTGATGTCGTTTCCGTGATCACCGACTCCTGCCGTCGTGTGTCAACAAGTGCCTTGACCTGCATCGATGCGCTCAAGCCGAGTGCCGGCAGTCATCGTTGACACCCGTCGTTTGTCATCGATTCTTGGCGATTAGTTGGCAACCCCGGCGTCCCTGCGCAGGGAGCGTCACGCCCTCGCTTGAGGGTAGAGTCGAGCCGCCTGGACGATGATCGACTTGGGGGGCAGCGGTGACTCTGGGGGATCTGACTGATCCTGAGGCGGTGGTTCGCGCCGTCCAGCACTACGACGAGCTCGGCTCAGACCGGTTCCTCAGCGCGTACGGCTTCAATCCGGCGCGAGACTACCTGCTCGAGATTGACGGCAAGCACTACGACTCGAAGGCGATCGCCGGCGTAGCTCACGGCTTCCAGCATCCTGAACGAGGTCCCCTCTTAGCCGGCAGCTTCAACGGCGGCGCCGAGGGCGCAGCTCGACGCTTAGAGAGGCTCGGCTTCACCATCGTCACAGCGGCGCAGCTCAATCCCCCGAAGATCGGCGAGGAGCACCCCAACCGGACCGCTATTCAGGCTACCTACGGTGGTAACGGAGTCGCCGGCATCGTTCGCTTCCCCGGTGAAGACATCATCAACGCCTTCTCCGACGAAGAAGGCCCCTATGCCGACGAGCCACCCGACCCCATCGCGCCGTTCGAGTACCGCGGCGACGGCCGGCGAGGCCATCAAACCCTCACAAGGGGCAATAAGATGCTCGACACCGCCCGACAGGAGCGTCGCGCCGTACGGTTCTGGTACCGCCCCACGGGTGGCAAGTTCAGCTTCGTCACCTGGGTCGCCGTATTGGATCGCGCACAGAGCTGGGCTCTGGATGACGACAAGGAACAGCGACTCGAGTACGCATTCCTCGTCGCTGCCGTCCCAGATTCAGACCCCACGACTTGGCCGGAACACGTCATCGCCCGTCTGAACGACCGGCCGATCACTGACACTCCACCTCCGCCAGTGCCCGTTAGCACGGACGCTGACACACCCACTCGCGCACGCAGCTACCGGGACTACATCGACGACCTCGGGGAAACCCACAGCTCGAGCGCCGCTCAGTCACAGCCCAAGAAGCGAGAGCGGAACAACTACCAGCGGAGCCGGCAGGCCCGAGACGCGGTGCTTGTTCGCGCAGCCAACCAGTGCGAGAACGATCGGTGTACCGGCATGCCGGCAGACACCACTCCGGCCGGAACCGCGATCCTCGAGGTCGACCACGTCGACGATCTCGCGCTCGGCGGCCCCGACCATCCCCGTCACATGATCGCGCTGTGCCCCAATTGCCATGCAACAAAAACTCGCGGGAAGAACCGAGCAGCCTTACGACGTCACCTTCGCGCACGAGCTGCTGCCTTGCACCGCACTGCCCTCGTCGAGCTCAGCTCGTAGACCAGCGTCACATGTGCGGTGGACATGCGGTGCCGCCAACGGCGAACGGAAGGCGGCTGTAGGACGCGCGCGCATCGTTGCAGGTGGTCACGTGCAGTTTTGTGACGGCAGTCGGAGTTGCAGCCCTCGCACGGAGATCATCGACCGCGTACTCTCATCCTGCAAACTGTCGGTAGGAGCGTGCATGCTTGAGCAGTGGCGGGCAGACCAGCTACTCCGTGTAGCGAAGGTCTACAGCCTGTCATCGCCGATCAACCTGGCCCAGGGAGCAGACGATGACTACCCAGTCGAGAGTGATGACGGTAGCGAGCACTTCCTCCTGGACATCTGGCGGCCGAAAAGGAACGTACGCAAGGCGCGCTTCCAGCTTAGGTACAGGCGCGACATCGTGTTAGCAAGACTTTGCACGTCCGTGCCCCATACCAATCCGGACGGCCTTCAGCTGGGTTTCCCCCACATGCACCGGTACAGAGAAAGCGACGGTGACAAGTGGGCCGAGAAGGTCGACGGAACAACCGACTTGACCTCGGCGCTTGATTACTTCTGCAAGGCTGTCAATCTGCCCGCTCCAGACCTTCAAGGAGGACTAGCATGAACGGCAATGCAGACCTGCTTGTTGAGTCTTACTACTCGTGGATCAGGAACCATATTTCAGGCGAAACTCTCAATGACACTGTTTCAGAGCTGACTACACCTTTTCTGGACAGACATAACGACCACATTCAGGTCTATGCCGAGAGGCAGTCGCCAGACCTTTTCTTGCTCACTGACGACGGGTACATCGTCGCCGAACTCAAATCTAGCGGAGTCGATAGCCGTGGCGTCCGACGCCGAGAGTTGCTTCACCAGCTGATATCTGGATATGGCGTGTCAATTGAAGGCGGGGAGCTGCAGACAACCGCGACTCCTCACGATCTCGGGCAGCGCCTTCACAATCTCGTACAAGCCATGTTGAGTGTCGACGACATGTTCGTCCTTGCTCAACCGACAGTTCAAAGCCTGTTCATTGAAGATGTAGCGAAGTTCTTAGACGATCGCGACATCCGCTATACACCGCACGCGAAGTTCGCAGGAAAAAGCGGGTTGGATCACCTGATGGACTTCGTCATCCCTAAGTCTAGACGAGCTCCAGAACGAATCGTTCAGGTCGTTAATAGCCCGCGCAGAGATCGCGTTGAAAACCTACTCTTTGCAATAAACGATACACGAGACACACGTGGCCCAGAAACGCAGTTTTACGCACTAATCAACGATACTAAAAGAGGAGTAGCGGCGGACATCGTCGAAGCCTTTACTCGGTACTCAGTCACGGCTCGCCCCTGGTCGCATCGCGATGAGATCGTTGAGGAACTTGCCGCCTAGAGTTCGTCAAGGCCACTGCGAGGACGCAGTCCCCGCCGCCGTCGAACTCGTACCCAAGGCGACCACACGGCAGCGCCTAACGGCAAGTTAGGTTGTGGCGATAGAAGAGGTATGACGTTTTCCTCAGCGTACTTCCACCGTGTAGCATCCTCACCATCGCTGCGCCACAGCAGATGAGGCTCACCACAATCATGCAGGTCGGCCCTTCGGAAATCGGCGACTTGTACTTCAGCGACGTTCACGGGGACTGGGCCGTTTCGTTCAGAGGTGGGCCGACGAGGCCTGACGCTCACGAACTACAGTCGGCGACTGCGCCCGGCGTAGTTGAAATACCTGGTTCTCGGCCAGAGCCAGCCGACGACTGCGGCGCCAGCTAACCACAGATTTATACTGGACGTTTATCGGGTGATTCATCTGATCATCCGCCATGACCTGCGCGATTCACGGCGGCAGATGCCTGGCACTCTAATCAGCTGACGTACGTTTGATCAATTGACGGGGGTAAGTGTGGGCTGGGGCCGGACCTCAAGGCGCATCAACCAGAGGCGACCCGAGATCTCGTCGAGCGCGGCCAAACTCCAGTGCGAACTTATCAGGCTATTGGTTTGTACGCCATGATGGCGACGCCTGGCCCTGGCTCGATCGAGTCACATGTCCTCGACAACAAGCCACGGAACGTCGAGAGTTCCGGGTGGAGATCGACGGTAAGCACTACCGCTCGCAACCTATCGCCGACGTAGCGCACGGGTCTCGACATCGTGAGAGACTTGATCTCACAGCAGGCGAAGGGGCGACAGCCACTCTTGCATGTCCGCCCATTTACGGCAGAATGACATCTAAGATCATCAGCCTGAGAGGTAGACACGTGCAGGGTAGTACACCACAACATTACACAATCGCAGACTTTCTCAAATGGCATGACGACCAAGAGCTTGAGCTCAATCCCAAGTTCCAACGTGGACCAGTGTGGGCCACGCCGGCACGCTCCTATCTTATTGAGTCAATCCTGCGAGGATATCCTATCCCGAAATTGTTGCTCCGAACTTCCGTTGACCGGGACAGTCGACGCACTATTCGAGATGTCGTTGACGGGCAGCAACGGCTGCGCACCATTATCGACTTCGCCAACAATAAGCTGGTCCTCGGACAAAAAGCCGGCGACTATAAAGGCATGAGGTATTCCGACCTTGAAGACGAAGAAAAAGACGCTTTCTTGGCTTACAAATTGACATGCGAGCAGCTAATAAATGCAAGCGACGAGGATGTCCTGGAAGTATTCCTACGGATTAACTCCTACACGGTTCCAGTTAACGCCGCAGAATTGCGCAATGCGCGATTTGACACTCCCTTCAGCAGTTTGGTGAAGGAAACCGTACGACAGCTGGGGCCAGTGTGGGCACTGGGCGTTTTGAGCAACCGAGAACGTGTACGAATGGTTGACCAATCTCTCGTCGCGGAGATCTATGGTTTCTTCTTGGACGGGATGCAGGATGGCGACGAAAATCGCATAACTCGTTTGTATGAGAACACTTTGAAGCTAAAAGATGACGAGCTTCCAGACCGAGAAGAGATGGTTGACGTCACACTTGAAGCTGCCAAGCTCCTGGCAGAATTCGAGAGGGAGCCAATTGTAGCTCGCCCCCACTTTCTTATCATCGTAGCGTGCGTCATGTACGCACGTGATTTGCTCCCTCCAGGTCGACTACTGCTGGACAACGTTCCCACACGTGACGAGATGCTGACTAATGTTGAAGTGGCCGTAGATCGACTTCGTGAAATAAACTCAGCGCTGTCAGCAGACCCGGAAGACTTGCCCGCTCGTTTCGCTCCCTTGATCGAGGCCAAAACTTCGACCCAGCGTATGCGCAGTCGACAAATAAGGTTTGAATATTTTAGTCAAGCAATGGCCGGGTATGAGATTGTCAATCGCTGATGAGTACGCCTGCATTCAACCTGGATCAGGCGAGCGCGGACTTTAAGGCGGAAGTCGCGGAGATCGAATACGACTTCATGAGCTCAACGAACTGCAATCACGTTAAACAGTACGCAATGCAATATGCTCCTCACGTCGACGGCTGCGTGGTTTCACTATGGGACGCTTGGAATAGATTCCTCCGCGAACTAGTCATGCTGAGCGCTCGTGGCGTGTCTACAGGGTCATCTGGCAGGAGGTACGCCCCAAAAGTACACTTGTCAGAATCGCAGGTATTGAATTTCTTGAGAAGAAGCAAGCTGAAGCTGAAGCTGATTGACGGCGAGCCGAACTGGTATAACGTTAACCATCTCACGACTGTAATTAATGCTCTCGGACTGAGCAATTCTGCTCAGATAGTCGCGGCCGTCGGGGCAACAAGTGTTCACCTTGGCAGCACTGGAAGTATTGCGAGCCCAGTCGAGGAGATCCGCCTGATCCGCAATTTCATAGCACATAAAACCAAGCCGAACTTGGCGAAGGTTCAAGTCCTGGTGGGAAAGAATCCTGGAAACCATCTACACCAGTATCTCTGGGCGAAAACATCAGGTGGAGTCGAGCGATTCTCGCTGTGGGTTACAGCTTTGAGCGCCTTGGCAGAGGCGGCGTGTTTTTGAACGTCTGAGCCACAAGCACCAGCCGCTTGGTGGTCATCCCGTCGCCTGATGGCGTCTCGATCACGCCGAGTTGGGGCCGCAACCTTCGTGCCTAACCGCCGGCCGAACTTGCCAACCTTGCGGCCCCAGCGCGGCGTGATAGCCATCAGATCAGGCGACGGGATGACCACCAAGCGCCCACCCTGCCAGCGCAACCTGGCCTGCAATCCCCGGTCATCCCGGAGCCTGCCTGCCCGGCGAGGGCATCTTTTCTCTTGCGGCGGCTGCGGGGCCGCCCGGCCTCCGTCGAACCGCCACGCGGGACCGGCGCCAGCCGCACGCCCGCGTCTGGCGGTTCGACAGGATGAGGGCCGGATCAGCGGCCCCGCAGGGGCCGCCTTGAACAAGTAAGGAAACTCTGAACACGGCAATTACGCTCGGCTGGGCAGTTGGTCGGCTAGCAAACGGCATTCGATGTCCTGCGGACCGCGTCCGAGCGAATCTAGGTTGAAGTGTTGCGTCCCGCCGCACTCAACCAGGCGAGACAGTCTCGGCACTGGTTGAGCTGACCGCCAAACGCCGGCCTCTCCGGCGGAATGTACGTGATCTCTGCGTCACACACAGCGAAATCAGTGATCGGGTCGACAGCGTGTGCTGGCCCGACCCCCAGCTGATTCACGTGCTTCAGCGTCTTGAACCCGCCTCTCGCCGGTTTGCCGTCCCGAACACTGCCGTAACCCAGGATGTACTCCATGTTGCTCGGTCGGCGCAGCGCTGTTGATCGTTACTGAGGTAGTCCGCGGAAACAGTGGTCCCGTCTCGGCTTTGATCAGCCTTACCCCGGATGAGTGACGAAGGTGCCGCGGCCGAAGACCACAGTCACCAGCCCTTCATCTCGTAGGGCCTTGATGGCCCTGGCGGCCGTCGCCTTCGCTACGCCGTAGATCTCGGCCAGCTCCGGTCCGCCGGGGAGCTTCGCGCCCGCTGGTAGAGCGCCGCTTTCGATGTCATGGCGGATGTCGTTCGCGATCTGCGCCCAGACGTACTCCGGCCCGTGGTGGTCGATCCGGCCGGAACGGTCTCCCCATGACATGCCGTAACGCTATGCACCAGCAAGAGCCTGCATACTCATAGCGGTACCTGTGGGTTCCTATAGGTGCCTAGGGCGCGCTACTCTCGATCCAGTCGCGGCCGGTCGTTCTCGGTCGCGGATTGACGGAGACGAGATCCACGGGGGACCTATGACCTTCTATGAGGAGCTGGAGCCAGACAAGCCGGGCATGCTCTACGAGAAGATGGCCGACCACCTCGCCCGACGCATCAAGCGCGGGGACCTGCCGCCGGACACGCGGCTGCCTGCGGAACGCCGGCTCGCACAGGAGTACGGCGTCTCGTTGGGCACAGCTCGCCACGCTACCGAGCTGCTCCGTTCCAAGGGGCTGGTGATCACGGTGCCATGCAAGGGGACCTACGTGGCTGGGGTCGGGCGATCTTCGGAACCGTCCGCGGCTCGGTCAACTCTTCTCGCTTTCCGCCCGTAACCTGGACCCGGATCACACGACGGGAGGCTTGATGACGGACACCGCGCCAGCGTTCACCGCCGACTCCACTCGCACCGTGCTCGACACTGCTTGTCGTGACGCAGGCCTGGACCCCAAGGGCGCAACGCTGATGCGACTGGGTGAGAACGCCCTCTACAAGCTCGCCTCAGCCCCCATCGTGGTGCGGATCGCGCGGACCATGGACTACTGGCCGAACGTTGAAAAGGAGGTCGCGGTAGCACGCTGGCTCGCCGACCAGGGGTTCGCCTCAGGTCGACTGTCGAGGCCGGCCGATCAACCGCGCGCGGCAGGGGGCCACCCGGTCACGTTCTGGGAGTTCATCCCCGGCGAGGTCGCAATGCCGGACGACGTCGCGCTTCTTGGCCGCGAGCTGCGGGAACTTCACCGGCTGCCGTCTCCTACGACGTTCACGCTGCCACGCACAGACATCCTCGCTCGGATCCGGCCGCGAGTGGCGTCCTCACCCGTCTCGGACGACGACAAACAGTTGCTGCTGGAGCGCTGTGAGGAGCTGGAAAACGAGGTTTCGCGGCTGAGCTTCCCGCTGGACGAGTGCGCAATCCACGGCGACGCTCATATCAAGAACCTGATGATCACCGATTCGGGGCCGCTGCTCATCGACTTCGAGAACTTCTCCTGGGGACAGCCGGAGTGGGATCTTTCGATGACCGCGACTGAGTACGTCACCGCTGGGTGGTGGACGGACAAGCAGTACAACGACTTCGCCCGTTCCTACGGCTACGACATCCGGGCCTGGGAAGGCTTCCCGACGCTCCGAGCAACCCACGAGATCAAGATGACGACGTGGATCATGCAGAACGTCGACCATTCGCCGGAGATCAAGGCGGAGTTCGACACGCGCATGCGCACTATTCGCACCGGTGAGGCGAACGCTCGCTGGCGGCCGTTCTGAACCCGGTCACGCCGCGACCGGCGGGATGGCAAGCTTCGGGTAGCGCGACCGCAACAGGCTGGTGAAGTTCTGCGACAGCTCCCGGTCGGCCTTGAGCTCGTGGAGCGCCTTGCAGAAGTCAGTGAGGTAACGCAAGTACCGCATGGACTGCAGGCCGTCCGCCAGCTCGACCGCCTCAGTCGCAAGCGCTACGGCCTCGTGCGGTTCCCCGTTGGCGAGTGAGCCTGCCGCGGAAACCATCTGGATGAACGCACGAGTCCGCGGCGGTGTGAGGACCGGGTCGATGGCCTGAGCAGTGAAGAGTTTCGTCCTGTTGCCATCGCCAAGGTCCATGAAGCAGTGGGACGCTTCCCCTGCCAGCTCCAGCGCGTCGAAGTAGTTGATCCATTCTGGTTCAACGGACGGATCTCGGGTCTCGAAGGCTTGCTCGGCACGGTGCAGCGCGGTAGCCGTCCCGCGCTTGTCGCCAAGACTCGCGAGCGCTCGCGCCTCCATTGCCAAGAACATCGAGGAGACCGTGCTTGTCGCTCGGCCAAGCGTCGCGGTCTGGGCCGCTCTGGCGAAACTGACAGCATCGTTGAACCGACCGAGGTAGTTCGCCTGATGGGACAGACTCGACAGCATCCGCGCCCCAAGCATGTGGTCGTCGGCCTCGCGCGCGAGCTTGAGTCCCTGGGTGAAGTACCGCATGGCGACCCCGTGTCGTCCGGCGTCGTAGGCGCTCCAGCCGAGCAACTGTGCGACCTCTGCTGCGGCACTGAAGATCTCGCGTCGAACCGGCTCTGGGTGGTGCTTGCGAAGCAGCGGCACAACCTGGTCTCGGAAGAACTGGATGAGCATGCGCCGGGTGTGGCCACCGCCGAACTGGAAGTCCATGTCCATCAGGTGCGCCGTCGTCCGGCGGATGCGCTCGGCGGCCGTGGCGCCCCTCAGGGGTCCGTCATCCTCGGGCGTGAGTACGACGGGTGCAGAGAACATGTACCCGGTGATGATCTGCGGAGCGACGTCCTCGCGCCACGTCGCGTTGACGACTCGCCGACGGTCGCCGAGATCGGCGTCGGTGAGCTGGTGCAGGAGGTTGACGGCTTGGCCTGGTTCGGCTTGGTACGCCAACCCCTCGGTGACAAGGGCGTCGTCCTCGGGCGCGTCCGCCTCCCCCAGCCCGATGTCCTCCAGGCTGACGGGCCGACCGAGTCTCGCCGACAGCACCTGCGCGATGACGCGAGGCTTGGGGTCCCTCGGCACCATGCCGTCAAGCCACTTGCGGACGTCGTTGTGGTCGGCGCGCAGTGGCTCCTTCCAGGCGGCTGTCGCCTCGACGATGCGGCGGGCGAGCCCCTTGTTGCTCATGCCCGCTTCCTGCATCACTGCTGCTAGACGCCTGTTTGGCTCCTTCTTTCCTGCCGCCATCGTCACCTCCCTGCGACCAGTGAAGCACAAAGAGTTGCGCCTGGACGCACCCTCGCGCATCTCTCTGCGCTCAAGTGCTCCCCCATTTGCTCCCGTACTCCCCCTGTGCTCACTGCCGTGCTCCCGGCCTCCGCGGGTTTCATTTGAGCCATGAACAACACGGGTTGGACAGAACCGGGTCAGACGGGAGATGCAGCCGATATGGCGGCACCGCGAGAGCAGCGGGGTGCATCCGGCGCGCCCCACGGGTTATCCGAAGCTCAACTCCGGCGGATCGCCAGTCGCCTCCGGGCGCTGACTGCTGAACTCGACGAGGTGCGTCAGCGGGTCGTGCGACTGGAAGTCGCGGAGCGCCGAGCGAGCCTCAGCCGGACTGCTCTTCCAGCCGCTCAAGACGCTGAGCCAGGTCGGCGACAGTCGCGTTCAGAGCGTCGATCTGCCGGTGGATGGCAGCGAGGGGATCGTCGTGCGACTCGCCGGGCTGGGTCACGAAGTAGCCGAGGCCGGCAGTGACTTCGGCGTAGCCATCCTCGGCGAGCTGAGTCAGGGCCTTCTGAGCCGTCATCGGCGACACGCCGCGATCGCGAGCGAGTGCGCGTACTGAGGGAAGCTTCTCGCCCGGTTTCAACTCGCCAGCATCGATCTTGGCCGCGATAGAGGCAGCCACTGCCTGGTAGGGGTGCCCTGTCACCTGCTGCGGCTGCTTCATGAACCAACTGTACCGAGACGCCATATAACGCGCTAGTTCACCCGAACGGACCATAGCACTGTCCTAGCACTGTGCTACCCTAGTCCTAGTACGACATATAACGTCACAAGACAGGAGTGGATAGATGAGGAACATCCCCGTCAACCTCGGCGGCTACCGGCTCCGGATCGCCGAGGCCCCGACGATGAAGACACGGAAGGACAAGGACGGCCGCGAGGAGGTCGTCACCGTGGACGGCGTGACCCGCTATGTCGTGTCGCTGTTCGCGAAGTCGGACGGCACGAAGGGCGAAGAGATCCGGGTGACCCTGGAGACCGACCCCGGCGAGGGGTTCGAGGAGGGTCAGCTGGTCGAGCTGATCGACGCCCGGGTGTCGCCGTACTCCTTCCGCAACGACCGGGGCGAGACGGTTTCGGGCATGGCGTTCGCCGCCATGGGTCTCAAGCCCGCCGCCTGATCGGACCGCGTGTCCGGGTAGCCCTTCCTATTCCTGGTTAGCCGCCCGTTCGAGTCGGGCAAGGGCACTTATCTGCTGTTTGAGAATTACACAGTGGGCCGATCCATGCCAAAATTCGCGCCTTTTGTGGTGGCGCGCCTTGACTCCCGGGATCTACTCCGGGGGTCTTGGGGTTCTACCACAACACTGATTGGGGTACCGAAAATGCGTAACCGAGACTGGATTGACGGTGATTACTGGCACAGCGACGGCGAGTGCCCGGGCGGGCTGTCCACCTTCGACCCCAACGGACCGCAGCGGAATGCCTGAGGGGAGGAAGGTCATGAGCTTGGAGGTCGATGCGGACCGGATCACGAGCACGGTGACCGAGCATCACGCGGTCAACGGGCCGGAAGGCTGGCTGGTCACCTGGCTCCCCGGGCGAAAGTTCGATCGGAACGCGGCAATTACCGCGATGCTGCTGGTTGAGATCTACGTGATTGACCCGCCGCCGAAGAATCCGATGTGGAAACTCGCGGAAAATTGGGAACGGGAGATCTCCGTAAATCGCCAGCACGACTGGCACGGGTAACAACGCAAGGAGGGGAAGAAAGTTGGTAAGCGAGATTCAAAACATCATCGCAGCGGCGACCGCGGCCTACGAGAAGTTCGCGGCAAGTCGACCGGACCAGGAAACGCGGGTGACGGTAGGTAACGCGGTGCGATTCCTCGTGGCTGACCTGACCTCGGCAGCGGAGTATGCGGCAGGAAAGGGGAACTGATGCAGATCGACGCGATCAACCGGCGCGCTCGGGAACGGTACGGCAGCTTCGTGGTCGCGATGGACCTGGTGCTGGAAGCGCTGGAGGACCTGACCGGCCTGATCGAGAAGGTCGACGACAAGCACGCTGGGTCGGGTTGGACCGTCGCTACTCAGGACGAACTCAAGGGCTACCGCACTCAAGCCACCGATGAGCCGGAGCGCCTCCGGACGGCGGCCACGAAGTACGAGACCGAGCTGGTCTCGCGCGATTGGAGGGTCTGAGCAATGGCAGGGCATCAGGTGGACCGGGCGCTGGATGCGGTGGACGCCGCGATGCGGCAGCTCCGGCAGGCGATCAAGGGCATTCCGGTGCGACGGGAGGGCTTCAAGGGCCACCACGACCGCATGGCCAAAGCCGTCGCCAAGCTGACCGTCTCGCTCTCCGACTCCCGCTCCGCGATCAAGGACTGACCGAACAGCAACCGCCGCAGGACCGGCCTGACCACCTCGACACGGGTGGCCGGGCCGGTCCTTTCGTTTCTCGGAAGGAACATCATGGCTTCGGAATTCTCCAAGCGCACCAAGGGCGCAGAGGTCAAGGCCGCCGCCTGGCTCGGCCGGCACCCCGGCAGCATCCTTACCCCCGCTGCCGTCACCACTGCGGGGCTCGAACTGGGCTGGACCGCCACAGGCGGCATCCTCGGCGGCACCGCGGCGGGTCTGTGTGCGTGGTATCGCGCGCATCCGGACAGCTTCGACCGGTTCGCCGCACCCCGGATGCGGGCGTGGCGTCGCCGGTGGATCACTTATCTGGGGCCGCGCTGGCGCAACGCCCTGATCGCCTGCGACCTGTTCACCACCAACCGCAAGACCGGTGAACTTCACGTGCCCCGGCTGGTTCGCATTCGCTCCTACTCCCCGAGCGTGGACACCCTCTACGTCAAGCTCCACCCCGGGCAGCATCTCCGGCAGTTCGAGGCCAAGCTTCCCGAGTTGACCGAGGCGCTCAAGGTCGAGCGGATCGCGATCGAGCGGGTCAAGCCCCGGGTGATCGCGCTGGTGGTGGAGCGGTCGGAGCCGTTCACCGAGGTCATCGAGGCCCCGGAGATGGTCTACGACTCCGACGCGATCGAGCTGACCAACCTCTACGTCGGCGAGACCGAGTACGGCGGCGACTGGCGGTTGTCCGCGCTGGGGCAGCACCTGTTCGTGGCGGGCGCGACCGGCGCGGGCAAGAACTCGGTGGTCAACGCCCTACTCCGCGGGCTGGCACCGCTGATCCGGGACGGCGCGGTCAGGCTGTGGATCTGCGACCCCAAGCAGATGGAGTTCGCCAAGCTCGCCGGCATCGCGTACCGCTACGCCTGCGAGGAGGGCGACTGCGCGGAGCTGGTCGAGGAGTACGTGGCCGACATGCAGGCCACCCAACGCGGCCTGGCCGAGCAGGGCAAGCGCAAGATCACGCCCTCCTCGGTCACGCCACTGAACGTGCTGATCCTCGACGAGATGGGCGCACTGCTCGCCTACGGCGACGCCTCCGCCGCCCGCGGCCTGAAACGGCAACTCGCCCTTGTCGGCTCTCAGGGCCGTGCAACCGGGCACTCGATGGTCGGACTGGTGCAGGAACCCACTAAGGACACCGTGCCGGTGCGGGACTTGTTCACCACCCGAGTGTGCCTGCGGGTCACGTCCGCGGCACACGTGGACATGGTGCTCGGCGAGAACGCCCGCCTTCGCGGTGCGCTGGCCGATGAGATTGCGAACGCCCCGGAAACGTCGGGGATCGGCTACGTCATCCGGCAGCGCTCCCGCGTCCCCATGCGCGTGCGCGCTGCCTACGTCGACGACCGCGAGCTGGACGAGCTGGTCGAGTTCGTGCGGGCCGGATGGCGCGGTGCTGAGCTGCGGGTGGTGGCCTGATGCTGACCCTGCGGTTCGTGTGGTCCTGGACCAAAATGACCGGCCTCGCCTTCCTCGCCCTGCTGATCGAGCGGGCGGTGATCCACAGCTTCTGGGGCTTCGCCCTCGCTGCCGCCGCCACGCTCGTGACCTGGGCCGTGATCACGGTCGGGCTGTACCGGGAGTGGCGGGCACACGGCACCGGCTACCGGCACGAGGTCAACGAATGGCTTACCGGTCGACCGGACGGGAGGCCGTGATGGAGGACGAGTTCGGGCTGTTCAGCGCTCCCGCTGCTGGCACGCCTGCTCCCTCCCGGCAGTGTCCGCCACCGCGGCCGCGTAAGCGCTCGAAGGCGGTCATCAGCCCGGCGTTGGCTCAGGACGTGCTGGCGGAGGTGCAGGACGGCCGGTATGGGCTGCTGGACGACTCCGACCGGGTCGTGCTGTTCGAGGACACCGACCGGGTGCGCATCGCCACTGACGAAGACACCGTGCACGCGCTCATGCAGGGCCGCTACGTCGAACGTTGTCCCGCCCGCGACACGGTCTCCTGCCTGCACGGTGTCGTCCGGCGTCCGGTGTCCCCGCTGCGGCTCACGCGGCAGGGACGGAACCTGCTCTCCGCTGGTCCGCGCTCAAACCCTACTGACGGAAGGAGAAATCCGTGTCCAAGGTGGACACCCCGCGGGGAACCGGCACTCGGTTGATGGAGGTGGTGCAAGTGCTGGTCACCGTGGTGCTGGGCGGAATTGGCGCGGCCGCCGGGTTCACCCACACCCACGACTGGGCCGTCCACCACGGACAAACCGGCTGGCTCGCCTGGGCCGACGCCGTGGTCATCGAGGGCATCGCCATCGTCGCCGGGTTCGAGGTCCGCCGTGACCACCAACGCGGCAACACCCGGTTCCTCACCTTCCCGATGGTCGTCCTGGTGGCCGGGTTCGGGATTCAGATGACCGCCCAGGTCGCCCTGGCCGAACCGACCCCTGGCGGCTGGCTGCTCGCCGCGATGCCCGCTCTGGGCTTCCTCGTGGTGGTCAAGCTCCTCATGCGTCGCGCACCCGCCGACAACGCGCCTGAGCCCCCGGCGGCACCCGCACCAGCCAAACCCGCGGAAGCGGTTCCGTCCTCGACACCTGCACCGGTGCGGGGATCAACGCTGGCGAAACTGCCGGCCGGAGTCCGCGACACCGTCACTCGCACCACCGAGACCGCCCACGCCGCGGGACGCCCCGTCACCGCCGACGAGCTGTCCACGGCGGTGAGGCTGCCCGACGCGATGCTCACCGCCCTGCTCGACGAGCTGAACACCCGCGTCAACCACCACCCCGTCCCCACGTGACCAGGGGCCTCCGGGGGCGCGCTGTTTGGCCCCCGAAAGCCACAAGATCACTACCCCGCCCGCTCGGCGCTAACCGCGCCACGCACCACGAAGGGCGGGCCACCGGCACCAACCGCCCCGCTGGCCCGCCCTTTCTCGCGTCTGCACAACCTCTGGAGGCTGCCCATGCCCCATGCATCCCTCAACCTTGACCTCGCCGCCCGCATCCAGCAGCGGCTCACCGCCCCCGACTACCGGCGCTGGCGGGCACGGGTCGAGGCCACCGGCGGATGCCTCAAACCCGTCCACCTCTCCGGCTACCGCAAGGTCATCGACCGCGCCACCGGCACCATCCTCGACCGGCACGCCGGGACGATCTACGCCCCCTGCGGCAACCGCCGCGCCTCGGTCTGCCCCGCCTGCTCCGACCGCTACGCCGGAGACGCCTTCCAGCTCATCCGCGCCGGAGTCGCCGGAGGCAAGACCATCCCGGCCGACGTGGCTGACAAGCCGCGCCTGTTCGTCACCCTGACCGCTCCCAGTTTCGGCGCGGTGCACACCCGGCCGACGACCCGGCACGGCAGGTCGCGGCCGTGCTCGTGCGGCACCTTCCACCACCCCGACGACCCGCGCCTGGGCACCGCGATCGATCCGGACGCCTACGACTACCGCGGCGCGGTGCTCTGGCAGGGCCACGCCGGGGAACTGTGGCACCGCTTCACCATCCGGCTGCGCCGCGAACTTGCCACCGCGGCCGGCCTCCGGGCCAAGGACTTCCCTCGGCACGCCCGGCTGTCCTACGCCAAGGTCGCCGAATACCAGCGCCGCGGGCTCGTCCACTTCCACGCTGTCATCCGCCTCGACGGCCCCGAGGGACCGCACGACCCGGCCCCGAACTGGGCCGACACCGACCTGCTCGACCACGCCGTCCGCGCTGCCGCCCAGACCGCGCAGGTCACCAAGACCCTCGACCTCGGCGGCCGAACCGAAGAACACACCTTCACCTGGGGCCAGCAACTCGACGTCCGGGTGATCCACCGGCCCGGTGAGGTCGAGGACGGGCACGGCAACCTCAGCGATCAGGCGCTGGCCGGCTACATCGCCAAATACGCCACCAAGGGCACCTCCACCAGCGAAACCCCCGACCGGCGGGTGCACTCCGAACGCCACATCGAGCACTTGAACGTGCACCCGCACCACAAACGCATGATCCGAGCAGCCTGGCAGCTTGGCGGTAACGACGACCTCGCGTTCCTGCGCCGCTGGGCACACATGCTCGGCTTCCGCGGCCACTTCCTGACCAAGAGCCAGCGCTACTCGCTCACCTTCACCCAGCTCCGCGGCGACCGCCGCACCTTCCAGCACCACGCGGCGCTGGAAGCCCTCGGCGTCGAGCCCGGCTCCGTGGTCGTGGTCAACCACTGGAACTACACCGGCAACGGCCACGCCGACGACGCCGAACGCGAACTCGCCGAAGCCATCTACCAGCGCAAACGCAACAACCGTGCGACCAAAAAGGAGGACCAGCCATGACCCGCAAACTGCTGTCCATCGAGGACTTGTCCGACTACCTCGGCATCCCCAAAGGCACCCTCTACCAGTGGCGCAGCAAGGGCTACGGCCCGGACGGCATCCGCATGGGCAAGTACGTCCGCTACCGCCAGGAGGATGTGGACGCCTGGATCGAGCAGCAGGGAGCCGCGTGATGGGCCGCCTGCCTCTATCCCCGGGCAGTCATGGGGAAATCAAGGTCAAGCAGGTGGGCAAGTCGTGGGAAGGTCGCTGCCGCTACCGCCACGAGGACGGCACCTACTCAGACGTCCGGCGTCGCGCCGGGACGAAGGAGAAGGCCAAGCAAGCAGTCCGCGATGCGATGAAGGACTTCGTGTCGCACGCTCCGGGGGCCGACCTGACCGCGTTCAGCCGGTTCTCTGAGGCCGCCGCACAATGGCTCGACGAGTACCGGAAGGACGCGGAAAACGGCATCTACGCTCTCACGTCCGTGGACACGTACAGTGATCATCTGCGCAATCACGTGCTCCCGCGACTGGGCAACCTCCGGTTGTTCGAGGTCAAGACTCCGGTGATCAACGCGTTGTGTCAGGCCAAGCTCAAGGCTCACAGCTTGAGCCTCGCCAAGCACACCAAGGCAGTGATCAGCAACGTCATGACCTTCGCCGTGCAGGCGGGCGCGATCGAGCGGAACCCGACCCGGGAGATTGCTCCGCTGACCGAGCGCAGGGCCAAGACCAAGAAGTCGAAGTCACGCGCCCTCAGCGGTGACGAGCTGGTGGACTTCCTAGCAAAGCTCGACGCCGACGAGGAAGCACGAAAGGCGGACCTCCCGGACCTCGTACGCGGCTTCATCGCTACCGGTGAGCGTCGGGGTGAGATGCTGGCGGCCGACTGGCCGGACTTCGATGAAGAGGAGCGCGTGCTCCATGTCACGGGCGGTCTCGTCCAAGTTCGGGGCAAGGGCACACTGCGAAACGACGGCAAGACCGAGAATGCGGTGCGCCCGATCCCGCTGCCTGAGTGGTACGTCACCATGTTGATCGACCGTCGAGCACGGCTAGGCGTGCCGAACCCAACTGGGCCGATCTACCCGAACAGCCGGGGCGGCTACCTCAACTTCCAGAACCTGACCAACAGGCACTGGCTGCCGTTCCGGCGACGCGCGGGCTACGAGTGGGTGACCTTCAAGACCCTGCGGAAGACGGTCGCCACGCTCCTCGATGAAGCGGGTCTGACGGCTCGCCAGATTGCCGACCTCTTGGGGCACGCTCACCCGTCCATGACGATGAACGTGTACATGGGGCGCGGCCAGAAGTCGCGAGCTACGGCCGACGCCCTCGGTGCACTGCCCCTGGGGAAAACTGGCGATTGATTGGCGACCTGCCTTCCAGCCACCCCCAGGCGGGTCCTGCCCGGAACAGCAAGAAACCCCCTGTCACCAGGGGGTTTCTTGGTCTTGCCGTCTCAACCAGACGCGCGCCCGAAGGGATTCGAACCCCTAACCTTCTGATCCGTAGTCAGATGCTCTATCCGTTGAGCTACGGGCGCTTGTTCAGTTTTCACTCTAGCACTCGGGGTCCGAGTGCCTTGCGGAGGCTCCGGGATTTGAACCCGGGAGGGGGGGTTACCCCCAACCGCATTAGCAGTGCGGCGCCATAGACCAGACTAGGCGAAGCCTCCCGGATCACGACCACTGCTGAGATAGCGTACACAGCCCCTCGAAGCCGCGGCAAAGGACCCCCTCATCTCCGCAACAACCGCCGCAACCTGGGGGAACGTCCGGCCAAGCCCTCGGCCTCGAAGACGGCCACCCCGACCCGTGGCAGCTCGCGCACGCCCGGGTACACCAGGTACCTGGGCACCCACGCCGGCTGGAACTTGGCGTTGAACCGGTACAGCGACTCGATCTGCACCCAGTGTGACATCCATCCCAGGACCTTCGCCGAGGCGCGCGCCACCGGGCCCGCCCCGATCCGCCTGCCCTGCTCCATCAGCTTCCGGAACGCGGCGAAGTTCAGCGAGACGTACCTCACACCGTGATCCTTCGCGGCCAGCAGCAGCTCCGAGATCATCAGCTCGTTGATGCCGTTGTCCGCGGTGCGATCACGGCGCATCACGTCCAGCGACAGCCCGTCGTCGCCCCACGGGACGAACTGCAGCAGCCCCCGCACGACGCCGTCCTGCTCGGCGGTCACCAGCACCGAGCCGGGATCGCCCATGCGGCCCAGCGCCATCGAGAACCCGCGCTCGGTGTCGCTCCCGCGCCACTTCGCCGCCAGCGCCTCCAGCTCGGCCAGCTCGCCCTCGGCCAGCTCCTCCGACCGCCGCACGCGCACCGCGTACCCGGCCCGCTTCGTCTTCGCCACCGCCTGGCGCACCCCGCGCATCACGCGGCCCTCGAGCGTGAACGTGGCCGCGTCGACGACCGCCTCGTCGCCGATCTCCAGCACGTCCAGGTCGTACCGGGCCCACGCGGTCGCGCCCAGCTCGGAGCACCCCATCGCCGCCGGGACCCAGCCGTGCCGGCGGCAGACCGCCAGGAACTCCTCGATCGCGCCCGGCCAGGCCTCGTTGTCTCCCAGCGGATCGGCCGACGCGATCGCCGCGCCGGCGATCACCCGGTACGTCACGGCCGCCTTCCCGGTCCTGGAGAACACCACGAACTTGTCGTCGCGCAGCGCGAAGTACCCGAGCGAGTCGCGGGCGCCGTGCTTGTCCAGCAGCGCCTTCAACCTGGCCTTCTCGTCCTCGCTCAGGTGCGGCGCCGGCTCGGCCGAGCGCAGCAGGAAGTACGCGGCGAGCAGCACCGCGCCCAGCCCGAACAGCAGCCCGACCGTGGCGGTCAGGTCGTCCATCCACTCGACGTGGAACTCGGCCGGGCCGCTGACCCCGAACAGCGCCAGCGCCGCCTCGGCCATCCGGTCCGGGAACGACAGCGGCGCCATGAACCGGGACGGCGCGACCGACAGCAGCGCGACGTTGATCACAAACCCGGCCACCAGCAGCTGCAGGAACACGCGCAGCGCGACCCACTTCCCGGTCACCGGGTCGGGCAGCGCGACGAAGTGCCGCCGGTTCAGCACCAGCGTCACGGCCAGCGCGACCGCCACCACCCCGGCGCCGAACACGTGCTGCATCCCCAGGTGCGACACCGCCAGCACGACGCTGGCGGCCAGCGCGAGCTGCCAGGCCCGGCGCTTGCGCCGCTTCAGCCCGGACGCGAGCATGATCAGCAGCACCCCGACGGCCAGCACGACGGCGGCCGCGGCCGTCGTCGCCTCCTGGGGCAGCCCGAGCCACACCGCGACGTGCCCGCGCATGCCGCGCCGCCCGGCGGGCAGGACGACCGAGATCACCGCCAACAGCCCGACCAGCCTGGTCACCCAGGTGATCGCCACGACCGATGCCGCGCCCGTGACGCGCCAGACGGCCGGCCGCTCCCCGGTCAACGTCCTCCCGGACACCCCTGCCCCCTAACTCCCCCTGGCCATGTCGACGAACGGTTCGAGCGCCCCCGGGTTGGCGAGCGCGTCCCGGCTGACCGCCCGTTCCGGCGCCACCCCGGTCAGGATCTTCTTGACCGGCACCTCGCACTTCTTACCGTTGAGCGTCCGCGGCACCTCCGCCACCTCGATGAATCGATCGGGTACGTGTCGCGGCGAGAGGCCGCGCCGCAACTGGGCGCGCAGCTCCGGCTCGACCGCGGCAAGATCCGCCCCGGGCGCCATCACGACGAAACACAGCAGCTCACCGTCGGTATTCCCGGCTCGCGTGGTGTCGATGACGAGCGAGTCGGCGATCTCGTCGAAGCCCTCGACGATGCGGTAGAACTCGGCGGTGCCCATCCGGACGCCGCCGCGGTTGAGCGTGGAGTCGCTGCGGCCGTAGATCACCGCCGACCCGCGCGGCGTGATCCGGATCCAGTCGCCGTGCCGCCACACGCCCGGGTACATGTCGAAGTAGGCCTCGCGCAGTCGCGACCCGTCCTCGTCGTTCCAGAAGAACACCGGCATCGACGGCATCGGCTTGGTCACCACGAGCTCGCCGACCTCGTCGACCACCTCGCGGCCGTCCTCGTCGAACGCCGTCACCGCGGCTCCGAGCGCCCGGCAGGACAGCTCGCCGAGCCACACCGGCACGTCCGGGGCGGCCGCGACGAACGCTGCGCACAGGTCGGTGCCGCCGGACACCGAGCAGATCTGCACCGACCGGCCGACCTCGTCGGCGATCCAGCGGAAGCCGTCGTCGGACAGCGGCGCGCCGGTCGATCCGAGCGCCCGCAACGCGGACAGGTCGAACGAAGCCGCCGGGCGGATCTTCGCCTTGAGACAGCTCTGGACGAACGGCGCGGACGTGCCGAAGTACGTGATCCGCTCCTCGGCCGCCAGCCGCCACAGCGTGTTCAGGTCGGGGTGCCCTGGGCTGCCGTCGAACATCACGATCGTCGAGCGCGCGAGCAGCCCGGCGATCAGGAAGTTCCACATCATCCAGCCGGTGGTGGTGAACCAGAAGAACTTCTCGTCCGGCCCGAGGTCCATCTGCAGCACCGTCGCCTTGAGGTGCTCCAGCACGATCCCGCCGTGCCCCTGCACGATGCCCTTCGGCAGGCCGGTGGTGCCGGACGAGTACAGCACCCACAGCGGGTGGTCGAACGGCACCGGCTCGTAGGCCATCTCCGCGCCGGCGTGCCGGGCGAGCAGCTCGTCCCAGGCGAGCGCGCCGTCGACCGTGCCGCCGCCGGCGTAGTCCACCAGCACGGTCGCCGTCAGCGACGGGATCCGCGTCCGCAGCTCCTCGACCGTCGACCGGACGTCGAAGGACCGTCCGTTGTAGACGTATCCGTTGATCGCGACCAGGACCTTCGGCTCGATCTGGGTGAACCGGTCGCTGATCGCGCGGACGCCGAAGTCCGGCGAGCAGGACGACCAGATCGCGCCGAGGCTCGCGGTGGCGAGGAACGCGACGAGCGTCTGCGGGCAGTTCGGCGCGAGCGCGACGACGCGGTCGCCGCGGCCGACGCCGAGCTCGACCAGCGCTGCCCGCATCGCGGCCACCTGCTCGCGCAGCTCGCCGTAACTCAACCGGGCGGACAGCCCGTCCTCGCGGCGGAAGATCACCGCGAGGTCGTCGTCGGCGCCGGTCAGGGCGTGCTCGGTGTAGTTGAGGGTGCCGCCGGGGAACCACTGCGCGCCCGGCATGCGCGTGTCGCCGAGGACCGCGCTCGGCTCGGCGTGCCAGCGGATGCCGAGGAACTCCGCCGCCGCGCCCCAGAACTCCGCGGGCCGGTCGACGGAGAACCGCCACAACTCGTCGTAGTCGTCGAGGGACACGTCGCGCTCCGCACGCAGCCAGTCGCGGAACGCCTGGATCCTGCTCGCGGCGACCCGCTCCGGGTCCGGCCGCCACAACACTTCCGGGGTGTCAGCAACATCGGTGGTCACCCCGGGAGCGTATTAGCGCAAGTGGGCGTCGAACCAGCTCAAAGTCCGCTGCCAGGCCTCGACGGCGGCCTTCGGGTCGGCGTCGAACCGGTGGTTGGCGCCCGGGTAGCGGACCACGTTCGTGGCCACCCGGGCTTCGGCGGCGGCCTCGCGGAGCTTCTCGACCTCGGCGGCGCCCAGCTCGTCGCCGGCGTCGCCGTACAGGCCGAGCCACGGGCTGACCAGCTCGCGCGCGATGTCGACCAGCCCCGGCTTCTCGGCGACGCGGTGCCCGCCGACGCTGACCGCCGCGCCCAGCTTCCGGTTGGCGGCGACCAGCAGCGCGGCCGTGCCGCCCAGGTCGAAGCCGACGACGCCGAGGAGGTCGGCCTGCACGCCGCGCTCGACCAGCCAGGCCAGCGCAATGTCGGTGGCGGCCAGGACGCTGTCCGGCGTCGGCGCGTCCTCGATGTGCGGCGCGGCGGCCAGCCAGCCCTCCGCGGCCAGGCTCGAGATCAGCAACCGCACCCCGTCGGTGATCCCGCCGACCTCGTGCAGCACCACGAGCCCACCGCGGACGACGTTCTCGGGTTCGGCGTAGGTCAGCTCGATCGCCCGGCCGTCGGTCCGCTCGTAGTGCGAGGTGTGCGTCTGCGTCATCGCACTACTCAACCATCCCCGGGTGAACGGGAGTCAACACCGATCGCGATCAAGTGTTCGGGATAACGTGGCAGCAGCGCGTTCGACCCGAAGGAGTGCCCGCCATGTCCGTGCGTACCCGTCCCGATCTCGGCTCGCTGCCCGCCTACGTCGCCGGGCGGACGGTGCCGGGCGCGATCAAGCTCGCCAGCAACGAGGTCCCGGGCGGCCCCCTGCCGAGCGTGCGCACCGCGATCGCCGACGCCGCCGCGGACGTGCACCGCTACCCGGACATGGGCGTGACCGCGCTGGCGAACCGGCTGGCGCGCAAGTACGACTTCCCGGTGGAGCGCGTCGCGGTCGGCTGCGGTTCGGTCGCGCTGTGCCAGCAGCTCACGCAGGCCCTGTGCGCGCCCGGTGACGAGGTCGTGTTCGCGTGGCGCTCGTTCGAGGCGTACCCGATCGTCACGCAGATCGCGGGCGCGACCTCGGTGAAGGTGCCGCTGGACGCCACGCACACGCACGACCTGGACGCGATGCTCGCCGCCATCACGCCGAACACGAAGCTGGTCTTCGTCTGCAACCCGAACAACCCGACGGGCACCGCGAACCGCCACGAGGAACTGGTCCGCTTCCTCGACCAGGTGCCGCCGCACGTGGTCGTCGCGCTGGACGAGGCCTACCGCGAGTTCGTCACCGACCAGGACGTGCCGGACGGCATGGAGTTCGCGCGCACCCGCGACAACGTGGTGGTGCTGCGGACCTTCTCCAAGGCCTACGGCCTGGCCGGGCTGCGGGTCGGCTACCTGGTCGGCCCGGCCGAGCTGGCCGAGGTGGTGCGCAAGGTCTACATCCCGTTCAGCGTGAACTCGCTGGCGCAGATCGCCGCGCTGGCCTCGCTCGACGCCGAGGACGAGATGCGTGAGCGGTGCGCGGCGATCGTCACCGAGCGGCAGCGCGTCGCCGACGAACTGCTCGCCCTCGGCTACGAGGTGCCCGAGACGCACGCCAACTTCGTGTGGCTGCCGCTGGGCGACCGCGCGCTCGAGTTCGCCGAGCACTCGCTGGCGAACAAGGTGGTCGTGCGGGCGTTCGCGGGCGACGGCGTGCGCGTCACGATCAGCACCCGCGAGGAGAACGACGCGTTCCTGCAGGCGGCGCGCGGCTTCAGCCGTTGACCACCAGCTGCACGATCGCGGCGATGCCGACCACGACGATCACGCCGCGCAGCACCGGCGCGGGCAGCCGGCGCCCGATCTTGGCGCCGAGCTGCCCGCCGAGGGTGGACCCGACGGCGAGCAGCGCCACCACCGGCCAGCTGACCGGGGCAATGAACGCGTAGACGATCCCGGCGACCACGTTGACCACGGCGGCGAGGACGTTCTTGATCCCGTTGAGCCGCTGCAGCGGGTCGGTGAGCAGCATGCCCATGAACGCCATCAACATGACGCCCTGCGCCGCGGTGAAGTACCCGCCGTAGATGCCGACCAGGAAGATCAGGAACAACACGAGCCCGCCCCGTGAGCCGCCGCCCTTGCCGGCCTCGCGGCGGCGCGCCACCCACACGGACACCCGCGGCTGGATGATCACCAGCACCACGGCGAGCCCGACCAGCACCGGCACGACCGTCTCGAACGCGTTGGGCGGCAGGGAAAGCAGCAGCACCGTGCCGCACACCGCGCCGATCGCCGACGGCACCGCGTACCGGGCCACCCGCCTGCCCTGGCCGGTCAGCTCGTGCCGGTAGCCGATCGCGCCGCTGATCGTGCCCGGCGCGAGCCCGATCGCGTTCGACGTCGTCGCGGTCACCGGCGAGTAGCCGAGCGCGACCAGCACCGGGAACGTGACGAGCGTGCCGGACCCGACGACCGTGTTGATCGTGCCCGCCCACACCCCGGCCAGGAACACGACCAGCGCCTCCCACCACTGCATGGCCCCATCAAACCCTGGCGTTTCACGGCACCGACCGACGGGTAAGAAGCGGGCATGGACACGACGACCTTGCGCCCGCTGGTGACCGCGTCCGGTCCGTTCACGTCCGTCTACTTCGAGGACTCGCACGACACGGCCGACGCCGAGAAACAGCTCGAGCTGAAGTGGCGTGAGCTGAAGGACGCGCTGACCGCCCAGCACGCCCCGGACGGCGCGGTGGGCGCGCTGGAGAGCGCGATCCTGGACGGCCCGCGCGCGACCGGCCGCAGCGGCCGCGCGCTGCTGGCCGCCGGCGAACGGGTCGTGGTCGACGAGCACCTGCCGAGCCCGCCCGCGAGCACCATCGCCAGGGTGTCCGACCTGCCCTACCTACTGCCGCTGGCGCGGTACGGCGAGCTGGCGCTGCCGCACGTGGTCGCCGAGGTCGACCAGGTGAGCGCGACCGTCAAGGCCTTCGACGAGCACGGTCACGAGATGGCCGCGGAGGAGGTCAGCGGCCAGGACCACCCGGTGCACCACACCCGCGGCGGCGGTGAGGCGCACCACCGCATGCAGCACCGCACCGAAGAGGTGAAGCGCCACAACGTCGCCGACATCGCCGGTGTGATCGCCCGTCTGGCCGAGCAGGCGAACGCGCAGCTGATCGTGGTGGCAGGCGAGGTGCAGGGCCGCAAGGCCGTGATAGACGAGCTGCCCGAGGCCGCCAAGTCGATCGCGCGCGAGGCCACGCACTCCGACGTCGCCGACGAGCTGGCCGAAGCGGTCCGGCAGAGCCGCCTCAACGACGTCGTCCAGCAGTTCCGCGACGCGCTGAACCAGCCGGACGGCCTTGCGGTGCAAGGGCTCGAGGCGGTGACGGCCGCGCTGCGCGAGGCCAATGTGGAGACTCTGCTCGTCGGGGATCCTGGCGAGGACGTGGTGTGCACGGGGCCGGCCCCGGCGCAGATCGCGCTGGGTGAGGAAGAACTCAAGGCCTACGGCGCCACGGAGATCCACCGGTGCCGGGCCGACGAGGCGGTCCCCGCCGCGGCGATCGCCGTGGACGCGGACCTGGTGCACGTCGACGAGGAGCTCGTCGAGGGGTTCGGCGCGATCTTGCGCCATCGATGAGGAGTACAGCCATAACAGCAGCTACGGAATGCTTCCAGACGGTAACCGGACCGAGCGAACTTCCCTCGTTCGAGGCATGATGGTTCCGAAGCAACACTCGAACGACGGTGAGGTGAACGTGACGGACTGGGAGCCACCGTCCTTGCGCGCGCAGAACGAGATCGAACTCTGGCTCGGTGCCGACCTGGCACACCTGCCGATCGTCCGGTCGGTGGTGGCGACGCTCGCCACCCGCGCCGACTTCGACCTGGACTCGATCGCCGATCTGCGGCTCGCAGTGGACGAAGCGTGCTCGACGCTGATCACCCGGGCGCTGCCGGGCTCCACCATGCGCTGCCGGTTCGCCGTCCAGGACGACGAACTGCGGTTCCAGGGCACGGTGCTGTCGGACAGCGACAGCGCGCCGAGCACGAAGTCGTTCGGCTGGCGGGTCCTGAGCACGCTCACGGACTCCGTCGACGCGCATGTGAAGTCGAACGGCCAGGGCCACCAGGTGGACATCGAACTCGCCAAGCGACGGGTCGCCGTCGACGTCCCAGGGGCAGGCGCGTGACCGGTTCCCGGACGGAGCCGACCAAACCCACCGCGTCGAACGAATACGGTCACCTGGCGCCGCTGTTCGACGAGCTGGCGGAACTGTCGGCCGATGACCCCCGCCGCGCCGCCCTGCGCGACGAGCTCGTGACGGGGCACCTGCCCCTGGCCGAGCACATCGCGCAGCGGTTCTCCGGGCGCGGGGTGGCGAAGGAGGACCTGGTCCAGGTCGCCACCGTCGGGTTGATCAACGCCGTGGACCGGTTCGACGCGAGCCGCGGCTCGGACTTCCTGTCCTTCGCCGTGCCCACGGTGATGGGTGAGGTGCGGCGCCACTTCCGGGACACCGGCTGGCTGGTGCGGGTGCCGCGCCGGCTCAAGGAGCTGCACCTGTCGATCTCCAGCGCGAGCACCGAGCTCGCGCAGCGGCTGGGCCGCGCGCCGACGCCGAGCGAGATCGCGAGCCACCTCGGCGTGAGCCAGGACGAGGTCTACGAGGGCCTGGAAGCGGGCAACGCCTACCACTCGATGTCGCTGGACGAGGTGCTGTCCGGCGACACCGAGAACCTCGCGCTCGGCGACACGCTGGGCGAGGAGGACGCCGGGCTGGAGGGCGTCGAGAACCACGAGGCGCTGCTGCCGCTGATCCAGGAGCTGCCCGAGCGCGAGCGCAAGATCCTCGGCCTGCGGTTCGTGCACAACATGACGCAGACCCAGATCGCGGAGCGGATCGGTGTTTCGCAGATGCACGTGTCGCGGCTGCTCGCGCGAACGCTGCAACGGCTGCGCGACGGGCTCACCGAGCAGGACGGAGAGCTGTGACCAGCGGTTTTGCGGAGCGCTTCGCAGGGTAACCGCCGATCATGGCTGATCCCGGGTGGCGCGCGCCGATGCTGGCGACGCTGACCCAGCAGCCGTTCTCCAGGGAGAACTGGCTGTTCGAGCGCAAGCTCGACGGGGTCCGCGCCATCTGCTCGCGCGACGGCGGCCCGCCCGTGCTGTGGTCGCGCAACCACAACGACATCAGCGCCGGGTATCCGGAACTCGGGGAGGCGCTCGCCGGATCGGGCGCCTCCTCCTTCGTCGCCGACGGCGAGATCGTCGCGTTCGACGGCCACCAGACCAGCTTCGCCCGGCTGCAGCAGCGCATCCACCTGACCGACCGGCGGCGCATCGAGGCCACCGGCGTCGCGGTGTACCTGTACCTGTTCGACCTGCTGGCCTTCGACGGCCACGACACCACCGGGCTGCCGCTACGGCAGCGGAAGCAGTTGCTGCGCAAGGCTTTCGACTGGGGCGGGGTGTTGCGGTACGCCACGCACCGCAACACCACCGGCGAGGAGTACTTCGCCCACGCGTGCGCGCGTGGCTGGGAGGGCGTGATCGCCAAGCGGGCGGACGCGCCGTACCGGTCCGGGCGGACGACCGACTGGCTGAAGTTCAAGTGCGTCAAGGAGCAGGAGTTCGTCGTCGGCGGGTTCAGTGCGCCGGGCGGGGCGCGGACCGGGTTCGGCGCGTTGCTGGTCGGCTACTACGACCGCGGCCGGTTGCGGTACGCGGGGAAGGTCGGCGCCGGCTACAGCGAGGCCACGCTGCGTGAGCTGACCGGCACGCTGACGGGGCTGGAGCGCCGCCGGTCGCCGTTCGACGAGCCGGTGCCCGAGCGCGGGCCGCGCTGGGTCGAGCCGGAGGTGGTCGTCCAGGTGCGGTTTTCGGAGTGGACCGGCGACGGCAAGCTGCGGCATCCTCGGTTCACGGGCGTGCGTGTCGACAAGTCGGCTACCGAAGTGGTCCGGGAGGCGTGATGGCGCGAGCGATCTGGAGCGGTGCGATCAACTTCGGCCTGGTGACGGTGCCGGTCGAGCTGTACTCCGCGACCGAGGACCACACCGTGCACTTCCGGCAGTTCGAGCGCGGCACGTCGGACCGGATCCGGTACAAGCGCGTGAACGAGCGGACCGGCGAGGAGGTGGCCTACGAGGACATCGTGAAGGGCTACGACCTCGGCGACGGCGACTACGTGCTGGTCGAGCAGGAGGAGCTGGACCAGATCGCGCCAGGCCGGTCCCGGTCCATCGACATCGAGTCGTTCGTCGACCTCGGCGAGATCGACCCGCTGTACTTCCAGAAGAGCTATTGGCTGGCGCCGACGAAGGAGGAGTTCGGGCGCGCGTACGGGCTGCTCATGCAGGCCATGGCGGAGACCAACAAGGCCGGCATCGCACGCTTCGTGATGCGCGGCAAGGAGCACATCGCCGCGGTCCGCGCCGGCGACGGTGTGCTGGTGCTGGACACGCTGCTGTTCGCCGAGGACGTGCGGAACCCGGCGAAGGAGCTGAAGAAGCTGCCGGAGAAGGCGGAGCCGCGGGGCCGGGAACTGGAGATGGCGGTCGCGCTGGTGGACTCCATGGCGGACGACTGGCGTCCCGACGACTACCACGACCAGTACAACGAGCGCGTCCTGAAGCTGATCGACGACAAGAAGGCCGGGCGCACGGTGACGGTCGAGGACGAGCCCGGCGAGCCGACCAAGGTGGTCGACCTGTTCGAAGCGCTGTCCCGCAGCGTCGAGCGGCGCAAGGGCGCCGGCGGGAAGTCGGAGAAGGCCGCTTCGAGCGCCCCGAAGAAGTCCCGCAAGGCCGCGGAGCCGGACCTGTCCGAGCTGAGCAAGGCGGAGCTGGACAAGATGGCACGGGAGCTCGACATCAAGGGCCGATCGAAACTCAACCGCGCCGAGCTGGAGAAGGCCATCCGGGAGGCGCGACCGGCCCGTTCGCGCAAACGCGCTTCCTGACCCGGGCGGGCTCCTCCGTCCGCAAGGCGTGTCCAGCGCCCGACGCGCCGCGGCGCCGCCGCTGTCCCCGAACACTCTCTCCCGCTTCCGTCGCGAACGCCCCGGCGTCGCCCGAAACCGAGCCCGATCGCCACTGCACGCCGGCTCTCAACCCCAGGTTCTCACCGCACTCCCACTGCTTCCTCCTGTCACACCCCGAGCCTTGTCCACCGAACCCGCCGCGCGGGCAGGCCCGCCACTCACCGCGACAACGCGCCCTACCCCCGCCGCTGGCAATACGATCACTCCGTGCCGAAGTTCGCCCAGCTCGCGAAGTTCCGCGTGGTGCTGCGCACCGGGCTGGGGTTCGTCGTCCTCGGCGTCGGGTCGAGCGTGTGCGGCGCGGCGGCCGTCTGGCTGCTGTTGTTCCTCCAGGGCATCCCCGCCGACATGGGCGACCGCAGCTGGATCCTGCTCACCTGCGCGGGCGCGTACGTCCTGCTCTCGGTGCTCGTCGGCTCGGCGTGGTCGGCGATCCTGCACCGCCGCACCGCCGTCTGGTTCGCCCAGGGCCGCCGCCCGACGCCGCCGGAAGCCCGCCGCGCGCTCCGCCTGCCCCGCGACCTCGCGCTGGTCAGCGGCACCCTCTGGCTCGGCGGCACGATCATCCTCGGCACCCTCACCAGCATCCTGGGCTCCGCGCTCGACGCCCTCGGCGTCACCCTCGCCGTCGGGCTCGGCGGGCTGCTCACCGTCGGCCTGATGTACCTGGCCGCGGAGTGGGTCGCGCGGCCGATCCTGATCCTCGCGCTGGAAGTGAGCCCGCCGCGCAACGCGGTGTCGGTCAGCGTCCTGTCCCGGCTCGCGATCACGTGGGCCGTGGCGAGCGGGGTTCCGCTGCTCGGCGTGCTGATCGTCGCTGCGCCGCCGAACATCGGCAGAGCCGACGAGACCTCCAGCCTGATCATGCTGTCGATCGTCGGGCTGGTCAGCGGCGCGATCGGCACCGCGCTCCTCGCTCGGGCAGTCGCCGCGCCGTTGCGCCGGTTGCGGATGGCGGTCGGCCTCGTCACCCGCGGCCGCAAGGACGTTTCGGTGCGCGTCGACGACGCCAGTGAGATCGGCTCGCTCCAGGTGTCGGTGAACAGCATGGTCGCCGGGCTGCGCGAGCAGGACCGGCTGCGGGACCTGTTCGGCAGGCACGTGGGCATCGACGTCGCCCGGCACGCACTGGAGCACGGCGTGTCGCTGAGCGGTGACGTGCGGGAGGTCGCCGCGTTGTTCGTCGACGTCGTGGACTCGACTGCCCTGGCCTACCGGCTGCCGCCCGAGGAGATCGTGCGCAAGCTGAACCGGTTGTTCGACAGCGTGGTCTCGGCGGTCGACGCGCGCGGCGGGCTGGTCAACAAGTTCCAGGGCGACGCCGCGTTGTGCGTCTTCGGGGCGCCCACCCGGCTGGCCGACCCGGCGACCGCGGCGATGTCCGCGGCGCGCGCCATCCGGGACGCGGTTCGCGAGGAAGGCGAGCTGGATCTGGGCATCGGCGTCGCGTGGGGACCGGTGTTCGCGGGGCAACTGGGCAGCCGCAGCCGGCTCGAGTACACGGTCATCGGCGACGCGGTGAACGAAGCGGCACGCCTGACCGAGCACGCGAAGCACGTGCCCGGCCGCATCCTCGCCAGCGACACCCTCTGGTCGCAGGCCGCGTCGGGCGAGCAAACCCGGTGGTCCCGCCACGAGACGGTTCAGCTGCGCGGGCGGGACACGCCCACGAAGACCTGGACGAACTAGGCCTCGCCGCCCGGCTTGACGTCGGGCCAGGTCAGCAGGGTCGAACCCCAAGTCAGCCCGGCGCCGAACGCGGTCAGCAGCACCCGGTGGCCGGGCTGGAGCTCGCCGTCGTCGCAGGCGTCGGCCAGCGCGAGCGGGATCGAGGCGGCGCTGGTGTTGCCGACGCGCTCGATGTTCGCCACCACCCGGTCGTTCGGCATGCCCAGCTGTTTGGCGGTGGCCTGCAGGATTCGGATGTTCGCCTGGTGGCCGACGAACCGGTCGACGTCGCCGACGCCGAGCCCGGACCGCTCCAGCACGGCACGAGCGGATTCGGCCATGCGCGCACAGGCGTGCCGGAACACTGCGGTGCCCTGCATGGTCAGGTAGTGGTCGTGCGGGTTGGCCGACTGGCGCTGCTTCGCGCCACCGGCCGGGACGATCAGCAGGTCCGCGTTCTCGCCCTCGCTGTGCAGGTCGAACGCGCCGAGCGCGCCCGGCTCGTCGGCGGTCCCGGCACGCAGCACGACGGCGCCCGCGCCGTCACCGAAGATCGGGACGGTGGTGCGGTCGGCCGGGTCGCAGTAGCGGCTGAACGCGTCCGCGCCGACGACGAGCACGCGGCCCGCGACGCCGCTGGCGATCATGCCCGCGGCCGTGGCCAGCGCGTAGATGAAGCCGCTGCAGACGGCGTTGACGTCGAAGGCGGCGACCCCGCTGAGCCCGAGCCCCGAGGCGACCTGCGGTGCGCTGGCCGGGCAGAGGTAGTCGGGCGTCGCCGTCGCGAGCACCACCGCGTCGATCGCGTCGGACCCGGCGCTGCGCAAGGCGTTGCGTCCCGCGGCGATCGCCATGTCCACAGTGGACACGTCGGGGTCGGCGATGCGGCGCTCGCCGATGCCGGTGCGCGCGCGAATCCATTCGTCGGAGGTGTTCAGGTGCTGGGCGAGGTCGTCGTTGTCCACCACCCGCGGCGGCAGCCAGGCTCCCAGCCCGGCAAGGACCGCGTGGTGTCCGTCATGCATGGAACCACTTGTAGGGGCTACCCCTGGGTAGACCGGTGAGTTGTGTTCCAGGTCACAAAACGCGGCCACGAAAGGACTACGCGGACCGGAACTGTCACCGATAGGTTCTAGGGTTCGGCCATGCCGGACACGCTGGGGCAGCGCGCGCTGAACCGGGCTCTGCTCGCCCGTCAGCTGCTGTTGCGCAGGACGAAGCTCACACCGCTGGAAGCCGTCCGGGTGTTCGGGGTGCCGAACGGGGTGTTCCCCGGAACGGTCCTGGTCGACGGGCTGGTGCGCGGCAGCTGGCGGATCACGCGGTCGCAAGCTGGGGCGGCGCTGGAGATCGAGCCGTACGGGCGTGTCTCCAAAAAGGACCGGGAGGCGCTGGAGAGCGCGGGGGCGCGGCTGGTGCGTTTCGCTGTCGGCGAAGATGCCTGCGACATCCGCTTCGCACCCCTTGCGTGAGCCGCGTCGCACACCCGGTTTTGGTTACGATGCGGTGGTGCCCGCCGTTGACCTGGACAAACTCGACTACGAGATTTTGCGACGCCTGCAGGACGACTCGCGGACGATCGCCGAGACGATCGGCGCCGAGGTGGGCCTGTCGGCTGCCGCGGTGCAGCGCCGCATCAAGCGGTTGCGGCACGCCGGCGTGATCTCGCGCGAGGTCGCGGTGATCGATCCGCCGTCGGTCGGGGTCCACATGACGTTCATCGTGATGGTGGAGATGGAGCGCGAGCGGCTGGAGGTGCTGGACGCGTTCCGGAAGCAGGTGCTGGCTGATTCCGCTGTGCAACAGTGCTACTACGTTACGGGGTCGGCGGACTTCATCCTGGTGGTGCAGTGCCGGGACATGGGGGAGTTCGAGGCGTTCACGCGGCGGATGTTCTTCGACAACGGCGAGGTGCGGCACTTCACGACGAGCGTCGCGATGGACCGCGTCAAGGTGGGCCTGACCGTTCCCCTGAACGGCGGCTGATCACGACGGTCCCGCGTGTTACAGGTTCGAAGATTTTGCAACCGATCGCGTGAAAGTCGCCCGCGACGCATCATTTTCGGGCTCCGCTTACATCTCATCGCTGTCCGACCCGTTCGCGCCGGGAGCGCGAACAAGACCGCGAGAGGTGGCACGTGAACACCGATACCGTCACCCAGAGCCAGTTCGTGTCACTCAACGGCTCCAGTGCTCCAGTCCTGTCTCGACTGTCGTACGTCGCGAGCGAGCCGTTCGCCGTGAACATCGCCTTCCGGACGGAGCGTGGCCGTTGGGTGGAGTGGACCTTCGCCCGGGAGCTGCTCGTCACGGGCCTGCGCGAGCCCTCCGGCATCGGCGACGTGCGAGTCCGCCCCGACCTGTCGACCGACGAGGGCATCCTCATCCTGGAGATCGAGTCCCCCGACGGCTACGCGCTGGTCGAAATCGAGCGCGAGGACGTCGAGCGCTTCCTGGACGCCGCTACGGAACTCGTCCCGCTGGGCACGGAGAGCGACCGCTTCGACGTGGACGCCTTCATCGACGAGATCACGAACGTCTGACCCTGGCACCGCACCCTCGCGGCGCCGGGGTCGCCCCCGGCTGACTCCAGGCACGAGGCTGACTCACCCCGCGCCACCCCCAGCGCTCGACTGGCCCGCGCGGTCAGCTCAGCCGGTGTGACACCCGACGGCTCGACACGTCGCCAAGCCGACACCCGACACCGCCGACGCATTGGCACCTCGACGTCTCGACAAGCCGACGTGTCGACAGTCCGCCAGCTCGACCCGTCGGCAAGCCGGCACCTCAGCTACTCGGCGGCTGGGCGTTTTCGACACAACGGCTCCCCGCACGCCGACACCTCGCCACCACAGCAGGGCGTCGGCTCGGCACCACAGCAGGGCACCGGCTCGGACCACAGCAGGCCGACACCTCGGCATCAGAGCGGGACGCCGCCTCGGCACCAGAGCGGGACGCCGCCTGGGCCCCCTGCACGTCGACACAGCGGCTCCCCGCACTTTGACACAACCCGGCACCTCAGCAGGTCGCCGCCTCGGAACCGCAGCGTGGCGCCGCCTCGGCTCCCCTCCACGTCGTCGCCTCGACACCCTGCGTCGCCTCGACACCCTGCAGTCGGCGACTCAGCAACTCAGCACCCTGGCGCGTCACCGACTCGACATCTCGGCACGTCGGTGCTCCGGCCGACCTGATTCCGCCACCAGCCCGCCTACGGGGAACAGCCGCCTCAAGCCTGCGCAGCCAATCCTGGCCCCGGCCCACCTGCCCATCGGGTCAGCGCCCAGTACCCGCCCGGCAGCTTCGCCGACGATTCCTCGGCCGGCACCGACCGAGAGCGTCAGCGACCGAGCGGCCCGAAGGACCGCGGAGACCGGTCCTGCTCCTCGTCAAAGTCACCGCGCGGGTCGATCTGGTTCCACGTCCAGACCTCGAACAGCTGCTTGATCTGCTCGTCGAGCGTCTGGCCGAGCGGCTTGCCCTGCTCCGTGGTCTCCTCGACCGGACCGGTACGGGCCTCGCCGCGGTCGGCGGCCGTTTTCTTGGTTGCGGTCGGCTTCTTCTGCACCGGCGCAGAGGTCTTGGCCGCCGGCGGCGCCACTGGCGGTGCGGTGGTCACCGGCACCTGGGGAACGGAACTCGTGTTCGGAGCCGGTTGCACCGGCTGATTGACACCCACGTTCGGCACGACCCCAGCGGCCACCGCAGGTGCAGTCTCCGCATCCTGGCCGGCGCCGAAGGCGCCACCCGCGATCCAGCCCACACCCACGAGGACAACAGCCGCAGCTGCGACCAGCAGGTTGCGACGGACCTGCCGGAGCAACCGCCGCTTCTCCACGGCGCCGGGCAGATCAACCACCACCGGGGCGAGGGCGAGCTCGCCGGACACCGGCGGGAAGTCGGCAACCGTGGGCTCGTCGTCTTCGACGGGCTTGGGCGCGCTCGCCGCAACGATTCCCGTACGGTCCGCCAGTTGCACGCTCCACACGAGGTCATCCGACCTGTCACGCAGGATCGTGCGCGCCATCAACACCCTCCATCGGCACGGCGTGGACTGTCCCCACTACTTCGCCGCTCGCCGGGCGTCACTCGACCACCTCACAGAACCAGCTGCGGCTCGGGAAAAGCTACCAGCGCGATGAGTTCATCGATGCCGAGAGACTCTCACTTTCCCTGATCATGGAGAAAGATAACTCCATCGGGTGATGATCAAGTGCACAATCCTGCGGTCCGTAGTCACCGCCCTCTCCTGCTCGCTCGACCTGTCGTTACCTTCTGACCATTCACCTCCCCTCAGCGCTGGTTTCCCACGCCCAAGCGGCGATCGCGACCCGATTACACAGGCCCAGCTTCCGCTGGATGCTCCTCAAGTGCGTTTTCACCGTCCCTGCCGTGATTCTCAGAGCCTCGGCGATCTCCAGGTTCGTCTTCGCCTCCGCGACGAGACGCGCTATCTCCCATTCCCGGTCGGTCAACACCGCCGGCCGGCGACCACCGACGGCCGGTAGGGACATCTGCCGGAAGAGGCGCATGGTCATCTGTGGACTGATCAGCATGTCGCCCGACACGGCAGCGCGAACACCTTCAACCAGCAACCCAGGCCCGGACCGCTTCAACAGGAACCCGCAAGCACCGTTCTGGAGCGCAACTCGCGCGTACTCGTCGAGTTCGAACGTCGTGATCACGATGACCCGTAGTGGATCCGCCACCTTCGGTCCAGCAAGCTCCTGGGTCACCGACAACCCGTCGCGTCCCGGCATCCGGACGTCGACCAGCACCACGTCCGGCCTCAACTCACGAGCCCGTTGCACGGCCGATTCCCCATCAGCCACCTCGCCGACCACCTCGAGATCGTCCTCAGCCTCGAAGATCTGGCGCAGAGTGCGTCGGACCACCTCCTGATCGTCTGCGATGAGAATCCGGGTCATCGTCACGAGACCACCGGGATCACCACGTGAACGGCCCAGCCCGCCTGCCCCACCGGACCCGCCCACGCTGTCCCGCCGAGCGCGACGACTCGTTCTGCCAAGCCGCGCAAGCCCGACCCACCGGCGCGAGCCCGCTTGAGCAATCCCTGCCTTCGCACACCGTCGTTGACCACTCGGACGAGCAGGTGCGCACCGTTGCGGCGTACCGCCACCGACACCTGACGCGCCTCTGGAGCATGGCGCCGTACGTTTGTGAGAGCTTCCAGCACGACGCGGCGGATCGTGCCCGCGATCTCAGGCCGCGCTTCCTCCGCTCGCTCATCCAACTCCAGCCGCACCCGGATGGGTCCGAGCGCCTCGAATCGTTGCACCAGGGCTGGCAGGTCCGGGAGCCAGCGTGACCGCTCGACGTCGGCCATTCCGGGCGCGTTCTCGCCATGTCGAAGCCAGCACAGCGCCTTGTCAATCGAGTCGAGCACGCGAACGCCGGCCTCTTCGATGCGCTCCAGCGCACGATGCGCATCGCCCGGGGCACGGCCGGGAAGCCGCGCAGCCTGAGCCTCCAGCACCAGCCCGGTCACCTCGTGCCCCAGCCAGTCGTGCAAGTCGCTCGCCAGTTGCATGCGCTGCTCGCGGCGGGCGGCGCGAACGGACGCCTCGCGCTTCTGGTCGAGAGACCTCAGGTACAGACCAACCGCCACAGCACATGCTGCCAACAACGCCCAGCCGAAGCACCACTCGCTTGCCAAACCAGTCGGCGGAGACGCACGCGAACCGGCCGTGAGCCGCAGTGGCGCCAGAACCACCGCAATCATGAGCAACCCGGCGGAGAACGGCGCACCCCGCCCCTTCGCCTGTCGGACCACCTGCACGAGGACGCACAGCAGGAAAGCGGTCTCCAACAGCAGCCACGAAGCGAGGCTCTGATCCGCCGCTTCGCCGTCGCAGAACGTCGCCATCAGCGAGCTCACGGCTGCAACCCCGGACGCCGCAGCAATGACCGTGGGCCTGCGGGTGCGTTGCACCGCGATGCCCAGCGCGGCAAGGAGAACCACCAGCGAAGACGCGGTGGTGAGCACAGTGCCGACGGGCATCGCCACGAGCACCGTGCACACCGCCCCGAGAACTGGGACAGGCCAGCCCAGTTCTGCCTTGATCCTTCGGCCGACGCCGGTCGTGGTGCTCATGTCTTCTCCCCGTTCGGAAGTGGCGGTGATAGGAGAATGCACGAACTGGTTCGCGAGCACCATCTACCAAAAGACAGATATTGCCAGGATCGCCAGAACGATTAGATCGATTGGGTTAGCGACTGAATTCGATTCTGGTGTACTGTCGAAGACACCGCAGGTCACGCGAACCACCAGATCTGCTGCGGTGCAACCAAAATCGAGGACAAGGAGCTTCCATGCGCTACACCCTGCCCACCATCTCCAGCTACACCTCGCGTGTGCGCGAGATGACCGGTGGTCGATTCACGACAATGCCAGGTGGTTCACCCGCGAAACGCTCGATTTCGACCAGCACGTGCTGCCCCGTGCACCCTTGGGACAGTCGTGACGACGGGACGTCCGCGGTGAGCACGTTGGGGTTGCCGTGCACGCACAGGGATCCCGCCGGATCGAACCAGGCGCCGGTCGGCAGCTGTGCCACGCCAGGGCGAAGATCGGTGCAGAGCACGGCTCCAGCCAGACAAGCGCCGCGGTCGTTGAATATGCGGACCACGTCTCCGTCGCTGATTCCCCGCGGACCCGCGTCGTCCGGGTGCAGGCGGACGGCCTCCCGGCCGGCGACCTTCGCCGCTTGGCTGACCGCACCGCCGTCGAGCTGACCGTGCAGCCGGGTGTGGGGCTGATTGGCAATGAGGACCAACGGGAAACGACCGGCCCGCTCACCGCCGGACCACTCGACGGGCTCCAGCCAGGCTGGACGACCAGGACAGTCGTCGTAACCGAACGAAGCCACTTTCTCGGAGACGATCTCGATCCGGCCGCTCGGGGTCGCGAGCCGGTTGGCTATGGGGTCGGCCCGGAAGTCGGCCCAGAGCGTCCGGTCGGTCTCCGTGTTCGGCAACCGGAAGCCGCCCTCTTCCCAGAATTCCTCGAAGGACGGCACGAAGATTTCCTTGCCGGCCAGGCGCTGCCGCCAGGTGCCGTAGAGGTGCTCAAGCCACTCGCGCGCCGTGCGGCCCTCGGTGAACCGCTCCTCGATCCCCAGCCGGGCAGCCAGTCCGGCGAGGATCGCGTAGTCGTCCCTGGCCTGGCCGCGGGGTTCGGCGATCCGGTGCATCGCGACGAGGTGGGTGTCACGGCGGCCGGAGCCGAAGTCTTCACGCTCCAGTGCTGTCGTGGTAGGCAGAACGATGTCGGCGTGCCGTGCGGTGGCGGTCCAGAAGGGTTCGTGCACGACGACGGTGTCAGGACGGGCGAACGCTTTTCGTAGGCGGTTCAGGTCCTGGTGGTGGTGGAAGGGGTTGCCACCGGCCCAGTACACGAGACGGATGTCCGGATAGGTGCGTTCGGTGCCGTCGTACTGGTAGGGGGTGCCGGGATTGAGGAGCATGTCCGCGATCCGGGCAACCGGGATGAACTGCTTGACCGGGTTGATCCCCTGGGACAGGTAGGGCACCTGGAAGTTCGGGCCGATGTCGCCGCTGTCTCCCATGGAGCCGTATCCGTGCCCGAAGCCGCCCCCGGGCAGCCCGATCTGGCCGAGCATGGCGGCGAGGGCAATGGCGGCCCACACGGGTTGCTCACCGTGCTCGATGCGCTGGAGGCTCCAGGTGACGGTGATGAAGGTGCGGTGGGTGGCCATGCGCTTGGCGAGGTCGACGATGTCCGCGCCCGAGATGCCGGTCAGGGCACTGGCCCAGGCGGCATCCTTGACAGTTCCGTCGTCGGCGCCGAAGAGGTAGCGCTCGAACGCGTCGTAGCCGGTGCAATAGCGGTCGAGGAAGTGGCGGTCGTGCAACCCTTCCGCGGCGAGGGTGTGCGCGAGCGCGAGCATGAGTGCGGTGTCCGTCGCGGGGCGGATGGGATACCACCGCGCGGCCAGCCGCTGGGGGAGATCAGCGCGGAGTGGGCTGATCAGGGCGACCTCGACGTCGCGGTCGGCGAGCTGGGCGAGGAACCCGGGTGTGTGGTGCCGGGTGACTCCGCCGGGTGTGACGAAGACGTTCTTCTCGGGGACTCCGCCGAACGCCACGAGTAGTTCGGTGTTCGCCACGATCGTCGGCCAGCTCGAACCATTGCGGAGGACATCGTTGGCGGTGCCGACGATGTGCGGCAGCACCACCGAGCTGGTGCCGTTGCTGTAGGTGTTGCGAGAGGAGGTGAAACCACCGAAGGCGTTGAGGAACCGGTGCAACTGGCTCTGGGCGTGGTGAAAGCGGCCGGCGCTCGCCCAGCCGTAGGAGCCGCCGTAGATCGCCTCGTTCCCGTGGTCGGCCCGGACCCGTCGGAGCTCGGCAGAGAGCAGATCAAGGGCCTCGTCCCAGCTGACCTCGACGAAGTCCTCGTGACCGCGTTTCGGATCCGGCCCCGGCCCGCGCTCCAACCACCCCCGTCGGATTGCCGGCGCCGCGATCCGGTTGGGGTCCGTCAGGGCGCTCGGCAGGTTGCCGAGTAACGGTGACGGCGCCGGGTCTTCTGGGTGCGCGGCGACCTGAAGGTGCCCGTTTTCGTCTAGTCCGGCTGAGAAGGCTCCCCAGTGCGAGGTGCTCGGCCGCAAGCGCATACGTCTACAACTACCAGGAAGGAAGGTGCGCGACCGTGTGGTGAGAAGTGAGTGTGGACATGTCCGGGCACGCGCTGCCCGGGCTGGGCTCCCTGCGTGAAGCAACCGACCCGGGCAGCACGTGGTCGCTTCGCTACGGGTTCGGGCCGGTCGCCGCGGGACGGTCGGGCTGGTTCGACCACTGCGACCACGAACCGGGGTACAAGGCCGCGTCGATGCCGGCGATCGCGAGGGCCGCGATCTCGTGAGCCGCCGTCACACCAGAGCCGCAGTACACCCCGACCGGGCCTTCGGCTGCGCCGAGCTCGCGGAAGCGGGCGGCGAGCTGCTCGGGCGAGCGGAACCGACCCTCGGTGGTGAGGTTCTCGCCGGTCGGCGCGCTGATGGCACCGGGGACGTGGCCGGCGCGCGGGTCGATCGGCTCCTGCTCGCCCCGGTAGCGCTCACCGGCGCGGGCGTCGAACAGCGTGCCCTTACCAGGCAGCGCGGCTGCTTCGTCGATGGTGAGGACGGGCAGGTGACCGGGTTTGAGGAGGATGTCGCCCGGCTCAGGGTTCCGGCCGAAACCGGTTTCCAGAGGCCGGTCGCCCCACGCGGCGAGTCCGCCGTCGAGGAGCCGGACGTCCGCGACGCCCGCCCAGCGGAGCAGCCACCAGGCGCGTGCGGCGGCCAGGTTCCCGCTGTTGTCGTAGACGACGACGGACGAGCCCTCGCGGATACCCCAGCGGCGGGCGGCGGCTTGGAGCGCGTCGAGGTCTGGCAGGGGGTGGCGTCCCTCTGCGGGGGACGGCGGCGCGGCCAGTTCGGTGTCGAGGTCCACGTACACCGCGCCCGGCAGGTGGCCGTCGAGGTAGTGGCGGTGCCCGTTCGGGTCGCCCAGTGCCCAGCGCACGTCCAGCAGGACGGGTGGGGCGGACGAGTCGAGCTGCCGCTGGAGTTCGTCGGCGGTGATCAGGACCGGTGGCCGCGGCAGGTCGAGTTCCGCCGGGTCGGCCGAACCCGGCGCTTCGCCACGCGAGGCGGCCAGCGCGAGGCGGCGCTGCACCGCGGCGTTGAACGGTGTTGGGACGCCGTGCAACCGTCCGAGCAGGACGATCTCGCCGTTGAGGTAATCGCCTTCGACGGATCCGGCGCCTCGGGCCAGGCTCTGGCGGGTGGAGCTGCCGGCGCGTGGACGTCCAGGGATCTCGGCCGCGTCCGCGGCTGAGGCGTCTATTTCGGACGCTTCGCGTAGATCGACCGGTTCGATCCCTGCGGCGGCCAGCACTCGACGTCCCTCGGCTCGCAGGTCCCGGCTCAACGACGCGGTGCGCTCGTCGTGCCCGAAGAGCGCGTCGACGGCGTTGCCGAGGTTGGCGAGGAGCTTGCCGGCCTTCCAGCGCAGCAGGTCCGGCACGAGCTGGACGCCGAAGCCGGCTGTGCGCAGGTCGGCCGCGATCGCGCTGAGGCGCGGGTCGTCACCGGACGGGAACTGCCCCAGCCACAGGATGCCCGGCAGTTCAGCGCCCTGGGCGCTCACCTCACCCGGGTCGATGTAGGACACCGGCATCCACAGCGACGCGCCGAACACGGTGGCGAAACGACGCAGTGCCGCGCGCTCGTTCTCGAGGCCGTTCTGCAGCATCACGACCGGCAGGTCGGCGGCGAGGCCGGAGCCGGCCGGGCGCCACGACCACTCTTGGAGGACCGACTCGGTGTCCTGGGTCTTGGTGGCCACGACGAGGACGTCCGACGAGGTCAGTTCGACGTCGGCGGCGCTCCCGGCGACGGGTACCCGCACGAGCTGCTCGCCGGTGGGCCGGAAGTACCGCAGCCCCTGTTCGCGGATCTTGGCGCCGTGCTCGCCGCGCGCGATGAGCACGACCGGAAGGCCGGCGAGTTGCAGCTGAGCGGCGACGGTCGAGCCGACCGCGCCCGCTCCGATGATGACGTAGCGCATGGGGCCATCGTGCCCGAGCGGCGGGCTGAGGGTCTCGGCGCTTCCGCGGGTTGGGACTCGCACCGAGGACGCGCCTGGAGGCCGGGCACTGCTCAACGGGCCTGGGCGTGGCCGGGAAGCGTTGGCCCTGAGACGCGGACGCGAGGCGCCGGGGACGAGACGGCCGGCGCCAGGCGCTCGACGCGAGACTGGCGGACGTGGAGCGCCAGGTGGGGGCGTTGGGCCGCGAGGCGCTGGTCACATCGCGACCCGCACAGGGCGTGGGACACCGGCCATGGGGGCGCGAGGCGGTGGGTACGAGGCTCCGGGCGGCGGGTGTTGGGGTGGGCGCGAGGCGCTCGGGTGAACTGCGCGGGGCGCGGGGTGCGGGGCGCGGACGTGGGGTCGGGTGCCCAACGCAGGGAGCGGGCACGGACGCCGGACGGGGAGGCACAGGCAGAAGCAGACGCAGACGCTGAGACGGAGGTACCGGCACAGGCGGAGACGGGCCTGCGGCCGTGGCCGGTGGCTGGGGCCGGTGGCCGGTGGCCGGTCGCCTGGGGCCGGTGGCCGGTGGCCGGTCGCCTGGGGCAGAAGCAGGGGCTGGTGCTGGTGCTGGGGCTGGGGCTGGGCCGGTGGCAGGGGCAGGGGCAGGGGCTGGTGGCAGGGGCAGGGGCAGGGGCAGGGGCAGGGGCTGGTGGCAGGGGCAGAGGCTGGGGTGCGGCCGGTGGCTGGTGGCCGGTGGCCGGTGGCCGGTGACTGGGGCCGGGGCCGGGGCCGGGGCCGGGGCCGGGCCGGGGCCGGGGCCGGGGCCGAACCAAATCACCTGAGGCAACGCCCCACCACTCATCCGAGTGAAGTTCGTCCCCTCAAACCTGGTGCAACAAGATCGTGACCTGTCGCGCTCAACCACCACCCCGCGGACCACGTCTATCCGCTTGTAGACGCCGAATCGAAAAGCTGGGGGAATCGAGTGACCGTCAAGAAGATGGTGCTGGCCGCGGCGGCCGTGGCAGCCGCGTTGGTGCTCGGCGCTTGTGGGGGCGCTTCTGAGCAGGCCGCCGTGCAGCAGGTCGCCGCGACCACCGCCGTGACCAGCGCTGCCCCCACCACCAGCGCGCCGCCCGTGACCACCACCTCGGCTGCGCCCGCGTCGAGCACCAGCAGCTCCGCGCCCGCGCCGTCGAGCAGCTCGAAGACCTCCACCTCGAAGAAGACCACCAGCACGACGACCAAGGCCAAGGCCGCCCCGGCGGGGGTGCCCTGCTCGGCCACCGTCGACGCGTGCGTGGACCTCTCCGCGAAGAAGGCGTGGCTCCTCAGCGGCGGCGAAGTCGTCTACGGCCCGGTCCAGATCATGCCCGGCTCAGCCAGCGACCCGACCCCCGTCGGCACCTTCCGCGTCTCCGCGAAGGTCAAGGACTACCACAGCCGCGAGTTCGACGCCCCCATGCCGTACTCGGTCTTCTTCCAGCCCGGCATCGCCTTCCACCAGGGCAGCCTGTCCAAGTACTCGCACGGCTGCATCCACCTGTCGCCGAGTGCGTCGCAGAAGTTCTTTGGCACCCTGGCTTCCGGGGACACCGTGCAGGTCGTCCGCTAGGACGCCACCTGCACGATCTCCCGCAGCTCGGCCAGCAGCTCACCGCGGCTACCTGCGCCCAGGCGCTGGCGCATCCGCGCCATGTGGTGCTCGACCGTCTTCGCCGAGATGAACAGCCGGTCACCGATCTGCTTGTACGTCAGCCCGGCGACCACGAGCTCCGCGACCTGCCGCTCCCGCTCGCTCAGCCGCACCCCGCCCGTGTGCTCCACCGCCTCCCGGCCCGGCCGGCCCTGGAGCACACGGGCACAGTCCAGCAGGGTCACCATCGCCTTCCGGTCGGACGTCCGGATCGCCGCCTGCCCGGCCAGCCGCGCGCCGTCCCAGCACAGGCCCACCCCGTGCAGGTCACGCGCCGCCGTCTCGACCGCCACGGCGTCGACCTCGCCGCCCAGCACCTCCAGCCAGCACTGCGCCGCACGGGCGATCGTCGCGAAGTACGGGCCCGCCGACGCCGCCTCCGACAGCGCCGCGGCGTGCGCGGCGGCCTCCTCCGGCTGCTCCGCGATCACCGCCGCGTGCAGGCCGCTCCAGTGCAACGCGCTCGCCCACAACGGCGGATTCCCCAGCCCGGCCAGCAACTCCCGCGCCTGCCGCAGGTGCGGCGCCAGCCGGTCCCGCTCCCCCAGCCGCGCCGCAGCCACCTCGAACTCCCCGAACGGCAGGAACGTGAACAGGTCGACCGGGTGCCGGACCACCGCCTCGCGCGCCTGGATCCAGATCCGCCGCAACCCGGCCAGATCACTCGACCGGCGCGCCAGCCCGACCCGCAACCCGACCGCGAACAACCAGTCCCGCGGCGACAACTGCTCCCCCGCCGACCGCAACTGCGCCGTCGCGCCCTCCTCGTCGCCACGCAGCATCGCGATCCACGCCAGCAGCAACCGGTGCCGCGGCACCAGCACACCCGACGACACCGCCCGCTCCAGCAACGGCTCGGCGATCGCCGCCTCACCCGAGTGCAACGCGACCAGCGCGCCCAGCGCCGCCGGGCTGTCCGGCAGCAGCACCCGGTCCGACACCGGCTCCAGCATCTCCGCCGAACGGATCAAAGTGGACAGTGCCACCGTCGGCTGGTCCGTCACCGACTCCAGCACACCACGAGCCGCCGACGACACCGCGCCCGCGAGCAGCGTCGGCGGACCGTCCACAGCGGACTTGCCGAGCAGCTTCTCCGCCTCCGCCAGCCGGCCGGACCCGGTCAGGCCGATCACCGCGAAGCAGCGCGCCGCAGCCGTGTCGGACCACTGGAACAGCTCCGCGCTGCGCGCCAGCTGGCCCCGGTGCGCCAGCGCCGCGCCCGCGACCTGCGCCCCCTCGGCCCGGTCCACTGCATCGTCCGCGGCGATCACCTGGTCGGCCAGCTGCAGCGCCGTGTCGAAGTCCCCGGTCCGCGCGACCGCCTCGGCCCAGCGCGTGCCCACCGCCGCCGTCGGCCGCCCGGCCCGCACCGCCGCCTCGTACAACCGGGCGGCCAGCGCCGGATCGCCGGCCGCCTCGGCCGCGGCCACCTCGAACGCCGTCGCGACGTCCGCCCCGGTCACGCCCGTCCCGATCAACGGCCGGACCAGGCTCAGCACCGGCCCGCTGCGGTCGAGCTGCCGCCGGATCAGCCGCAGCCGCAAGGCGATCCGCCGGTCCGCGGGCACCAGCTCCCGCAGGGCCCGCGCGGCGACCGGCAGCAACCGGCCGTCCGGCCCGAGGTACCCGGTCGCGCGCACCGCTTCGACCGTCGACGCCGGCAGCTTCAACGCGGCGAGCAGGTCCGGATCGGCCCCGGCCTCGACCGCGAGCAGGTAGCACAGCGAATCCTCGCCGGCCTGGTCCAGCTCGTGCCGGAACGCCGCGACCAGCTCACCGTCACCACCGGCCAGCAGGCGCACGAACCCCGGCACGCCGCCGGTTTGCGCCAGCACCGCGTCGACCGCCAGCGGCCGCCCGGCCCTGGCCAGGAACGTCTCCGTGCGCAGCCGGTCGAACGGCCGCAGCACCAGCTGTCCCGTCAGACGGCCGAGCACCTGGTTGAGCGCGGAGGGCCGCGGGTGCGGACGGGCCGCGATGACCAGGCCGGCCGACTCGTCGTCGAGCTGCCGGGCCACTTCGGACAGTTCGGCGTCGGTGAGCAGGTGGGCGTCGTCGACCAGCCGCACGCCGGGCGCGCCGGCGAGGTGGTCGAGCACGGCGGTCTTGCCGTAGCCGCCAGGGGCCACGATCGCGAGGCGGACCGGCGCGAGCTGACCGGATTTGATCGCCGCGCAGACCCGCTCGGTGGGTTCGTCCAGCAGGATCACTCGTCGTCCTCGCTTCGGGAGCCGCCGCGGCGGGAGGGCGCGAACCGGCGACGGGGCGGTTCGAGCGGGGTCAGTACGACGGGCGGCCGCGGCGGAACGGGTTCGTCGTCGTACACGTCTTCGGGTTCCAGGTCGGGGAAGCCGGTCACCTTGGGTACGAGCGCGGTCGACTCGACCGCCGCGCCTTCCACGAGCCGCGCGACCAGCGCCGCCCCACGCGCGACCGCGGACGCCGGCTCGGGCTCGGCGACCACCCGGCCGCCGGTCAGCCCAGCGACCACTTCGGCCAGCAGCGGGACCGCCGCCGTGCCGCCGACCAGCAGCACGGCGCTCAGCCGTTCGTACCGGCGCAGCGGTTCGAGCGTCGCGAGCAGGCCCGGCCGCGCCAGCCGGTCGAACTCCGCACGCGTCACCCGGACCGGCCCGATCTCGGTCTCGGGCAACGCCGACAGCCGCTCCTTCGCCTCCGCGCACACCAGCCGCAACGCCGACGGCGCGACGTCGCCGCAGCGCTCACGGACGTGCTCGAACAGCAGGTCGTCGAGCGTCTTCCCGGCCGTCGGCTCGGCCGGTTCGGCGTGCGTGACCAGCTCGAACGTCGTGGCTCCGCGGCGCAGCACTGCGAGGTCGGCGTGCTCACCGCCGATCCGGCACACGCCGACGAGCGTCTGCGGATCGATCCGCTCACGCGCGAGGTGCCCCTCCGCGGCGGCGACCGGCGTCGGCAACAGCATCGCGGGCGGCAAGCCGGCCGCGGCCAGCGCGTCCAGCAGCAGCTTGCGCCGGTAGGTGCCCCAGGACGGCGGGTGGGTGATCGCGATGCGCTCGGCAGGCTCGCCCTCGTCGGCGGCGACCTGGTCCACGACCCACCCCGCGACGGCGGCCGTGAGCGCCTCGGCCGTGTACAGCTCGTCACCGAGGAGGAACGGAACGTCGTCGCCGACCCGGCGCAGGAAACCACGCGCCACCCGGTCGGGTTCCACGACCGACCGCCGCACCGCCTCCGCGCCGACCGACACCGTCGCGTCCGGAGCGACGTGCACGACCGACTCGACGCCAGGCACGACCACCGGCTCCGACCAGCGTTCGCCCACGTCACGGCACACGGCAGCGGCGATGCCGGTGCTGCCGATGTCGATGCCGAGAACGTGACGCATAGGGGTTGAATCCTCACTCACGGGGTCGCCCCTTCGTACCAAAGTCGCCCGTTGGGGTCACATCCCCTAATCCCCTAACCGGTGGCCCCCATGGCCTCGCCGAAGGTTGCGGACCGATCCCCGATGCCTCGGTAACGGAACGGTCACTAGGTTCTGCCAAGGCGTCCTGCGGTGCACCCTGGACGCCTTGTCCGTTTTCACCCCCCGAGATCCGCGGAGATATTCCTTGTCTCTCCCCGCCCAGAACCTGCACGAGTTCGTGCTCACCCTGCTGAACGACGAGGCTGCCCGGTCGGCGTTCGCCGCCGACCCGACCAGCGCGCTCGCCGCCGCCGGCTTGAGCGACGTCACGCCGCAGGACATCCAGGAAGTCGCCCCGCTGGTCGCCGACTACGCGCCCGCGCCGCTGGCCGACGCCCTGTCCGCGCTGCCGCTCGACGCCGACGTGACCGACCTGCAGGGCGCCATCGCCCAGCTGCAGGCCGTCGCGGACGCGGCCGACGCGCTGCCGGTCGAGGCTCCCGAGCTGCCCCTGGACGTCCCGGCCCGCGCCGACCTGCCCGTCGACACCTCGGCCCTGCCGCTCGACACCTCGGCCCTGCCGCTCGACACCTCGGCCCTGCCGCTCGACACGTCGGCCCTGCCGCTCGGTGGCGAGCTGCTGGGCGACCTGCCGGTGGAGCTGCCCGCGCTGGGCGACCTGCCGCTGGACGTCCCCGCCGTCGACGGCCTGCCGCTCGACGTCCCGGTCCGCCAGGACCTGCCGGTCAACGCGCTGCCGGTGGACCAGCTGCCGCTGGACGCGCTGCCCACGGACAGCCTGCCCACCGACGCGCTGCCGGTCGAGCTGCCCGAGCTGGGTGACATCCCCGTCGAGCTGCCCGAGCTGAGCGACCTGCCGCTGCAGCCGCCCGCCGTCGACGGCCTCCCGCTGGACGCGCGCAACGACCTGCCGACCGAGGCGCTCACCGGCGCGGCCCCCGAGCTCGGCGAGCTGCCGGTCGGGCTGCCCGAGGTCGAGGGCCTGCAGGGCTCGCTGCCCGGGCTCCCGGTCCAGCTGCCCGCCCTGGGTGAGCTGCCCTCGCTGCCGACCGTGGGCGCCGAGCGCGCCGACGTGCCGAGCGAGCTGACCGCCCTGCCGGTCGACGGGAGCGGCCTGCCCCTCGACACCAGCGCGCTGCCCCTCGACGCCGGTTCCCTGCCGGTGGGCACCGAGGACGTCGCCGCCCTCGGCGAGGCCGTCGGCCTGACCGAGCTGCCGGAGACCGGCGACCTGCCCGTCGACTTCGACACGCTGGGCTCGCTGCCGGTGGCCGCCCCGTCGCTGGGCGACAAGCCGTTCACCGCTCCCGACCTGGACATCCCGGCCGTCGGCCGCGTCGACACCGCCAGCGCGGGCTCCGAGGACGGCTACGCCACCACCGTGTCCTACGAGGGTGAGCTGGCCGAGGGCGCCGCCGCGGCCGCCGCCGCCAAGGAGGGCGCCGGTGTCGCCGGCACCGCGGGCACCCCGGCGGGCGCCTTCATCGGCAGCGCCGCCGGCAGCACCGAGGGCTTCACCGGCGGCTTCGCCGTCGAGAACAACGAGGGTGAGCTGCAGGGCGGCCTGACCGCCGGTGAGGACGCCGTCCTCGCGGGCGCCCGCACCGACTCGGCCCTGGGCACCTACACCCTCGGCGTGGACGGCACCCCCGCCGACGTCCCGAGCTTCGACGAGGCCGGCGACCTGGCCGGTTCGCTCGACTCGGACGTCCTCGGCCGCGCCGAGCCGGCCGCCGGCACGATCGCCGACTACATCTCGATCGGCGGTGACCTGGTCGGCGGCGGTGTCGCGCAGAACTCGGCCACCCTCGGCGAGTACCTGACGCTGGGTGGCGCGCAGGCCGGTGACCTGGTCACCAACGCCGGCGCCCAGGCGGGCACCGCGATCTCCGACGGTGGCCACCAGGCCGCGGACCTCGCCGCCGACCTGCCCGCCGCCCCCGGCGTGCCGGCCGTGCTGCCCGCCGCCGTCCCGGCCGAGATCCCGGCCGAGGCGCCCGGCGACCTGCCGGTCCACTTCGGCGCCGAGCTGCCGCAGGGCCTGCCGCACCTGCCGGTCGCGAACCCGCTGCCGGAGGTCACCAACCACGTCGAGCACGCGCTGACCACGGACCCGGTCAAGGAGGTCGTGTCCGTGACCGACAGCCCGCTGGTCGACACGCTCGGCCCGCTCAACCACGCGCCGCTGCCCGAGGCCGCCGACCTCGACAACCTGCACGGCGACCTGCCCCTGGGGCACTGACCGGTAGCCGCAACGGCGCGGCTACCACTCACCGATGAAGCGGCGGGGTTCGTCTCAGAACGGACCCCGCCGCTTCACGTTTTGGTCACGACACGGCACACTCCTCCGCGTGCTCGCACCACCCTGGCTCGACGTACTGGACGACACCGCCCACGTCTGCGCCACCCAACGGCGCCCGGACCTGGCCGATCGCATCCGCAGACGCAGAGCCCAGCTGCTCGACGAGAAGCTGCGGGTCGTCGTGATCGGGGAGACCGGCCAGGGCAAGAGCCAGCTGGTGAACGCGCTGGTCAACGCCCCGGTGTGCGCGGTCGGCGAGGACGCCACGACCACGGTCCCGGCCGTCGTGACGCACGCCGAGACGCCGACGGCGGCCGTCGTCACGGCCGGCCCGCGGGCCATCGAAGGCCCGGCGCGGCAGCCGGTGCCGGTGGAGTCGGTGACCGGCCAGGCCAATCGGGAAGCGGTCGCTGTGAGCGGTCCACCGGTCGTCCGGGCCGAGGTGGGCCTGCCCCGCGCGCTGCTCGCCGGCGGGCTGGCGCTGGTCGACACCCCGCCGCGGGCGGCGATGGAGACCGTCGACTCCGCGGACGCGGTGCTGATGGCCACCGACGCGACGAGCGAGCTGTCGGCGTCGGAGATCCAGCTGCTCGAGCAGGTCGTCCGGCTGTGCCCGACGGTGCTCGTGGTGCTCACCAAGATCGACCTGGTGCCCGGGTGGCGGACGGTCGCGCAGCGCAACCGCAACCGGCTCGACCAGCGCGGGCTGATGGCGTCGCTGATCCCGGTGTCCGCCGCGCTGCGGCTGGCCGCGGCCCGCACCGGCGACCAGGCGCTGAACGCCGAGTCCGGGTTCGGCGAGCTGGTCAAGTGCCTGCACCAGGACCTGCCAGGGCAGGCGGACCTGCTGGCCCGGCGCTCGGTCGCCGCCCTGAGCACGACCACCGTCGAGGCGCTGCAGAACGAACTGACCGAGGAGTTCGCCGCGACGCAGCAGCCGGACAACGGCGACGCGGTCGCGCGGTGGCACGCCGCCGGGCGGCGCCTGGAGAAGCTGCAGCGGGACGCGAACCGCTGGCAGACGCTGCTGTCCGACGAGGTGTCCGACCTGATCTCGGACGTCGAGTTCGACCTGCGTGACCGGACGCGCAAGATCCTGGTCGAGGTCGACGAGTACTTCGAAACCGCCGACCCGGCGAAGACGTGGCCCGAGTTCGAGGAGTGGCTGCGGGAGAACCTGACCACGGTCGCGGAGACGAACTCGGAGTGGCTGCTCGACCGGTTCGAGTGGATCGCCCGCAAGATCGCGCGGCAGGTCGCGCCGCACCGCGAGGACGCGCTGCCCGACTCGCTGCCGCGCGAGGTGCCCGGTGACGCGGTCGGGGACCTGCGGATGCCGCGGGTCGAGCGGTTCAGCGTGGGGCAGAAGCTGTTCGTCGGGATGCGCGGGTCGTACAGCGGTCTGCTGATGTTCGGCCTCGCGACCACGATCGCGGGCCTGCCGCTGATCAACCCGATCTCGCTCGGCGCGGGCGCCGCCTTCGGCGCGAAGAGCGTCTTCGAGGAGCGCGGCAACCGGCTCAAGCGGCGCCAGCACGCCGCGAAGACCGCCGCGCATCGGTACGTCGACGACTTCTTCCTGCGCTACGGCAAGCACAGCAAGGACACCGCGCGACAGATCCACCGCGCGCTGCGTGACCGGCTCAACGGCGTGGCCGACGAGCTGCGTGGCGAGATCAGCGCGACCGCGAAGACGTTCAAGCAGGCCATCGACGACGACACGACCCGCCGCACGGTCCGGGCGAACGAGATCCGGCGGATGATGGAGGAGCTGAACGTGCTGCGCCGCCGCGCCCAGGCCCTGGCCACCCCGGCGCAGCTGCCCACCCAGCGGGGGATCACGGCGTGAGCCTGGCCGCGAGGACGCACGCGGTCCTGCAGGAGGCCCTCGACGTCTACCAGGACAGCCCGCGGGCGACGAGCTGGCTGCAGCGCCAGCTCACCCGGTTCGACGACCCGCTGCGGCTGGCGGTCGTGGGCCCGCGTGGATCGGGCCGGTCGACGCTGCTCGCCGCGCTGGCCGGGGAGCAGCCGCAGGGCGAGATGACCTGGTTTCGCACCTCGCCGGGTCGGTCGCAGGACGAGCTGATGCTGATGGACACCCCGGCGATCGACGGCGGCGCGGCGCCCAGCACGATCGAGGGGATCTGCATGGACGCCGACGCGGTCCTCTACCTCGTGCGGCGCCCGTCCGGAGCCGATCTGTCCTTCCTGCACACGCTGCAGGACCACCCGGTCGCGCGGGCGGCGGCCGTCAACGCGCTGATCGTGTTGTCGCGGGCGGACGAACTCGGTGGCGGACGGGTGGACGCCGTCATTTCGGCACGGCAGGTCGCGCGCCGGTACCGGGTCGCGCCGGAGGTCGCCGGGCTGTGCCAGGACGTCGTGCCGGTGGCCGGGCTGCTCGCCGCGGCGGCGCGCACCCTGACCGAGCCGGAGTTCGCGGTGCTGCGCGCGCTCGCAGCCGTGCCGCGGGAGGAGCTGGAACCGCGGTTGCTGTCGGCGGACCGCTTCGCGGCGGCGGAGTTCCCGGCGCCGGTGGCCGCGTCCGACCGCGCCACGCTGCTCGCGCGGTTCGGGATCTTCGGCGTGCGGCTGGCGTTGACGTTGATCCGCCGCGGTGCCGACACGTTGCCGGCGTTGGCTGGTCAGCTCGTGCCGCGCAGCGGCCTGGCCGACCTGCGTGAGGCGATCGACGGGTACTTCGTGGCGCGGCGGGACGTGCTCAAGGCGCGGTCTGCGTTGATCGGGCTGGAAGTGGTGCTGCGCATGGAACCGCGCCCCGCCGCGGCCGGGCTGGCCGCCGAACTGGAGCGGTTGCTGGCGGGCGCCCACGATTTCCGGGAGCTGCGGCTGGTGGCCGCGCTGCAAACCGGACGGACGTCTTTTTCGGCGGAGCTGAAAGCGGAAGCCCTGAGATTGCTCGGCGCCGGCGGAACTTCCCGAGCCGCGCGGCTCGGGCCGGATCAGGTGTTGCCCGCGGTGCGCCGGTGGCGGGACCAGGCGGAGAACCCGGAGCTGAGCGCCGGGGAGCGTCGCGCCGCGGCAGTCGTGTTGCGCAGCTGCGAAGCGATGGCGAACGGGACGATCTGAGGCCGTTCGTCACGAGGCTGTGGGCTCGCCTGGTTGACGAGCCCGGCCGGTTCAGTCGTCGTTGGAGTCGGCGGGCTTGAGGTAGGCGGTGCCGCCGGTGGGCATGCGGCGGAAGAAATCCACTCGCGTGATCGGCTGACCGTAAGGCTGACGGCCGAGGCCCGGATTCGGGGAAACAACCCCGTTTTCCGGCCGGGGAGCCATCGTTTCGCCGGGCCGGTTTTCGTGTCTCCGGCGAGGGTCCCACTGGACTGACATCAGTTTCCTTCCGACGCAAATGTTCCGTCCGAAGAGGACAGTACTCCTCCGCGCGGGGTGGCACGAACCAAGGTCGCTTCCACCAGCGCGCCGAGGACTGTCGCACGTTCGGCACCGATTTCCGACAGGGACTTCCCCGCCGGGGCCTGACTAAGCTCGACGACCAGATCAGCCGCTCCCCCGTCGAGCCAGTGCAATTCCGGTGGGTCGCCGGGACGGCCGGCGAGCACCCGGCCGGTGGCCTCCATCCGGGCGAGCCGCAGCAGCGGGTCCAGCGCGTAGTGGCCGGGCGGCACCGGACGGGTGACCGGAGACAGTTGTTCGGGTCCAGTCTCATCACACATCAAGGTGTGCAGGAGCCACCTGGCGTCGAATTCCAGCGCGTCCTCTTCACCGAGCAGCCAGCGGCCGATTTCGGTCGCGCGCTCACGAGCGCGGGGCAGCAGGGAATCCGGGCCGAGCCGCGACGTTTCCCCGTGCCGCTCCACGTCCTGGGCGAACTGGGCGAGGCAGGTGTAGGCGTGGAACGCGGCGATGACCTGCTCCACCGGCCACGCGGCCGACGACCAGGACGGCCGGAAGACCCGGCCCTGCGCGGGATCGGCGCCGAGGAAGCTCCGCGTGATGGCGAAGTCGAACAGCTTGACGTGCGCGCCTTCGTGGATGATCGCCTCGGCGACCTCGTAGGGCGACGACGGCCGGTCGATCAGGACCAGTCCGGGGAAGAGCCGCGACGACGCGGAGATCAGGCCGCCGGAGGTCGCCGGGTCGAGGACCACCAGCAGGCCGACGTGCGCGAGCAGGTCGTCGGCCAGCGCCGGGCTGATCTCGCGGACCTTGCGCAGACCGGCGGCCACGGTGGCCAGCGCTTCGTCGTCGCCGGTCAGCAGCCGCGGCGGGCGGCGACCGGGCAGGCTCTGCGTCTGGATCACCCGCATCGCCTCGGCGAGGTGGTCATTGGCCTCGGCGGCGGTGGCCACCCGGATCGAGACCGGGCCGGCCGGCAGTTCGGTCGTGATCGGACCGAGTTCGTCGTCGGCGTCCACGTAGGGCAGACGGCCGGCGAGTGCCTCCCCGATCCGGAAGCGGAACAGGGGGTTGTCGAGCTGCGCGACCGGAACCGAGTCGTGGCCGGGAGCCAGGAGATCGAGCCCCAGCCGGTACAGCGCGCGACGCTCCTCGATCACCGCGTGGGCGGGCGCCAGCGCCGCGTGCACGGTGGTGGCATCCGGCCAGGCAGGTCTGGAGTACATCCGAGCGCCGGCTTCTTCCGCTAGGAGGGGAACAGCCAAGGACCGCGCGAGAGTACAACCAGGCGGTCTGGCCCCCACACCGGGGGCGGCTGTCAGACAACAGACGGAGCCGCCCCCTGTCGTCCGCGCTTACGCGCCCGTTCCGAGGAACGAGACGAGCTGCGCGAACCCCAGCACCGCCAGAACGAAACCCGCCGTCAGGGTCATCACGATGACCGTTCGCCACCCGATGATGGTCACCCCGAGAGCTACCAAGAAAATCACAGCGAACAGAGATTCCGAGTTCACAGCGAACACCTCCTCACTGGCCAGGTGGCGGCCCGGCTGGTGGCCCGCCCGCTCACCTTCGATGGCAGTTGTATGATCGCGGCGCTGTCGGTTGTCTGTCAAGTGACTACACCTGACAGACAACTTGCGTCTGGCATCAGCTTGGCGTTATGGTCTTCGGAAGCTCGGGGACCCAAGAGCTCGCGAGAGGTTGACGATGGATGACGAGAGCTGGGCTCTCTCACCGAACACGCGCAAGCCGCTGCCCGAACTGATCGAGGACAAGATCAGGTCGCTGATCCGCAGCGGCAAGTTCAAGGCGGGCGACCGGCTGCCGACGGAACCGGAACTGGCTCAGCGGATGGCGGTGGCCCGCAGTTCGCTGCGCACCGCGCTGCAGCGGCTCCAGCTCCAGGGCGTGGTCGAGGTGATGCGGGGCCGCGGCTGGTACGTCCGGTCGACCGACGTGTCCGAGCACGACGAGCCGCTGGTGTTCGACCGTCGGGTGAGCGACGCGGACCTGATGGAGGTCCGGATCGCGCTGGAGGCGACCGCGGCGAGCCTGGCCGCGACCCGCGCGACCCAGGGCGAGCTGGACGACATCGCGAAGCTGGCGAAGCTGCACCAGTCCGCGTCCATCGACGACAAGGACGAACTGCTGCAGACCGACGAGGACTTCCACTCGGCGGTGGTGCGGGCCAGCCACAACGAACTGCTGGACCAGCTGTACCGGTCGCTGGTGCCCCAGCTGCGCGGTTACCGCCGCAACAGCTACGGCAGCTCCGAGGTGCACGTCCGCTCCGCGAACGACCACAACCAGGTCACGTGGTTCCTCAAGCGCCGCGACGAGGGCGGCGCCCGCGCGGCGATGGCCACGCACCTGCTCGGCCTGTACAGCGACCTGGTGGCGCAGACCGGCACCCCGCCCGGCGAGCGGGCCACGCTCACGACGTACGCGCTGGAGGACGAGCCACGCTGGCACCGGGAGTGAATTAAGCCTATCGGCCGCTTTCGCCGTCGCGGCCTCTCCGCCGATCATGGGTTCTCTCGGACCGGGCGGAGAGGCTGTGACAGCTGGGGAGAAACAGCGGCCTGGTGTCGATACGCGCCCGAAACCACGCCCGGCGGTCCTTCGTCTCGCGTTCGTCCTGGTCCTCGCCGGTGTCGCCGCGCTGCTCACGGTCGTGTCCTGGCGGGCTGCGCCCGGGTGGCCGACCGCCCTGCACGACGTCCTGGAAGCGGTGTTCCCGCTGGTCGTCGTGGCGGGCGCGGCGATCGGCGGGTACGAGCTGTTCGTGCACCCCTGGCTGGTGACCGAGATGGCGCGGATCTCCGGCCCGCGGATCGTCGAGGCGCTGCTCCCCCAGCAGGTCATGGAGACCTTCCTGCACTCGATCTACGGCGACAACGAAGCCAACCGGGACGTGGTCACGGGCGTGCTGGGCGGCGAGGGGCTGCGCCCGCTCGGCGGGGACCTGACGATCAGCACCCACACCGGCGTGACGTTCGAGCTGAGCGCGGTGGACCACGAGATCTACCACCTGACGACCGCGGTGACCTACAGCTTCAAGAAAAACGTGCACGTCGACCGGTTCATCATCTTCGCGACGTGCAACGCGCTGCTGCGCGACTCCATCAGCGCCGGATGCCAGCTGCCGCTGTTCGAGCTGTGGTTCGTGCCGGACAGCTCGCTGTTCGAGAGTTCGGTGGACGACATGCTGCCGTCCGTGCGGCTGCGGATCGAGTACCTCGACGGCGAGGGCAGGCACCACGTGGCGTCGTCGAGCAAGCTGGAACTGCGCGAGGTGAAGTACCAGCAGTGGGCCGACTACCTGACGTTCTTCCGCACCAACATGGGCCCGCTCCCCCGCCAGAACACCCTCGACCACCTCGCCGACCTGCGCATCTTCGAGTGCGACCTGTCCGACATCGCCGGCGACGACCACACGGTGGCCGCGATCGAGCGCCTGTCGATGCGGGCGACCGCGCTGCAACGCATCGACGACGGCTACTGCTACTGGCAGGCGCCGTACCCGTGCTACGTCGAACGGATCTCCATGTCCGCCAAGGAGCTGGACATCGAGGGCGGGGACGCGTTCGAATTCCGGGTGGTGCCGTTCACGTTCCGGTCCAACACGGCGTCGGCGCGGTGGCTGACGCCGGAGGAGCTGAGCGATCTGGACGTGCGGTCCTGGCTGCTGCCCGGGCACGGAGTGGCGCTGCTCTGGCGACCGGCGAAGTGAGGACGCGCGGATGACCGAGCCCGACTTCGACATCGACGCCTTTCTCGCGCGGCCGCTCACCGCTCACGTCGCCACCAGCGGGCCGACGGTGCGACCTACCTGGTACCTCTGGGAAGACGAAGCGCTGTGGATCCTGACCGGCCCGTGGACGAAACTGCTCGGCCGCGTCAAAGCCGATCCCGCTGTCGCTGTCGCCATCGGTGTGTGCGACATCGGGACCGGCGAGGTCCGGCAAGTGATCGCGCGCGGGAAGGCCGAAGTGCTGCCGTTCGACGTCCCGAGGGGGCGTCGCAAGCTCAGCCGCTACCTGGGAGCCGACGAAACCCGCTGGGACGAGCGGTTCCGGCGGTACCTCCACGACGACCCGGCCGAGCGGGGAACGGTCTGGCTCCGACTGCGCCCCAGCTCCCTCACCGCGACGGACCTCAGCTACCAGGTGTGAAGGCGCGCGCAGGCCTACGCCGGGGCGGCGTCACCCGGCATAGTGCCTGTCGACAGAAGCGGAAGCGGAGGGATTTGAACCCCCGGTGGGTTGCCCCACGCTCGCTTTCAAGGCGAGTGCATTCGGCCGCTCTGCCACGCTTCCCTGAGGCTCAGGGTAGCGGCTCAGCCGCCCAGGCCTTCGAGGTGTTCGTCGACCCGGGAGAAGACCCTCGCGAGCACCGACTGCTCCTCCGGGGTCATCAAATCGATCAGGTGGGCCCGCACGCCCTCCACGTGCGTGGGCGCCGCCTCCTTCAGCAGTGCCTCGCCGCCGGGGGTCAGTTCCGCCACCACTCCCCGCTTGTCGTCCGGGTCCGGGGCGCGGCGGGCCAGCCCCGCGGCCTCCATGCGCGCTATCTGGTGCGACAGCCGGCTCTTCGTGGACCCCATCGTGGTCGCCAGCTCGGACATCCGCATCCGCCGCTCCGGCGCCATCTCCAGGCACACCAGCACCTCGTAGTCCGTCAGGGACACGTCGTGCGCGGCGGCCAGCTCCCGGTGCAGCCGCTGGCGGAGCCGCAGCGTGGCGACGATGTACGCGCGCCACGCCGACATCTCCGGCTCGCTCAGCCACCGGACTTCACCCATGTCCGGAACAGTAGCGCCGAACTGCGATTACCAACCAACGAGGGACGGCGCACCGGTTGAGGATTCGCGCCCACAGGCGCATGCTTGGAGACAACGGTGGATCGGTCACCGGACCGGGGACGCACTACCCGGGTGTGGCCCGTCGGGCCGTCCGCCGGGAGAGGGTCAGGTGGTTCAATGACGAGAAGTTCCTCGCGGTTGACTACCGGATGCAGCTGTGGACCCACAGCCGGGATGCGGTGAACCCAGTCCGGCTGTGACTGTGAGCAGCAACGGGTTTCCATCTCGATGCGCCTCGACCATCGCTTGCGCACAACGGCGAACTCGAACCTGCTTCAGTGCGGTCTCCGTGTCCGCACAGCAGAGTTCCTCGCCGGCCCGCGACGTGGTCAGCCGCTGATTACAATTGACAACCTCGGTAATCCTGGGTGCGGACTCGCGGAGTCCGCACCCAGGCTTTTGTGAGGGAGTACGCGGTGAGGTTTGACGAAGGCGCCGGGCTGGACACGTCCGAGGTCGACGACCTCCGCGGCGGCGGTGGCGGCATCGGGAGCCGGGTGGCGCTCGGCGGCGGCGGGCTCGGCATCGTCGGCGTGATCATCTACTTCGTGCTCTCCCAGATCGGCGGGGTCAGCCCGAGCGGCGCGGGCAGCCTCGGCGAACTCGGCGCCGGTCAGCAGGTCAGCAACGGGTCGCTGGCGCAGGAGTGCCGCACCGGCGCGGACGCCAACTCCAACCACGACTGCGCGATCGTCGCCATCGTCAACTCCATCCAGGACTACTGGAGCGACCAGTTCGCCCGCTCCGGCCGCACCTACCGCACCGCGCAGACGAACTTCTTCAGCGGCGGCGTGCGCACCGGCTGCGGCAGCGCCACCTCCGACGTCGGCCCGTTCTACTGCCCCGCCGACTCCGAGGTCTACATCGACCTGTCCTTCTACCAGGAGCTGCAGACCCGCTTCGGCGCGCAGGGCGGCACGTTCGCCGAGGCCTACGTGCTCGCCCACGAGTACGGCCACCACGTGCAGAACCTGCTCGGCACGTCCCGGCGCGTCGGCAACGAGACCGGGCCGACCTCCGGTTCCGTGCGGCTCGAACTGCAGGCCGACTGCTACGCCGGCGTGTGGGCCAACCACGCGACGACCACGCCGTCGTCGACCGGGCGGCCGCTGATCACCGAGGTCACCCAGGACGACATCGACCGCGCCCTGGACACCGCGTCCCGCATCGGGGACGACTACATCCAGTCCAACCTCGGCGGCGGCCAGGTGGACGAGTCCCAGTTCTCGCACGGCACGTCCGCCCAGCGGGAACGGTGGTTCACCACCGGCTTCCAGACCGGCGACCCCGCCCGGTGCGACACCTTCGGGACCAACAACCTGGGCTGACGCGCCACGGGCTCCGCCCGGCGCACGGCCGGGCGGAGCGCACGCGTCACGCCGCGGCCAGCGCCCTCGCCTCGCCGGCGGGAGCGCGGTGCGGCTTCACCGCCGCCTTGCCGGGCGCGACCCCGTTGACCGACTCCGTGCTCAGCGCGAACGTGCCCAGCGTCCAGGCGATCGCGTCCGCGTTGCGGTCCAGCGCCACCCGGTCGACGTTGCCGAGGTTGTCGCACGCCTGGTGGTAGCACGGGTCGTACGCCACGCCCGCCTGGCCGCCCCACTTCGCCGCCTGCTCGGGGGTTTTCACGTCCTCCGCGCCCGTGAACAGGCCGCCCGCCGGAATCCCCACCGCGATGAACTCGCCGTAGTCCGAGCGGCCGTCGAAGTCCGTGCCCTCCGTCGGCACGCCGCGCGCGTTCAGGTACCCGGTCAGCTCGGCCTCGATCTGCGCCGAGCCGTACGGGCCGGGGCCGGCGCCGACACCGTCGGAATCGTCGCCGTCGTAAGCGAAGTACGCCGCGTTCGGCGAGCCGATCATGTCGAAGTTCAGGTACAGCGCGATGTCCAGCTGCTGCTCGAAGCTCAGCGAATCGACGTAGTGCGTGGAGCCGACCAGGCCGAACTCCTCGGCGCTCCACCACGCGAACCGCACCGCGTTCTCGACCTTCGGCTTTCCGCCGAGCTGCAACGCGATCTCCAGCAGCGCCGCCGAACCGGTGCCGTTGTCGTTGATGCCGGGGCCCTCCGGAACGCTGTCCAGGTGCGCGCCGGCCATCACGACGTTGTCCTTGCGGCCGGTCTTCGTTTCGGCGATGACGTTGTAGGACGTGCGCGGCTCCTGGAACTCCCGCAGGTCCAGCGTCACCGTCGCGCCGTTCTGCCCGGACAGCGCCTGCCCGTCGGCCTGCGAGATGCCACCGGTCGGGATCCGCGCCGCCGCCGGGTCGCCCAGAGTTCCGTTCAGCGGGCCGGCCTCGTTGTTGTAGATGATCGCCGCGATCGCGCCCGCGTCCGCGGCGGCTGCCTGCTTCTGCGCGAACGGGCACGCGCCGCGCGACACCAGCACGATCCGGCCGGCCACGCCGGTGTAGTCGGTGACCTCGCAACCGGGCGTGGCGTCGACCGGCACCACGGCCAGCGGGGCGGTGATCCCGCCCTCCGGCGTGGACACCGTGTACGTCATGACGGTGATCGGCACGTCGGCGCCGTTGACCGTCAGCTTCTCCTCGATCGTCTCGGTGAAGATGAACGGGAACTCCTGCCGCGTCACCGAATAACCGGCGGCTTCGAGCTTGCCCGCGATGTACTCGGCGGAGGCGGCGTGCCCGTCGGTGCCTGCGGCGCGGTTGCCGTCGTTGCGGTCGGCGATGCGCTGCAACGCGATCAGGTGCCGGTTGATGGCACCCACGTCGGTCTTCTTGACGAGCTGGTCGGGTAACGGGGACGGGGCTGCGATCGCGGCCGGGGTGGCGGCCGTCGCCAATGCGGCGGTCAGCACCAGGGCGGCGAAGGATCTCTTCGGCCGAAGTGACATGAGGAGTCACTTTTGTCCCGATCCGCGTGGAGGTCAATCGTGCATTCGGTGTACCCCGGCAATAGGGTCGGGCACATGCATGCGATCAAGCTCCGTGAACCCGGCGGCCCGGACAACCTGGAGTGGGTCGAGGTTCCCGATCCGCGGCCGGGCCCCGGCGAGGTCCTGCTCGACGTCGCGGCGAGCGCGGTGAACCGGGCCGATCTGCTGCAGCGCCAAGGCAACTACCCGCCGCCGCCCGGGGCGAGCGACATCCTCGGGCTCGAGTGCTCGGGCACGGTCGCCGAGCTCGGCGAGGGCGTCGAGGGCTGGCAGGTCGGCGACGAGGTGTGCGCGCTGCTCGCCGGTGGCGGTTACGCCGAACGCGTCGTCGTGCCGGCCGGTCAACTGCTGCCGGTGCCCGGCGAGGTCGACCTCATCACCAGCGCCGGCCTGCCCGAGGTCGCCTGCACCGTGTGGTCGAACGTGGTGATGCACGCGAACCTGGCCGAGGGCGAGGTGCTGCTCGTGCACGGCGGCGCAGGCGGCATCGGCACGCACGCGATCCAGGTGGGCAAGGCACTCGGCGCGACGGTCGCGGTCACCGCCGGCTCGGCCGACCGGCTGGACCGCTGCCGCCAGCTCGGCGCCGACATCGCGATCAACTACAAGGAGCAGGACTTCGTCGAGGTCCTCCGCGACGAGACCGGCGGCGCCGACGTCATCCTCGACAACATGGGCGCGAAGTACCTGGACCGCAACGTCAGCGCGCTGAAGACGAACGGCCGCCTGGTGATCATCGGGATGCAGGGCGGCGTGAAGGGCGAGCTGAACATCGGCAAGCTGATGGCGAAGCGCGCCAGCGTCGCCGGGACCACGCTGCGCGCGCGGCCGGTGGACGACAAGAGCCGCATCGTCGCGGACGTGCGGGAACGGCTGTGGCCGCTGGTCGCCGAGGGCGCGGTCCGTCCGGTGATCGGTCAGGTCGTGCCGATGTCGGAGGCGGGCAAGGCGCACCAGGCCCTCGAGGAGGGCGGCGTGTTCGGCAAGGTGCTGCTCTCGGTCCGCGGCTAACGCAGTTCTTCCAGCACCCGCACCAGCTGGTTGACCTCGAAGACGTTGGAGTAGTGGGCGAGCGCTATCCGCACCGCGCCGCCCACCTCTCCGACGCCGAGCGCGGCGAACACGCCGCTGGTGCCGAGGTCGGCGAACGCGCACAGGCCCTGCGAGGCCAGGTACTCCGCGACCTCCGGCGCCTTCTTGCCCATGACGGTGAACGCCAGCGCGGGGATGCGGCGCATCGCGTCGCCGATGACCATGACGTGCCGCAGCGCGCGCAGTTCGGTGCTGAGCTGGGCGAGCAGCCCGGCGTGGTACGACTTCGCCGAGCCGAGCGAGGTCACCAGCCGCTCCCGGCGGGAGCCGGTGGCCGCGTCGTCCAGGCCGGCGAGGTAGTCGATCGACGCGACGAGCCCGGCGAGCAACGGGTACGCGTGCGGGCCCAGCTCCAGCCGGGCGGGGCCGCGTGCGCCGGGGTCGAGCGAGGCGGACGGGAGCCGCTCCAGCAGGTCGGGGTCGCGGAAGACGAGGGCGCCGACGGCCGGGCCGCCCCAGGCCTGCGCGGACACCACGAGCACGTCCGCGCCGAGCGCGTTCATGTCCAGCGGCAGGAACGGCGCCGCGGCGGTCGCGTCGACGACCACCAGCGCGCCGACGCGCTTGGCGAACTCGGCGATCGTGGGCACGTCGGGCCGGGTGCCGACCGCGCCCGACGCGGCGGTGACGGCGACCGCCTTCGTGCGGGCGTTGACCAGGTTCTCGTACTGCCAGGCCGGCAGCTCGCAGTTCTCGATGTCGATCTCGGCCCAGCGCACGACCGCGCCGACGCGTTTCGCGCCGTGCGTCCACGGCGCGATGTTGGTCTGCTCGTCGAGGCGCGAGACCACCACCTCGTCGCCCAAGGTCCAGCGCTCGGACAGGGCGTCGACGAGCCGGCGCAACAGCACAGCCGCGCTCGAACCGAGCACGACACCGGCCGGATCGGCACCGACGAGATCGGCCACCGCCCGCCTGGCCGCGGTCACGATGCTCTCCGCGCGCTGGGACGCCGGGAACGCGCCGCCAGGACCGGAGACCGGGGCACGCATCGCCGTCGACACGGCCGAGGCCACCTGTTCGGGTACCAGCATTCCGGCAGGGCCGTCGAAGTGGATCCAGCCGTCACCCAGCGCGGGGAACAACCCACGAATTCGAGCGACGTCGAACGCCATGGACAACACCGTACGGACGAGTAGTTTCGCAGTGCGTCCGGGGTTGGGCTGTCGCCGACCGCGGGCCGGCGCGACCGCTAGGCTCGAACACAGCGCGTCGACGAACCAGCCAGGATGGAGCAATGACGGAGCCGAAGTTTTCCGAGTCGCCCTCGCCCGACGAGCAGCCCCACCGCGTGGTCGTGGTGGGCCCGGACGGTTCGCCGGTGGGCACGGCCCGGATCCCGCGGGAGGACGACGAGCACCAGGAGTCGGTCGGTGACCTCGTCGAAGAGCCGGCGAAGGTCATGCGGATCGGCACCATGATCAAGCAGCTGCTGGAGGAGGTGCGGGCCGCGCCGCTGGACGACGCGAGCCGCGACCGGCTGCGTGAGATCCACCAGACCTCGATCAAGGAGCTGGAGCAGGCGCTCGCGCCGGAGCTGCAGAGCGAACTGGAGCGGCTGGTGAAGCCGTTCACCGACGGCACCACGCCGTCCGACGCCGAGCTGCGGATCGCGCAGGCCCAGCTGGTCGGCTGGCTGGAGGGCCTGTTCCACGGCATCCAGACGGCGCTGTTCGCGCAGCAGATGGCGGCGCGGGTGCAGCTGGAGCAGATGCGCCGCGGGCTGCCTGCCGGGCGCGGCGGCCAGGAGGGCCAGGCGCCGGGGATCAGCGGGACCGGTCAGTACCTGTAGCGGAGCGCCCGCGCGCGGATCACCGGTCGGCGCGCGGGCAGACCACGACGTCGTCGTTCCTGATCGCCCGTGAGCAGTCGAACCGCCCCTCGACCAGGCCGGCGGCGTCGATCCAGAGCGGCTGGACGACGACGTACCGGACGGACGGGTCGGACAGGCAGGCGAGGTTCTCCGCGTAGCTCGCCGTGTCCCGCACCGACGGCAGGTCCATGCCCCGCCGCAGGTAGGCCGGCGACGGGTAGCGGCACGGCGTCGGGTTGCCCATGAAGTAGGCGATGTCGCCGAACGCCAGGTAGGCCACCGGGGTGTCCGCCCCGATCCGGTCGCGGACGGCCAGCATCTCCTCGGTGAACTTGTGCTCGATCTCGACGCGGCCGGCGTTGGTGTAGTCGGCGTGGACGCCGTCGAACGAGTACGGCGTCGTCGGCAGGATGGGCACCGTCAACGCGAGCACCCCGACCAGCACCGGCACCGACAGCACCTGCCGTCCGCCGCGGCCGGGTTCGAACGCGCAGGCCAACGCGGCCACGACGGCCAGGCCGGCGAGCAGGCCGTAGGCGAGCGCGCCGTGGCCGGAGCGCCACGCGTAGGACGCGCCCAGGCACACCCGCGCGGCGAACAGCACCACGACCGTCGCCCCGACCAGCGCCCACGGCGGGCGCCCGTGCACGAGCGTCCAGCGCGCGACGGCGAGCGCCCACAGCCCCGCGGCCAGCGGGACCCAGGCGGCCAGGTGGTACTGGTACCACTGCCCCCGCACCACCGCGGCGGCCAGCACGAGCGCCAGCGCGAGCACCGTCAGCACCGGCCAGGCCCAGCGCCGCCGGGACACGCGCACCAGCACCACCAGGGCCGCCGGCAGCACCGCGACCAGCGGCACGAGCATGGCCTCGTTGGCCGCGAACCGCACGATCGAGCCGAAGTCCCGGGCGGCGCCGTCGTTGAGCAGCCACGCCTCCCGCAGCCACCGCCACTCCCGCGGCGCGAGCAGGCTCAGCCCGAACAGCGCGAGCCCGGACACCGCGGCGGTGATCCCGGCGAGCGTCGCGCGCCGCCGGTCCAGCACGGCGATCACGCCGAGCGCGACCAACGCGATCGGCAGGGTGGCGTACCCGACCAGCGCCGCCAGTCCCAGCAACAGCCCGGCGAGCAGGCTCGACGTCCGCAGCGCGGCCCCGATCGCGGCGGTCCCCAGCACGGCCGCCACCCACTCGGGCTGCAGGAAGTCCCAGTTCGGGGCCAGCGCCAGGGCCAGGCCGACGGCCGCGGCCACCGCCGACGCCTCCCCGGACGGCAGCCGCTCACGCAGCCCCGCGCGCAACCACCACGCCGCGCCCGCCGTGAGAGCCAGGGCGACCAGGCGGACCAGCCCCTCGCCCACCCCGACCGAGCCCACGTCGAAGACGCTCAGCCCCTCGGCCAGCCAGCGGTAGGCCAGCGGACGGTGCACGAACGTGCCGGTCGCGCCGAACGGGCTCACGTCCAGGCCGCCCAGCACGTACCGGACGTCGTGGCCGAGCCCGATCCACGCGGCCGTCAACGCGACCGGCAAGGCGGCCACGGCGGTCCACACCCAGCCGCGGATGGGAGCGCGGCGCTGGGGTTCCTCGGTGGTGGTGGTCATTCAGCCGGCCTTTCGCCAGGTTGCCCGTTTTCGGGTGCGCACCCCGGGCGAGAGTACGCGCCGGACGCACACGCTGCCGTCACGGACGGTGGCACAGCGTGATTTCGCCCGATGATCAGCCAAATCGGGCGTCTCCGCCCTGCCCGGAGTGCGCGTGTCCCGCTCGCTACGCTAGGTCCCGTGCAAGCCACCAGCACGGTCGACCAGACCAGCGAAGATCTCGCCCGCGCGGCTGAGCTTCCGCCCTTGTCGGACAGCCGCACCTTCGGGCGCGCGTTCGGCGACATCAAGGAAGGCCTCCGCCAGCGCGAACTGTGGAGCCACCTCGGCTGGCAGGACATCAAGCAGCGGTACCGCCGGTCGGTGATCGGCCCGTTCTGGATCACCATCAGCCAGGGCGTGATCGCGCTCGGTCTGGGGCTGCTGTACTCGCAGCTGTTCAACATGCACATCCAGACGTTCCTGCCCTACATCAGCGCGGGGTTCATCGTCTGGGCCTTCATCAGCGGCTGCCTGACCGAGGGCATGGAGACGTTCATCGCGAACGAGGGTCTGATCAAGCAGATCCGCGCGCCGTTGACGGTCTATGCGCTGCGCACGGTGTGGCGGCAGACGCTGATGTTCGCGCACAACCTGATCGTCATCGTGGTCGTGGTCGGCATCTTCTTCGGCAGCCTGAACCACGACTACGCGCTGTCGCAGAGCGGCATGTGCATGCCGGACAACATCTGCCACCCCGGCATCGGCTGGTACACGCTCACCGCGATCCCGGCGTTCTTCCTGCTGGCGTTCAACGGGGTCTGGGTGACGCTGCTGCTTGGCATCATCTCCACGCGCTACCGGGACATCCCGCAGGTGATCAACTCGCTGATCCAGCTGCTGTTCTACCTGACGCCGATCGTCTGGCCGATCGACCAGCTCAAGTCGGGCCAGCGCGGTGGCAGCGTCAGCTGGGCGGAGCCGATCATCCACCTGAACCCCATCTACCACTTCGTCCAGATCCTGCGCGCGCCGCTGATCGGGCAGGCCGTCAGCCCGTGGAGCTGGGTCGCCGTGGGTGGCATCACGGTCGTGGGCTGGCTGCTCGCGCTCGTCGCCATGCGCAACTACCGGTCCCGCGTCTCCTACTGGGTGTGAGAACGACCAATGGTCAGCATTGATGTGCAGAACGCGTACGTCGACTTCCCGATCTTCGACGCCAAGACGCGGTCGCTGAAGAAGAAGGTCCTCGGCAAGGTCGGCGGCAAGATCGGCACCGAGTCGAAGGTGCCGATCATCGAGGCGCTGCAGGACATCACCCTGTCGCTGCGCGAGGGTGACCGGGTCGGGCTGGTCGGCCACAACGGGGCGGGCAAGTCGACCCTGCTGCGGCTGCTGTCCGGCATCTACGAGCCCACCCGCGGCCTGGCCCGCGTGCAGGGCAAGGTCGCGCCGGTGTTCGACCTCGGCGTCGGCATGGACCCGGAGATCTCCGGTTACGAGAACATCATGATCCGCGGCCTGTTCCTCGGCATGACGCGCAAGCAGATGGAGAAGCGGGTCGACGACATCGCGGAGTTCACCGAGCTCGGCGACTACCTGCAGATGCCGCTGCGCACCTACTCGACCGGTATGCGGGTGCGGCTCGCGCTGGGCGTGGTCACCACCATCGACCCGGAGATCCTGATCCTGGACGAGGGCATCGGCGCGGTCGACGCGGCGTTCCTCAACAAGGCGCGGGACCGACTCGTGGATCTGGTGAACCGCTCCGGCATGTTGGTCTTCGCCTCGCACGCCGACGACCTACTCTTGGAGCTGTGCACGACGGCCATCTGGATGGACGAGGGCCGGATGAAGATGCGGGGCGGCCTGCGCGAGGTGCTCACCGCGTACAAGGGCCGGGACCCGTTCGAGAACATCAGCGCGGAAGCCGCGCAGCGGATCGACGCCGCGCCGGCGGTACAGGGCGGGGAGTGACATGAGCGGTCCGGAGCAGGCTCCGATGCGACCGGGCGGTGTGGCGGCGGTGGTCGTCACGCGGCACCGCCGTGAGCTGCTCGCGGACTCGCTGAAGATCATCGCCGCGCAGATCCGGCCGGTGGACCACCTGGTGGTCGTGGACAACGGTCCGGACCAGCCGGCGCGGGACGTCGTGGAGTCGTTCCCCGGGCAGTACACGTACCTGCCGTCGCACCACAACCTGGGCGGCGCCGGCGGGTTCGCGCTCGGGATCCTGCACGCGCTCGCGCTGGGCGCGGACTGGGTGTGGCTGGCCGATGACGACGGCCGCCCCGCCGACGAGACGGTGCTGGCGGTGCTGCTGGAGGAGGCCGAGAAGCGCGGCCTGGCCGAGATCTCGCCGATGGTCACCAACATCAACGCGCCGGAGAAGCTGGCGTTCCCGCTGCGCCGGGGCCTGACGTGGAAGCGGTCCTCGGCGGAGCTGGGCACCGACTTCCTGCCCGGCATCGCGTCGCTGTTCAACGGCGCGTTGTTCCGGTCGTCCACCCTGGACGTGGTCGGGGTGCCGGACCTGCGGCTGTTCGTGCGCGGCGACGAGGTCGAGGTGCACCGGCGGCTGGTCCGTTCCGGACTGCCGTTCGGCACGTCGCTGCGCGTGTCCTACCTGCACCCGGACGGCTCGGACGAGTTCAAGCCGATGCTCGGCGGGCGGTTCCACGCGCAGGACCCGGAGAACGAGGTCAAGCGCTACTACACCTACCGCAACCGCGGCTACCTGCTGTCCCAGCCGGGGATGCGCAAGATCGGCGCGCTGGAGATCCTGCGGTTCGGCCTGTACTTCGTGGGCGTGAAGCGCGACCCGGGCGCGTTCGTGCAGTGGCTCAAGCTGGTGCGCCAGGGGCAGCGGGAGCGCTTCTTCCGCTATTGAGCGTCGGTGGCAGGAATAGCACGGCCGCCGACCGCCTTGTGCTGGACATGAGTGATCCCTCCGGGGGAGAGTACGCACCGAGCCCCACTGACTGGGTCCGCGAAGCCGTGGAGAGGTTCGAGGCGTCCAACGGCGAAGCCAACCTGAACGAGCCCGGCGGCGGCGCGATCATCGTGATCACGACCGTCGGCGCCAAGACCGGCAAGATCCGCAAGTCGCCGATCATGCGGATCGAGAAGGACGGGAAGTACCTCGCGGTGGCGTCCAACGGCGGCGGCCGCGCGAATCCGGGCTGGTTCAGCAACATCCGTGCGCATCCGGTGGTGGAGTTGCAGGACGGCCCGGTCAAGAAGACCTACGTCGCCCGCGAGCTCGACGGCGAGGAGCGGCGCGAGTGGTGGGAGTACGGCGTCGCGGTCTGGCCGACGTACCTCGAGTGGGAGCGGAAGACCGACCGCCGGATCCCGCTCGTGTTGCTGGAGCCGCCGGACTGAGCGGCTTCCGACCTGCTGAACGTGAGAGGCCCCGGACAGCGCCCGGGGCCTTTCGCGTGGAACCGATCAGATCGGCAGCTTGCGGAAGATCGGTCGCGGCACGTGGCGCAGCACCGACATCACCGCGCGGAACGCGCCGGGCGCCCACACCAGGTCCTTGCCCTTGCGCGCCGCGTCGACGGCGATTTCGGCGACCTGCTCGGCGGTCTGCTCCAGCGGCGCCTTGCCAAGGCCCTCGGTCATCTTCGTCTTGACCTGGCCCGGCCGCACGACCGTCACCTTGACGCCGGACGGCGCCAGCGCCTCGCCCAGGCCCAGGTAGAACCCGTCGAAGCCGGCCTTGGTCGAGCCGTACACGAAGTTCGACCGCCGCACGCGCTCACCGGCCACAGAGGACAGCGCGATCACCGAGCCGTGGCCCTGCTTCTTGAGCTTGTCCGCCAGCGCCACGCCGACCGACACCGCCGCGGTGTAGTTCACCGTGGCCAGCTCGACCGCGGTGGCGTGGTTCTGCCACGCCTCCTCGTTGTCGCCGAGCAGGCCGAACGCCACCACGGCCACGTCGATGTCACCCTGCGCGAACGCCTGGTCCAGCACCGCGGGGTGGGACGCCGTGTCCTTCGCGTCGAAGTCCACTTCGGACACCGAGGCGCCTGCCGCGCGCAGCTTCTCCGCGGCCAGCTTGCGGCGCTCGGACGCCCGCGCCGCCAGCACGACGCGCAGTTCGGGCGCGTCCGCGAGGTACTTCTGCGCGATGGCCAGCGCGATGTCCGACGTGCCGCCGAGCAGCAGCAGGGACTGGGGGTTGCCAACAGCGTCGATCACAGTTCAAGCCTCCGGCTCATGTCGGACGCGAACACGCCCTCGGGGTCGACCGACTGGCGGATCTTGCGCCACTCCTCCAGCCGGGGGTACATCTTCGCGAAGGTCTCCGGCGTGGTGCGCGAGTCCTTCGCGGTGTACAGCCGCCCACCGGCCGCCAGGACGTCTTCGTCGAGTTCGGTGCAGAAGCGGCCGAGGCCGTCCTTGATCGGGAAGTCCACGGACAGCATCCAGCCCGGCGACGGCCAGGACAGCGGCGCGCGGTTGCCCTCGCCCATCCGCTTGAACACGTTCAGGAACGAGTAGTGGCCCGACGTCGCGATCTTGCGGCACAGGTCCTTCAGCGCGTCCTCCCGGCCGAACGGCACGGAGAACTGGTACTGCAGGAAACCCTTGGAACCGTAGGCGCGGTTCCACTCGCTGAGCATGTCCAGCGGGTGGTAGAACTGCGTCAGGTTCTGGATCTTGCCGCGCGCGCCCTTCTTCGGCACCGTGCGCTGCCAGATGTTGTTCAGCATCCCGAACGTCAGCTTGTTGCCGAGGCCGTTGGGGAACACGTCGGGCAGCGTCATCAGCTGCGGCGCGTCGAACTTCAGCGGATCGGCCTGCAGCTTCGGCGGCAACTGGTCCAGCTTGGCCAGCGAGCCGCGGGAGAACGTGGCCCGGCCGAGGCGGCTGTCGGAGTTGATGAGGTCCGGCACCGACATCGAGTAGTCGTAGTTCAGGTCGGACCCGTTGCTGAACAGCTCCAGGGTCTCGTCCAGGCTCGACGTGCGGTCCGCGTCCACGATGAAGTAGGCGCTCTCGGTCTTCTTCATGCGGATCTTCGCGCGCACGATGATGCCGGTGAGGCCGATGCCCGCGACCGTCGCCCAGAACAGCTCCGACTCGGGGCCCTCCGGGGTCAGCGTGCGGATCTGGCCGTCCGCGGTCACCAGGTCCATCGACAGCACGTGGTTGCCGAAGCTGCCCGCGCTGTGGTGGTTCTTGCCGTGGATGTCGTTGGCGATCGCGCCACCGATGGTCACCTGGCGCGTTCCGGGCAGCACCGGGACCCACAGACCGTACGGCAGCGCGGTCTTCATCAGCTGGTCGAGGCTCACCCCGGCGTCCAAGTCGACCTCTCCGGTGTCCGGGTTGATCGAGTGGATCGTGTTCAGGGCGGTCATGTCGATGACGAGACCACCGGCGTTCTGCGCCGGGTCCCCGTAGGAGCGGCCGAGCCCGCGGGCGATGACGCCGCGCTCGCCGGCCTGCGCCACCGCGCGGGCGATCGTCTCCACGTCCGGCGTGGTCAGCACGTCTGCGACGGTCGGGGCGGTGCGACCCCACCCGGTGAGTGTCCGCCGCTCGGTATGCGGTGTCGTGTTCACCCGGACCAGGGTAACCATCCCCGGGGGGCGGCTTTGACCGAGGCGCTTCTACACTTTTCCGGTCCTGGAAATCGCACGCTGGCGAGGTAGTGCAGTGGTGTCTACGGAACCGCAGGAGCAGGCAGTGACGGCGAAGGCGAGCCCGGGCCTGCTCGGCCAGTTGGTGCGATTCGCGCTGATCGGCGGATTTTGCGCGTTGCTCGATCTCGGTACCTACACGGTGTTACGAGCGATCGGACTTGATTACGCTCCGTGGGACACGGTGGCGCGCGCGATCAGTTTCATCGTCGGCACCACGACCGCCTTTTTCCTTAACCGGAAGTTCACGTTCTCCGGCGGCCGCAAAGACGGCAAGGGTCAGATCGGCGGCTTCGTCCTGCTGTACGGCGTCACTTTCTTCGTGGCCGTCGGCATGAACGCGCTGATGTTGCACGTGCTCGGCGAGTTCGCGTTCAAGCCGACCGTCGCGTGGGTGATCTCGCAGGGCACCGCGACCGCCATCAACTTCGTGATGCTCAAGTGGGTTGTCTTCCGCGAACAAGATGTGACCGATGTTTCGCCGGAGTCCGGCTCGTGATTCCTTCACAGGTGACCCGTGTAACTTGGCTGGCGCTAGTCGGATTCCCCTGGAGGACTGAGAACTGATGGCCGGCAAGACTGCCGCGGGACAGCCTGCCCCCGCGAAGGCGAAGACCAACGGAGCCCAGGCGATGCAGGACCAGACCACGTTCGCCGAACACGTTCCGCAGGGCCGCCTGACCGCGCAGCGCGGGCTGTACGCCGGGCCGTCGCCCATCGTTTCCAAGGACCTCTACTCCGAGGTGCTCGAGGGTGTCGTGAACCGCGGCCGCGACGGCGTGACGCTGGAGCCGTCGGCGCGCGTGTCCGGCAACACCTACTTCGGCCGGTTCCCGGCCAGCTACTGGCAGCGCTGGACGAAGGTGCGCCAGGTCCGGGTCGAGGCGGTCGTGAGCGGGGCGGGCCAGCTCGCGGTGCGCGCGTCCGACGTCGAGGGCGAGCCGCGCACGATCGAGGCGCGCGAGGTCGAGGGCGCCGACGGGGCGGTCGTGGCGTTCGACGTCAAGATCGACAAGTTCTACGACGGCGGCGCGCTGTGGCTGGACCTGGAGACCCAGGCCGGGCAGCGACTGACCGTGGAGCGGGTGCGGTGGACCGTCGAGCCGCCGGAGAAGATCCGGCCGACCGCGGTGACCATCTGCACGATGAACCGCGCCGACGACTGCCTGAAGAACCTGCAGGCGCTGGCCGGTGACCTCCAGTCGCTGGACACCCTGGACGCCATCTACGTCGCCGACCAGGGCACCGACCGCGTCGACTCGCGCGACGGGTTCGCGCAGGTGGCGGCCGACCTCGGCGACAAGCTGAAGTACATCACCCAGCCGAACCTCGGTGGCGCCGGCGGTTTCACCCGCGGCCTGTACGAGGTGGCCGGGCACACCGAGACCGAGCACGCGAACGTGCTGTTCATGGACGACGACGTGCTGCTCGAGCCGGACCTGGTCGTGCGGATGACGGCGTTTTCGAACATGGCCGCGAACCCGGTCATCGTCGGCGGGCAGATGCTGAACCTGCTGCACCCGCACCAGCTGCACGTGGGTGCCGAGTACGCGCGGCTGGAGAAGCTGGAGCCGGGGGTGCCGGTCGAGCACAGCTTGCACACGGCCGACCTGCTGGGCGTGGACGAGGAGACCGGCGAGCCGAACCGCCAGGAGAAGCGGCTCGACGCCGGCTACAACGGCTGGTGGTCGTGCCTGATCCCCTACGAGGTGGTCAAGGCCATCGGGTACCCGATGCCGTTCTTCTTCCAGTGGGACGACGCCGAGTACAGCTACCGGGCGCGGGCGCACGGCTTCCCGACGGTCACCCTGCCCGGCGCGGGTGTCTGGCACGCGGACTTCCACTGGAAGGACTGGGACGAGTGGCACCGGTACTTCAACCTGCGCAACTCGATCATCACCGCGGCGCTGCACAGTGACTTCAACCTGAACGTGGTGTGCCGGACGCTGATGGCCCAGGTCGTGCGGTACCTGCTCGGGATGCAGTACGGGTTGACCCACACGCTGATCAAGGCGGTCGAGGACTTCCTGGAGGGCCCGTCGATCCTGGAGGACGGCGGTGTCGCCGCGATGCAGGAAATTCGAGCCATCCGGGCCCAGTACCCGGAGACGAAGCGTCACGACGCCACCGAGGTGCCCGGCATCGCGTCCAACGACATCGGGATCATCAACGCCGCGCCGCGTCCCGCGCTGCAGCGGCTGATCCTGGTGAAGCGGGTCTTCGACCGGCTGCGCGGCCGGTCCCGGTTCGCGCTGGGCGCCGTGCCCAATGATGAGGCCCACTGGTGGCACGTGGCGCTCTTCGACACGGCCGTGGTGACCGATGCGTCCCAGGAGGGCGTGCGGGTGCGCAAGTACGACCGGGAACGCATGTTCGAACTGGGCAAGCGCGCGATGAAGACCCTGAATCGGCTGCGCAAGGAGGGGCACGCGGTGCAGGCGCAGTACAAGCGCGCCCTGCCACAGCTCACGAGCCGCGAGAACTGGAAGCGGTTGTACCGGCTCTGAGGTTTTTCGGCTTTTGGGCCGGCCCTGCTGCTTCTGCGGCAGGGCCGGTTTTGTTTTTGGGGTGTTTGTGAGGTGGGGGGTGGTGGCGGGGCGGGGTTGGCTGGTGGGGCGTGGCTGGGCTTGTCGTGGGCGCGCGGTTGGGCTTGTCGCGAGCGCGCGGTTGGGCTTGTCGCGAGCGCGCGGCTGGACCTCTCGCGACGCGTGCCTGGGCTTTTCATGAGCGCGCGGTTGAGCTCCTCGCGGGGGACGCGAGGCTGGCCCTTTCGTCACGCCTTCGCTGGGCCGCTCGTGGGTGCCCGGCCGGCCCCCTCGTAGACGACGGCTGGGCCACTCATGCGAGCGCGAGTGGCCTCCTGGGGCGCCGCCAATGGGCCACTCGTGTGACCGGGACGGGCTCCCACGTGCCATCGCCGCTGGGCCACTCGTGCCGCCACCACTGGGCCGCTCGCGCGGGCACGAACCGTTCTCACGTGGCATGGCCGCTGAGCCGCCCGGGTCGCCACCGCTGGGCCACTCATGCGGGCGCGACCGGTCTCCACGTGCCATCGCCCCTGGGCCACCCGTGCCGCCACCACTGGGCCACTCGTGCCGCCACCACTGGGCCAACCGTGCAGCCACCACTGGGCCGCTCGCGCCCGCATGACCGGCACCCACGTGGTGACGCCGTTGGGCGGCTCGCGCGGCCGTGGCGGACTCCCCTGCCGCACCGGGCCGGCGGGCGGGTCAGCGCAGGCCGAAGACCTTGTTCTTCCGCTGCAGGTCGTCGATGTACGCGACGGCCACTTGGCTGAAGTTCACGCTCACCTTTGCCCCCTCCTTGGTCTTCACCGTCTGCACCGAGCCGTGCTCGAGCAGCAGGTGCAGCTCCTTTTCCAGCTCTTCGACGTCCTCCGGCGGCAGCGCGAACAGCAGCGGCTCACCGCCGGTGGCCAGGTGCAGGACCAGTGCGGGCTTCTCGTCACTCATGCGTCCAGCACACCAGCCGCCGATCTTGTTCGGCAACAAAGTTCGCGCACAGCAGAGGCGCGAACCCCGGTCTACTGGCTCAGCCAGTAGCCGTACGAGGTGTAGTCCGGGTAGGGGTTCAGCAGCGGGCGCGGCTGCTGGATCTCGACCTCCACCGATGGCCCCGTCACGAGCTCGGCCGGCACCGTGAAGCTGTACGTCGACCACGTGCCCTGCTGGGAATCACGCGTCCAGACGCCCGCCTCCACGCCGTTGACCAGCACCCGCATGTCGAAGACCGTGCCGTGCATCGCCGTGCGGGACGTCAGCGTCAGGGGGCGGCCGGGCACCAGGTTGTGCGCCGTGAACCTCTCCCCGCCGACGATCGGCCTCGCGCTGTCGATCACGTCGCCCACCCGGCCCAGCGACGTCCACGGCTGCGTGCCCACCTGGGCCAGCACCGGCTCGTACCCGTGCTCCCCCTCGCTGCGCAGGTCACCCACGTTCACGTAGTCCCGCAGCTCACCGGGCACCGCCTGCGAGTCGCCGCTGCCCGCCAGCGACCAATCCGCCTCGTACACGTTCAGCCACCGGAACGGGACGATCAACCGCCCACCCAGATCCGGCTGGGCCTGCACCTCGAAGCTCATCTCCGACGGCGTCCGCAACACCCCGACGTCCTTCAACGGCTCCATCGACGGCCCCGGCCACGGGTCGTACACCGCGAAGTACTCCGGCCGCTCCGCCGCGGGCAGGTGCTTCAACGCCTCGTACAACGAACCCGTGCCGTTGTTCGCCGGCGCCGCGAAACCGTTCGTGCCCAGGCCGATCAGGTCCAGCACCCGGTGCCCGCCGAAGTACGCGACCGCGCCGACGTCCTTCACCGCCACCACCGAACCCGGCGGCAGGTTCCCCCGCACCCACTGCGCCACCGACACGTCCGTGTCGCGAATGGCCGCCGTCGCCCGGCCGAACCGCACCGACCAGCTCGGCAGCGTCGCCAGCGACAACACCAGCACCACCACCAGCGCGCCGTGCAGCGAGATCCGCCGCGCCCGCTCCCGCGCCGCGATCCGGCTCAGCCCGTACACGCCGATCACCACGAACAGCACGAACACCGGCATGAACGGCTGCACGTACCGCAGCTCGTGCACCAGCGCGGTGTTCAAAGTGGACACCGACACCAGGATCAGCAGCAACCCGGCCGCCAGCGCGTACAGCATCGGCCGCCACGTCGGCCGCGTCAGGAACACGTAGACCATCCCCGCCGCGAACACCAGCAACGCGCCCGGGAACGCGTAGTCCTGCCCATCGAAACCCAGGAAGATGCTCACGAACGCCCGCGCGTTCGCCATCGTGCGGTCCGCGAACTCGCTCAGCCAGAACACCGGCCGGTCGTGCAGGAACGACTTCGACTGGATGCCGTTCGCCGACGCCGTCCCCGTCGCGATCTTGTAGAACAGCAGTTGCGCCACGCCGACCGCGATCGGCAGCAGTGTCCACAGTGCCCGCAGCACCGTCCGCCGTGGACGCGTCATGTGCCGGTGCGCCCACACCGTCCACAACGCCGCGAACGCGAGCGTCACCGCCAGGATCAGGCCCTCGGTCCGCACGAGCGCCAGCAGGCCGCCCAGGATCGGCGTCCACCGGAACCGCGCCCACGGCTGCTCGGTCACGAACGCCAGCAGCGTCGCGACCACCAGCAGCATGACCAGGCCGACCTCCATGCCACTGGCCGAACCCCACGCCAGCGGCCCGCTCAACCCGACCAGGACACCCGACCACACGCCGACCGAACGCGACACCAGCTTCGTGCCCAGCACCGTGACCAGCCCGGTCGCCAGCGCGAAGCACAGGATGCCGAACCCCATCGCGAAGGCCAGGAAGAACGTGCCGTGGAACCCCACCAGGTACGCCGCACCCAGCACCAGCGCGTACAACAGGCTGCTCGCCCCGGCGCTGATGTCGTCGCCCGTGTTGAACTGGAAGAAGTGCCCCAGTCCCAGCTGCCGCCCGTACTGCAGGTGGATGTAGACGTCGTCGAGCGGCGCGATCAGCTTCCCCTGGTTCCACGCCATGCCACTGGCCACGAACACCACGCCGACCAGCGCGGCCAGCGCCCCGGTGAGCCAGAACTCCGGATTCCCGGGCAGCGACCGGCGCGGCCGGCGAGCGGTGCGGTCGACCTCGTCTGAAACGTCCAGAACCTGTGTCACTTCACGCACACGCCCGGGCCTGGTTCCGTGGTTGCCTCATCGGGCCAGGCTATCCCTCGACTCACGCCACTGGTCGAACAGCAGGTCCCGGTGGACCTCGTGGTAGCGCGCCAGGTCGAAGATGTGCACCGTCTTGGACCAGCGGCCGTCCGGACCAGGGCGGAACCCGTCCGCCTCGGCGCGCTCGAAATCGCTGCCCAGGTAGTGCACTCCGACCGAACCGTCCAAAGTGATCCCCGCTACCTCGCACGACGAACCGAGGTACTCCGCGCGCGTGCTCACCTCGGCGACCCGGCCGCCTTCGGTCTCCAGCACACCGGACCGCGGGCGGCCGCTGACGACCGCGGCCTGGCCGTTGGGCCAGCCGCCGTGTGGCGTGATGCCCTCGACCGGCCGCGCGAACCGCGCCGCCCGCCACCGCGTGAACAACAAGTCGTTCTGCCGTTCCGCGTAGTCACGCAGATCCCGCATGTCGACGGTCTTGTAGTACTCGTAGGAGTTCTCCTGGACGAAACCGTTGATGGTGGCCCACTCGTGGTCCCATTCGGCATCCAGAACGCGTGCGGTGCCGTTCTCGTACGCCGCGTCGACCATCACGCGGTGGTCCCGGTAGGTGGCGTAGACCTGCACCGAGAAAACGCGTTCACACATCTCCACCGGAACCGGGCCGGCGAGTTCCTGGCGCGGGAACGGCGCCGGTCTCGCGTCCCGCACCTGCGGGAAGTGCACGTAGTTGTCGCCCGCCGCATACGAAACCGGGTGCGCGACGCCGTCCACGACGGCGATCGTGCCGGTGCGGTACAGGGGGTAGGTCACGCCGGAGCCCCCTCTGCGTTTCCGATCAACGGGTGTGTGCGGAGCAGTTTACGAGAAACTCACACATTCAGCTAATCGGTGGTGCCGAAGAGTCCACGATCACCGTGAACGGCCCGACGTCGCGCCGCTCGAACTCGGGCGCCGAGAACAGTTCCGGCGCGAATTCGACCTCGTCGACGCGGATCGGCACGGCACGCGGGAACGTGTCGGACACGACCGGCGCCAGCAGTTTCCCGTCGTCGCCGCGGCGCAGCACGAAGACGTTGGGCGCCTCGTGCGGGTTCGTCCGCAACCGCGCGAGCAGGTCGGCCGAGTCCCGGGCGGTCGCCCAGGACCGGATCTCGTCATTGCGTTGCGTGTACCCGGCCAGCGGGTTCGCGTAGTGCGGCGTGGTCTGCTGGAAACCCCAGTACGGCTCGAACGACAGCAGCCGGTCGTGCGCCGAGAACACGATGTTGCCGGTCGGCGGCCGACCGGTCAGCTCGGCGATCGTGCTGATCAGCTGCGGCGTCCAGTACCCGTCCTGCTCGGGGTCGTGCCCGAAGCTCGCCGTCCAGCCGTCCGGGTAGTAGTCGGACTCGGCGGTGTCCACCGAGTCCTTCATGGTCGTGCCCACGATCGTCTGGGACACCGACACCGCGCCGAGCACGGCCAGCGCGAACGCGACCGTCCGCACCGGGCGGACCCGGCCGATCAGCCGCGGCAGCACCCGCACCAGCTCGACGAGCGCGAACACGCCGGCCACCGCGAGCACCACGTCGACGGTCACGATGAACCGGAACGACAGCAGCGTGGTGCGGACCAGCAGCGCGAGGTTCGACACCGCGAACCAGGCGTAGACCAGCGCGGTCAGCACCAGCATCACCAGCGCGACCGGGTCGCGGCGGGCACGCAGCACCAGCCACACCAGACCGGCCAGGCACAGCACGCCGAACGCGCTCGCCGAGGTGAACGGCATCGGGAAGTAGGCGCTGATCTCGGGCAGGAAGTGCGCGGCGACGTTCGGCTTGCCCAGCCCGCCCGCCAGGATGAACGGGCCCCACGTGATCAGGGCCAGCACCGCCGTGACCACGCCGATGACCACCAGGCGCAGCAGCAACCGCCGCACCACGGGCCACGGCTGCTGCCCCGCGCGGACGTCCAGCGCGAGCACGACCAGCGCCAGCACCACCACGGCCGCCACGCCGTACGCGACGTGCAGCGTGTAGGTGACCGCGGAGAAGCCCAGGTAGACGCCGATCAGCAGCAGCGTCCAGGCCGGCACCCGCTCACGCGAGCGCAGCGCGTGCCAGGCCAGCAGCATGACCGGCGGCAGCCACGCGGTGGTCGGCCAGGCGTACGGCTCCTCCGGCCCGAGGGCGACGAACCCGGCCAGGATCGTGGCGACCGAGGCCAGCAGCGCCATCCGGCGCCGCACGACCAGGCTCCACAGCACGAACGCGACCACCCCGGACACCGCGGCCCACGTGATCGAGTACGGCTTGTAGGCGGCCCAGCCCTCCAGCCCGAGCAGGTTCGCGAACCGGCCGCCCAGCCAGAACCAGCCGCCCGGGTAGTAGGCGGCCAGCCCGTGGTAGTTCACATCCGCCAGCCCGGCCGTGGCGGTCAGGCGCTCCAGGTACTGCAGGCGGAACGTGTTGTCCACGCTGGAGCCGCCGAGGAAGAACCGGGTGCCCTGCAGCGGGATCGCCAGCAGCAGGGTGGACAGCGCGGTCAGCGCAGCCCAGCTGCCGCCGAGGCGCACCCACAGCGGCCAGCGGGCCGCGCCGCTGTAGACCAGCGACCCGAACAACACGACGACGATCACCGCGACGGCCAGGTTGACCAGCGCGTCCGGCACGTACGTGCCCGGGTCGACGCCCAGCTTGTTCGAGCCGAACTGCAGGACCAGGCTGAACACGACCGCCGCGACCGTGCCCAGCACGAGCTCGGCCAGCGTGCGGCCGGGTCCGAGGCGGGTCAGCGCGGGGCGCGGCGCGGGTTCGGTCGACGTGCCGCCGCCGGGCCGGGCCAAGGTGGTCGTCACAGGTAGAAGGTGATCCCGAGGGTGGCGACCCACAGCACGCCGAGGACCTGCAGGATCCGGTCCTTGAGCACGATCTCGTCGGGCGCGCCCGCGGTGCCGCCGTCCACGTCGACCGCGTAGCGCAGCACGGCGATCACGAACGGCACCATCGAGATGACCGGCCACACGGACTGGTCGGCGCCCTCACGCAGCTCGAACGCCCACAGCGAGTACGACATGATCAGGATCGCCGCCGCGGTCGCCCACACGAAGCGCAGGTAGCTGGCCGAGTACTTCTTCAGCGACGAGCGGATCTTCGCCCCGGTGCGCTCGAAGAGCATGATCTCGGCGTAGCGCTTGCCCGCCACCATGAACAGCGAACCGAACGCCGTGACCAGCAGGAACCACTGCGACAGCGCGATGCCGGCGGCGACACCACCCGCGATCGAGCGCATCAGGAAGCCGGACCCGACGATCGCCAGGTCGATCACCGGCTGGTGCTTGAGGCCGAAGCAGTAGCCCAGCTGGACCGCCTCGTAGACCCCCAGCACGATGGCCAGTTCCGGGCTCGCGAGGAACGACAGCCCCAGGCCGACGCCGAAGAACAGCACCGCGGCCGCGTACGCGACCGGCACCGGCACGATCCCGGCCGCGATCGGCCGGTTCCGCTTGGTCGGGTGCGCCTTGTCGGCCTCCACGTCGACCGCGTCGTTGATCAGGTACACCGACGACGCGACCAGGCTGAACGCCACGAACGCGATGACCGCGTCGAGCAGCACCGAACCGTTGGTGATCTGGGCCGCGGTGAACGGCGCGACGAAGACCAGGACGTTCTTCGCCCACTGCTTCGGCCGCGCGGTCTTGGCGACGCCGAGGACCATGCCCACCGGGCCGCGCTTGGCCGCCGGAGCCGGTTCGGTCGTCGTCTCGGCCGGCTCGGCCGGCTCGGCCGTCTCCGCCGACTGCGCGGTCTTCGCCTCGGCCGTTTCGCTGGTTTCGTCCACGATCTCGGCTTCCGCGGCGTTGTTCACTGATTTGGTCACGGGTGGTTCCCTACCCCTTTTTGCGGATTTTCCTGCGCAGCAGACCTCCGACCACACCGCCGAGCGCGGCGCCGGCGAGCACATCGGTCGGGTAGTGCACCCCCAACACGAGCCGGGACGCCAACATCGGCGGGACGAGCGCGGGAACCAGGTTACGCCCGGTCAATCCCGAGTAGAGCACCGCCGCCGCCGTAGTGGACGTGGCGTGCGAGGACGGGAAGCTCAACCGGCTCGGTGTGCCCACCAGGACCTCGACGCTCGGGTCCTGCGGGCGGGGCCGCCGGACCACGCGCTTCACGGCGATCGACGCGCCGTGCGCGCCGACCACGCCAGCGGCCGCGACCAGCCAGTCCTTGCGGCGCTTGCGGTCCACCGCGGCGCCGACGAGACCGGCGGCGAACCACCCGATCGCGTGCTCACCGAAGTGGGACAGGCCGCGGGCGGCCTTCACGGTGGCCGGGCGCTTCAGGGCGCCCTGGACCTTGGAGAGCACCTCGATCTCAGCGGCGCGCTCCGGCTTCTTCTCAAGCATCGATGCTCCCGTCCAGGGGGGCGCCCTCGGTCAGGTGCGGGGCGATCTTGTTGTCGAAGACCGACAGCGCCGAACCGATGGCCATGTGCATGTCCAGGTACTTGTAGGTGCCCAGGCGGCCGCCGAAGAGCACGTTGCGCTCGCGCGCCTCGGCCTTCGCCAGCTCCCGGTACCGCTCCAGCTTCGCCCGGTCGTCCGGGGTGTTGATCGGGTAGTACGGCTCGTCGTCGTCGTTCGCGAAGCGCGAGTACTCGCGGACGATGACCGTCTTGTCCTTCGGGTAGTCGCGCTCCGGGTGGAAGTGGCGGAACTCGTGGATCCGCGTGAAGGGGACGTCCTCGTCGTTGTAGTTCATGACGGACGTGCCCTGGTAATCACCCGTGGGGACGACCTCCTGCTCGAAGTCGAGCGTGCGCCAGCCGAGGCGGCCCTCGGAGTAGCCGAAGTAGAGGTCCAGCGGGCCGGTGTAGACGGTCGGCGTGCCTGCCGGGATGCGGTCGCGGACGTCGAAGTAGTCGGTGTTCAGGCGGACCTCGATGAGCTCGTGGTCGGCCATCCGCTCCAGCCAGGCGGTGTAGCCGTCGACCGGCAGGCCCTCGTAGGTGTCGTTGAAGTACCGGTTGTCGAAGGTGTAGCGCACCGGCAGGCGGGTGATGTTGCCCGCGGGCAGCTCCTTCGGGTCGGTCTGCCACTGCTTGGCGGTGTAGCCGCGGAAGAACGCCTCGTACAGCGGGCGGCCGATGAGCGAGATGGCCTTCTCTTCGAAGTTCTGCGCGTCCGCCGTGTTGATCTCGCTGGCCTGCTCGGCGATCAGCGCGCGGGCCTCGTCCGGCGTGTGCGACTTGCCGAAGAACTGGTTGATCAGCGCCAGGTTCATCGGCAGCGGGTAGACCTGCCCCTTGTACTTGCCGAACACGCGGTGCTGGTAGTTCGTGAACTCGGTGAACTGGTTGACGTAGTCCCAGACCCGCTTGTTCGACGTGTGGAACAGGTGCGCGCCGTAGCGGTGCACCTCGATGCCGGTCTCCGGCTCGGCCTCGGAGTAGGCGTTGCCCCCCAGGTGGGAACGCCGTTCCAGCACGAGCACGCGCTTGCCGAGCTGGCTGGCCGCGCGCTCGGCGACCGTCAGCCCGAAGAAGCCGGAGCCGACGACGACCAGGTCGTACCCGGCGAATTCGGCGTCGGTGACGTCAGTGTTGCTCGTGTGCTCGCTCACGGGAAGCGAGGGTACCGACGCTACTGAGGGCAATCGCACCCACATTCACTATTGCGCTTCGCGCAGGCCCGGGAGCACGTCGGCCACCACTTCTTCGAGCACGGCCTCGCGACCGGCGTACGGGCCGGACGAACGTGGCCAGTGCACGACCACGTCGGTGAAGCCGAGCTCGGCGGCGCGACCGGCCGCGTCGGTGAACGCCTGAGCGCTGACCAGGGAAAACACCGGGGACGAGTCGAGGCTGAGGTACCGGTGGACGTCTTCGCCCGCCCGGTCGTTCTCGGCCAGCACCTGGTCGAAGCGCCGGGACAGCTCGGCGACGCCCTGCCACCACTCGTCGAGCGTTTCCACCCGGGGACCGGTGGTCACCCAGCCGCCACCATAAGTTGCGGCAACTTTCATCGCGCGCGGCCCGTTGGCGGCGATCAGGAACGGAATTCGCGGCCGCTGCACGCAACCGGGCAGATTGCGGGCGCCGCGGGCCGTGTAATAGGTGCCCTCGTAGTCGAACCCGTCGGTGATGAGCAGGCCGTCCAGCGCCTCGACGAACTCGGCGAACCGGTCCGACCGCTGGCGCGGGGTGAGCTCCTCGCCGCCCAGCACGCCCGCGTCGTAGCCCAGGCCGCCCGCGCCGATGCCCAGGATGAGACGACCGTCGGCCACGTCGTCGAGGGTGATCAGCTCGCGGGTGAACGGCACCGGGTGGCGGAAGTTGGGCGAGGCGACGAACGTGCCGAGCCGGATCGTGGAGGTCACCATGGCCGCGGCGGTCAGGGTGGGGACCGCGGCGAACCACGGGCCGTCGACCAGCGTTCTCCAGCCGAGGTGGTCGTAGGTCCAGGCGTGGTCGAAGCCGTACTCCTCGGCGGCCCGCCACTTCGGCTCGGCCGCCCACCACCGGTCCTCGGGAAGAATCACGATGCCAACGCGCACCGGCCCACGCTATCGGTCAGCACCGACAATCCGTCGGCCCGGACCCCAGGGGACAATGGGGGTGTGGAGAAACCCCTGCTGATCGCGTCGGATGTGGACGGCACCCTGCTCGACCCGATGGAACGGATGTCCCCCCGCACCGCCGCCGTGCTGCGCCGCGCCACGGAAGCGGGGATCCCGATCGTGCTCGCCACCGGCCGCCCGCCGCGCTGGATCCCGTCGGTGGCGCAGGCCGGCGGCCTGACCGGTTACGCAGTGTGCGCGAACGGCGCCGTGCTGTACGACATCGGCAAGGACGAGGTGGTCGGGGTGCACGGCGCGCTGGAGCCGATGATGCTCAACGACGCCGTGCACGAGCTGACGAAGGCGCTGCCGGGCGCCGGGTTCGCCGCCGAACGGGTCGGCCGCCGCGCGCTCGACCCCGACGTCGAGCACCTGGTGGTCGAGCACGGCTACCACAACCCGTGGGGCGACGGCGAGGGCGTGCCGGTGTCCCGGGCCGAGATCGTCGGGCGGCCTGCGGTGAAACTGCTGGTCAGCCACCCGGACATGACGTCGGACGAGATGGCGCGGGCGGCGCGCGCGGTGCTCGACGAGTCGGTGGACATCACGTTCTCCGCCAGCGGCGGGCTGATCGAGATCGCGGCGCACGGCATCACGAAGGCGACTGGGCTGGCCGAGGTTGCCGAGCGATTCGGCGTGCCGGTCGAGCGGATCATCGCGTTCGGCGACATGCCCAACGACCTGGAGATGCTCAAGTGGGCCGGGCACGGCGTGGCGATGGCCAACGCGCACCCCGAGGTGCTGGCGATCGCGGACGAGGTGACGAGCCCGAACAGCGAGGACGGCGTCGCGCAGGTGCTCGAGCGCTGGTTCTAGGGGCAGGGCACGTACGTCAGCCGCTCATCGCCGGAGAGCTGGGACAGCAGGCGGGACTCGCTGTCCGCGCGCAGGTACAGCGTCAGCCAGCCCAGCCCGGCGCGCTGGAAGGTGGCGACCTCGTAGCGCTGCGCGTACTTCTCCGCGATCCCGCAGTCCTGCGCCGGTGAGTACCAGGCCAGCGGCGCGGCGAGCACCGGTAGGCCGAACAGCGCGACCGGCGCGTACTCGTCGTCGCGGGCGGAGCCGGTGACGCCGGTGATCATCATGCGGGAGCCGGCGCGGTAGGCCAGCGCGGCGTTGCCGAACGTGTCGATGTTCGACCCGGACGGCAGGCGGTCGCGCAGCCAGTGACCGATCTCGGTGGTCTGCGCCATCCGCTGGCGGTCGACGTGCACGACCTGCTGGGCGGCGAACGCGGCCGGCACGCTGACCGCGCACAGCACGAGCGCGACCGCCGGCACGACACGCCGCTCGGCCAGCCGCCGCCGGGGCCGCGGCGACGGGCGGTTGCTCGTTCTGCCGGACGCCGCGGCCGCGCCCACCGCGACCAGTGCGCACAGCAGGAAGCCGTACGGCAGGTGGGACGACGCGGGCCAGCCGCTCCGGGCGTGCCCGTAGTAGGTCGCCTCCCAGGCCCACCACGGCACGAGGAACACCAGCGCGCCCAGCAGGTAGCCGGCGGGGCCCCACCAGCTCGACCGGCGCCGCACCGCGGCCGTCAGCAGCCAGACCTCGCCGAGCAGCGCGAACACGACGCCGTCGGAGCGGGTCATCACGGCCAGCGCGGCGAGCACTCCGGCGACCAGCGGGTGGCCGGTGACCAGGGCCAGGCACCCGGCCAGCACGAGCAGCACGAACAGCGGCGTCTCGGTGCCGGCCAGCCCGTGCGAGGCGAACAGGCTCGCCCCCGCGGTGAGCAGCGCGGCGAGGACCCCGGCGGTGGTCGTGAAGCGCTTCGCCAGCAGGTACGCCACGACAACGCAGCCGAGCGCGCACGCGATGCCCAGCACGACCGCGCCGGTGACGACGTCCGCGCCGAACAACGCCCCGGGCAGCGTGACCAGCACCAGCCACAGGAAGTTCGGCAGGCCCTGGGTGCGCTCGCCGATCGTGTAGACGGCGCCGTAGCCCTCGGCCATGTTGCGGGCGTAGCGGAACGTGACGAACGCGTCGTCCGGCACCGTGGCCACGACGAGCTGCAGGACCAGGGCGAACACGAGCGCGAGGACCAGGATCCAGCCCCGGCTCGCGCGCAGCGTCGCGACGCGCGGCCACGCCGCGGTCACCACCCCCGCCAGCGCCAGCCACGCGGCGACCAGGGCACCAGGCACCTCTCACCCTCCGTGACGCCGCTCCACCCTTGCCGTAGGTATCGCTCCCGCGCCCGGATTGTTTCGTCGCCGAGACATTTCGGGGTGGGGGTGGGTGGGGGTGGGGGCCGCGGTGGCGGGAGTGATTCGCTGCGGTGGCGGGAGTGGGTGGCCGCGGTGGCGGGGATGGCTGGCCGCCGCGGTGGCGGTGGTGGGTCGCCGCGGTGGGTGGCCGCGGTGGCGGGGGTGGGTGGCCGCGGTGGCGGGGGTGGGCGGCCCGCTCGCGAGGCGAGCGCCTACTCGGCCGATGCCGCGCCGGCAGGGAACCCGAGGCGGGCGAGCCGCCGCAGGGGCCGGGCGCCGGGTGGCAGGGCCCGAGGTGGCAAGCCGCCGTAGCGGCGGGGGCCGATCATCGGGGCTCGCTACACCGCACCGGTGCACGGGCGGCCGGCTGCCCGCCCCGCGGGTCAGATCTGCTCCTCCAGCGCCTGGTAGTCGATCTTGCCGCTGGCCAGCAGCGGGATCGTGTCGATCGGGCGGACGTCGAAGCCCGAGGCGTGCAGGTGCAGCCGGTCGGAGAGCGCGTGTGACGCCGCCTTGCAGGTGTCGGCCGCGGCGCCCTCCGCGAACAGCACCACCTTGTCATCCGCCGGGACGGCGGCCACGATGTCGATCCCCAGGCCCGTCGCGCGCGTCGCGGCCTCCAGGTCGTCCAGGCTGATCCGGTTGCCGAAGACCTTGCCGATCCGCTTGAGCCGCCCCGTGACGAACAGGAAACCCTCCTCGTCGAGGTACCCGAGGTCGCCGGTCGGGAGCACGCCGCCGCACTCGTCGCCCAGCGCGAGCTCCTCCGCGGTCGACGCGTAGCCCATCATCACGTTCGGCCCGCGGTAGACGATCTCGCCGGTGATCTTGGGGTGCGTGGTGTCGCCGCCGTCCGGGCGGCGGATCGCGAACTGCCCGCCGGGCAGCGCGGGCCCCACCGAGCCGATCTTCTCCGCCAGCCGCTCCGACGGCATGATCGCCATGCGCGGCGCCGCCTCGGTCTGGCCGTACATCACGAACAACCGCCCGCCCGCCGACCGCATCAACGTGTCGAACTCGGCGATCAGCTCCGGCCGCATCCGGCCGCCGGCCTGGGTGAGCGTGTGCACACCCGGGTTCGCGGCCGGGTCGAACCGCAACCGCCGCAACATCTCGTAGTGGTAGGGCACCCCGGCGACCGACGTGCACTCGTGCGCCGCGACCGTGTCCCAGAACCCGCGGCCCAGGATGCCCTCCCGCTCGACCACCACCGTCGCGCCGCTGACCAGGTGCGAGTTGAGCACGGACAGGCCGTACGCGTAGTGCAGCGGCAGCGTGGTGGGCGCCACCTCGCGCTCGTCGATGCCCAGCACGTCGGCGATCGCGTGCGCGTTGGTCAGGATCGCCTTGCGGGACAACCGCACCAGCTTCGGGTTGCCGGTCGAACCGCTGGTCGGCAGCAACACCGCGAGATCACCGTGCGGGCGGATCCCCTCCAGGTCGAGGCGCAGCCACTTCCCCTCGGCGGCCCGATACCCGGCTGGCGGCTCGGCGGCGGGCGCGTCCAGCACGGCCGCCGGGCGGAACCGCTCGATCAGGCCGGCCAGCACCGGGACGTCGAGCGCCGGGTCGACCAGCGCCACCGCGCGCCCGGCCTGCACCGCCGCGACGTAGGTGAGCACCCCGCTCAGATCGACGCCGGTGCGGGCGAACAACACGCCGTCCGGCAGGGCCGCGAGCTCGTCGGCCCGCCGTTCGACCTCGGTGATCAGCGCCGGACCGTCCAGGACGGCGCCGGTTTCGGCGTCGACGATCCGGGCGCCGGGAGCCAGCAGGGTCACCGGAGCGCGCCTTCCGGCCGGCCCGGACCTGCACCAGTCGGGTGGATGCGGTTTACCACGCGGGTTCCATTCGTACAGTCTTACGGACGCCTGAGCCGAACACAGTAAAGGAAACGCCGAGCCGATGATCCCCGTCACCGCGGTCGACGCCCGCGATGCCGAATCCCTCGTGGTGGAGGTGCTGCGGTCGGGAACGCTCACGCGGGGCCCGGTGGTCGCCCGCTTCGAGGACGCCTTCGCCCGCGCCGCGGGCACCGCGCACGCGGTCGCCGTGAGCAGCGGCACCGCCGCGCTCCGCACCGCGCTGGAGGCGCTCGGGCTCGGCCCCGGCGGCGAGGTGATCACGTCGCCGCTCACCGCCGCCGCGACGCTTCGCGCGATCCTGGCGACCGGCGCGACCGTCCGCTTCGCCGACATCACCCGCGACGACTTCGCGGTCGACCCGGACGCGGTCGCGGCCGAGATCACGCCGGAGACCCGCGTGATCCTCCCGGTCCACCTCTACGGCCAGACCGCGGACATGGGCAAGCTCGCCCCGCTGGCGGAGGAACACGGGCTGCACCTGGTCGAGGACGCGGCCCAGGCGGTCGGCGCGACCTTCGCCGGGCGGGCGGCCGGGTCGTTCGGCGTCGGCTGCTTTTCGTTGTCCGCCAACAAGATCGTGACCACCGGCGAGGGCGGCGTGGTCACCACCGACGACGCCGGGCTGGCCGATCGCCTGCGCCTGCTGCGCGACCACCGCATGTCCGAACTGCACGCCGCCGTCGGCATCCCGCAGCTGGACCGGCTGGACGAGCTGCTCGCGGCGCGGCGGCGCAACGCGCGGCAGCTGTCCGTCGGCCTGGCCGGCACGCCCGGGCTCACGGTGCCCGCCGAGCTGCCCGGCCGCGAGCACGCGTGGCACCGGTACAGCGTGCTGATCGGCCCGCACGCGATGCTCGCCCGCGACGAGCTGGCCGCCGAACTGGCCCAGCGCGGCGTCGAAACCGAGGTGCACCACCCGAAGCTGGTGTTCGACCACGACCGCTTCCGTGAGCACCCGCAGATCCCGGCCGTGTCCCGGCAGGACTTCCCGGTCGCGTTGAAGGTCACCGAGGAGGTCCTGTCGCTGCCGGTGCACCCCGCGCTGTCCGAGGCCGACGTGGACACCGTCGTGCGTGAGGTGCGCGAAGCGCTCGGCGCGTGACCTGCGCTGTCCGATGTGGACGGGCACCGGACGGCGCGGCGCTTTCTCGGGCAGCGGGGTTTTCTCAGGCAATTCTTGGGTACCACGGATTAGCATGGAGGTCGCCCTGTAATGCGGACAGGGCCCCTGGGATCCAGCGGGCGGGCGGAACGCCCGCTGGATCCCCTTCGCCTCCCGCACCGGGAGGAGTCTATTCGTCCGTTCGGCGCAAAATCCAGGTCCGGCCGAGCTGGATTCCGACGAGTGCGATGAGCAGCGCGGCGAGGATCGCCGGGCTTTCCCACGGCCGTGGGTCGTCCGCGGGCAGCGCCTCGGCGGTCGCCGCCACGCGGGATCGTCCCAGTGCCACCGAGTCGAACTGCGCCTGCGGGACGGTGCTCTGCACCTCGTAGTGCGATCCGGGCGCGGGGAGCGCGCCGGCCGGGCCGTCGCCCTGGTACGGCGGCGGCTCGGACGGCGCCCCTCCCCCAGCCGGGCCGCCCGCGGGCAGCGAGGGCTCCGGCGGGGCGAGCGTGGGCGGCGGTGGTGGCGGCGCGGTCACCGGGTCCGCGGGCGGCGCCTCGGCCCGGACAACGGTGATGCGGCAGGTGCCGGCCAGCAGACCGTGCACCGGGCCGACGAGCACGTCGAGCACCGGGCCGACCACCGAGATGCCGGTGAGCCGCGCGAGCACGGCGTCCGCGATGACGTCCCCGGCGATCCCGGCCGGGCCTGCCGTGGGCAGCTCGATCGGCGGGGTGGCGCGCCACGCGGTCTCGAACGCGGGCACCAGGACGTTCAGCGGGTCCAGCGGCGCCAGCACGGACACCACCGGGTCGAGCACGGCGAGCGGGCTCAGCGCGAGCTCGTCGCCTTCGGTGACGGTGGCGACGCAGCTGTCCAGCACCCGCGTCTCGGCCCGCGCGGCGGGTGCGGCCAGCAGGCCGAACGCCAACGCAGCGGCCACGATCGCGGCGCGGGCCCTCATGGCCGGATCACCGAGGAGCAGGAGACGGAGGTCCAGTCGTCCAGGGCGTTCGCGCTGTGCACGACCACGCCGTCCACGGAGACGGCGCAGCCACCCGGACTGGCCGCCATCACCTGGACCACGCCGAGCGCGGGACCGACTTCGAGGTCGAGCTCCAGACGCCACGGCAGGGGCACGTCGCGCAGCGTCTCGGTGCGGTTGACGCCGTCGATGACGTACCGGATCTCCGGCGCGAAACCGGAACCGGTGACCTCGTAGACGACCCGGTGCGCGCTGCGCGGCAGCTCGAAGGACGTGCGGCTGAGCGGCTGGCCGGTGCTCAGCGCCTGCAGCGCGGTGGCCGCGCCGACGGGCACGACGGCGGCGCCGATCAGCCACGGCAGCCACCACGTCCGCCGGGCGATCCGCGTGGCCGTGTCGCTCATCGTGCTCGCTTTCTTGGACGCTTCTCAGGTTCCGTGCGGGCGGATGTGGAAACCTGGGGAGAGCGTCATCCTGGCACGCGGATCGGCGGCCTGACCAGCCTCGCCGATCGGACCGGGAAGCATTTCCGGAAATACGCGTTCACGTCCGGGAAACATTTCCGGGAAGCGCATTTCCGCAGGCCGCGGCCACGCGCCCGGCGCCGGGGACCGGCCGGACGAGGCGACCCGAACCCCGCCCGGCGACAGCGACTCCGGCCGACGTGAGGCAAATATGTGCCAGGCCCGGCGCGCCGGCGGCGGGCCTCCCCGGGGCGGGCGTGACACATTTATGCCTCACCCGCCGGACGCGATCACTTTCCCGGAAAAATCTCCGGCAGCTCTTGTGATCGGCACTTAACAATGCGGGCACGAGGCGGATACATGAGGGGTCGTAATGTCCGTTGTGCCCGCCAATCGCCGAAAGGAAGACGATGCGCGCACCGCATTTGCCGCGCAGCTCGCCGGGGCCGGATCATGACGACACGTGACGCCCGCAGCCTGTCCCCCGATGCACTGGAAGCCCTCCGCCGACGGGCGGTCGCCGCTGTCGAAGCGGGTGTGTCCCGGTCGGAGGTGGCGCGCCTGTTCGGCGTGTCCCGCAAGACCGTCGGCGCCTGGGTGCTCGCCTACCGGCGCCAGGGCGAGGACGCGTTCCGCCCCAAGACCCGCGGCCGCCGCCCCGGGGAGCAGCTCGCGCTCTCGCCGGCGCAGCAGGCGTGGACCATCAAGACGATCATCAGCGGGACGCCCGACCAGTACGGTCTGCGGCACCGGCTGTGGAGCCGCCCGGCCGTGGTGGAGCTGGTCAACCGCGAGTTCCGGATCCTGCTGAGCCCGGCGACCGTCGGGCACTACCTGGTGCGGTGGAGCCTGATCGACGAGCCGTACCTGCAGGAGATGATGCGCAGCCGCGTGACCGCGACGGTGCCGAGGCCGCGCGGCGTCCCGGCGGCCGCCGAGGAGTGGATCCCGGAGGCGGAGGTGCTGTGGGTGGCGTGGACGCGGCCGCACGCGCCCGCCGACCGCCGCGCCGCATCGCGGCAGAACCTGATGTCCGGGTTCCGCGACTACTTCGGCGACGTGAACGTGCTGATCGCGATGTCCAACCGGGGCGTGGTGCACTTCCGGGCCGGGCTGGGCCCGTTCGACACCCCGCACGCGGAGGACTTCCTGCACCGGCTGATGCACCAGCTGGGGCGCCCGCTGAACGTCGTGGTGTGCCGGTGGCCGCTGCAGCACTACGAAATGCTGCAGGCTTGGCCGCGGCGGCACTCCGGCCGCATCTCGGTGCGCTTCAGCCTCTGACCGGCTCGTCCACAGTGGACAGCAGGAGCAGGCCGAGCGCGGGCAGCGCGATCAGCGGCGCGAGCGCGGTCCGCAGCGAGGTGGCGTCCGCCAGTGCGCCGAGGACCGGGCTCGCGAGCCCGCCGATGCTCACCGTCAAGCCGAGCGTGATGCCGCTCGCGGTGCCCACCCGGCTCGGCAGGTAGTCCTGGCCGAGCGTGACGTGCAGCGAGAACGGCACGTACAGGCCGGCGGACGTGCCCGCGACGAACAGGTAGAGGAGCGGGCCGGGCACGAACACCACCCCGGCCACGGACAGCGTGGTGAGCGCGTAGGACCACCGCACGACGGGGATCCGGCCGAACCGGGCGGCCAGCTGCCCGCCCGCCACCGTGCCGACCGCGCCGCCGACGTAGAGCACGAACAACGCGGCGGTGCCCGCGAGGCTCCCGCCGCCGGTGCGTTGTTGCGCGTAGAGCGAGACGAACGTGCTCAGTCCGATGAAGACGATGGAGCGGCACACGATCGCGCCGGACAGCTTCGCGAAGGAGGCCCAGTCGTTCCGGCCTGCGCCCTCGCGCGTGGGCGCCGCGGTGCCGGAGATCCGGCGGAGCGCCATCGCGCACAGCACCGCGCCGACGGCGGCGGGCAGGGCCAAGAGCGGCGAGAACGCGAGCCCGCCGGTCGCGACGACGGCCGCGACGAGCAGGGGCGCGGTGGCGAAGCCGACGTTGCCGCCGAGCGAGAACCAGCCCATCGCGGTGTGGCTGCCGCGGCTCGCGAGCCGGGCCACGCGGGCGGCTTCGGGGTGGTAAGCGGCGACGCCGATGCCGGAGACCGCGACGGCCGCCACGGTCAGCGCGTACGAGCCGACGCCGGCGAACGCGACGCCGAGTCCGCTGGTGAGCGCGCTGACCGGGAGCAGCCACGGCATGGACCACCGGTCGGCGAGCGCGCCGAACAGCGGTTGCACCACCGAGGACAGCAAGGACGCGGCCAGCACGACGCCGGAGACGGCGGCGTAGGTGTAGGCCCGCTCGGCGACGAAGAACGGCACGAGCGCGGCCACCGCGCCCTGGTAGACGTCGACGCACGCGTGCCCGACCGCGAGCAGGGGGATGGTTCGCACCGGCCCATCGTCGCCGTGGCGGGAGCTGGCGCGCTTCCGTTAATCTGCCAGATGATGTCGGAAACCCGCCACCTGCCGCACGCGCCGACCCGGACCCAGGTCCTGGCGCCGGGCGAACGCATCGACGCGCACCGCCACGACGAGCACCAGGTGGTCTACGCCGGGTCCGGTGTCCTCGCCGTCACCACGGACGCGGGCACCTGGTTCGCGCCCGGCACGAGGGCGATCTGGGTGCCCGCCGGCTGCGTGCACGCCCACGTGGCCCACGGCCGGACCGACCTGCACCTGCTCGGGCTGCCCGCGGCCCCGAACCCGCTCGGCCTCGACGAGCCGGCCGTCCTCGCGGTGAGCCCGCTGCTGCGTGAGCTGATCCTGGCCGCGACCGCTGACGGTCGGAGTTCGCCGGAGCAGCGCCGGTTACGCGCGGTGCTGGTGGACCAGCTGCGGGCCGCGCCGCGGGAGCCGGTGCAGCTGCCGACGCCGTCGGACCCGCGGCTGGTGGCGGTGTGCGAACTGCTGCACGCCGACTGCGCCGACCCGCGCACGCTGGCGCAGCTGGGCGCCGCGACCGGGGCGAGCGAACGCACCCTCAGCCGCCTGTTCGCCGCCGAGCTGGGCATGTCCTTCACGGCGTGGCGGACGCAGTTGCGGCTCTACCACGCGCTACGGCTGCTGGCCGAGGACGTCCCGGTGACGACGGTGGCGCACCGCTGCGGCTGGTCCTCGGCGAGCGCGTTCATCGACGTGTTCCGCCGCGCGTACGGCCACACGCCCGGGACGCACCACCGCCGCGGCGGCTAGTCCAGGCAGAACTCGTTGCCCTCGATATCCAGCATGGGGATGCAGGACTCGTTGAACCCGTCGGCCTCCAGGACCTGCACGCAGGTCGCCCCGAGCTTTTCCAGTCGTTCGCGCTCGGCCTGGAGCGCGGCGAGCCGCTCGGCGCCGACGAGTCCGGTGCCGACCCGGACGTCGAGGTGCACCCGGTTCTTGACGACCTTGCCTTCCGGCACCCGCTGGAAGAACAGTCGCGGCCCGGCGCCCGTCGGGTCGACGCAGGCGAACGCCGCTCCGCGCCGCTCCGGCGGCAGCGAGCTGTCGTAGTCCGCCCACGAGTCGAACCCCGGCGGCGGCGGTGGCACGACGTACCCGAGCACCTCGCACCAGAACCGGGCGACGCGCTCGGGATCGGCGCAGTCGAACGTGATCTGAACCTGCCTGACCGAACCCATCCGACCACCATAGCCAGCCGCTACCTGGCCCGCGGCACCGGCTTCTTCCGGCGCTGCAGCGTGGAAATCGCGGCGTCCACCGCCAGGAACACCAGCAGGCTCGCCCCGAACACCGGGAGCACCCACGTGATCGCGACGATCCCGAGGAACCCGGCCGCCGTCATCGGCAGCGACAGCTGCTTCCAGGCCGCCGTCGGCAGCGCCTTCCACTTGCCCTTGTACGGGCTGCGCACCCACCACATCCGGTAGCCGAGTCCGATGAGGACCAGCAGGCCGGTCACCAGCACTGCCAGCACGATCTGGTTGGCCAGCCCGAACAGCGTCCCGGTGTGGAACTCCGCCGCGACCGACGTCAGCTTCGCCAGGAACGAGTAGTCGTCCCAGCCGATGTGCTCGGTCACCTCGCCGGTGAACGGGTCGACGCTGATGTTGTCGCGCTGCAGGGGGATCCCGGCCGCGCGCTCCATCACCGTGTACACCGCGCCCGCCCGCGCCGGGGCCGTCACCAGCAGCTCCCCGTGCAGACCCTGGGCCTGCGCGATCTCCAGCACCCGGTCGACGCCGATCGGTTCGACACCGTCCGGGACGGCCACCGGCGCGGCTACCAGCGTGGGCGCGCGCAGGCGCATCGGGTCGTGGTCCTGACTGCCGCGACCGCCGGTGAACTGCGAGATGAGCAGTCCGCTGACCGCGATCACCACCAGGCCCGCCGACAGCCACAACCCGAGCGGACCGTGCAGCCCGCGCAACCGCAGCCATCCGCCCTTCGTCTTGCGGGGCGGGACGAACAGGTCGCGGGTGCGCGTGCGCCGCCGCGACTGGGCGAGCCACAGCACCAGTCCACCGAGGACGATCACCGGCAGCCAGCTCGCGCACAGTTCCGCGTACCACCGCCCCGGCTCGCCGAGGTGCAGGTTGCTGTGCAGGTCCCGCAACCACGTGTTGGCGGGCATCCGGTTGCCTGCCGTGGTCAGCTCCCCGTTGATGTAGCCGGTGTACGGGTCGACGAACACGGTGCGCGCCTGCCCGTCCTCGCCGCCGGCCAGACCGGGCACCGACAGCACCACGCGGGTGGTGCGATCCGGCTCCGGCGACGTGATCACCTGCCGCAGAGCGGCTTCCGGGTGCGCGGTCATCGCCGCGCGAACCTGTTCCGACACCGGTTTCGGCGTCGCGCCGACCTCGTTGACGTACAGCTGCGAGTGGTACAGGTTGTCGTGGATCTGCGGGCTGAACACGTACACCAGCCCGGTCAGGCTCAGCACCACGAGGAACGGCGAGACGACGATGCCCGCCATGAAGTGGACCCGGCGGGCGATCACCCGCAGGCCGTTCATCCCGCGTGCCGGCTGCTTCTTCCGCTTTCCCGGTGTGCGGGTCTCGGTCGTCGTGCTCATCGCACCTCGATGACGCCGTAGATGACTTCCTGCTGCCCGTCCGGCGCCCGCGCGGTCAGGGCCAGCTCCCACGGCCCGGCGGACGGCACGGTCACCGAACCGGCCAGGTGACCCGCCTCGGCGGGCGCGAAGGACACCGGGACCGGCGCGCCGGACGGCGGGGCCAGCTCGGCCGTGATCGTCGTGCCCGGTTTCGCGTCGAGGACCGTGACGTGCACCTGGTTGTCCCCCACCCGCGCCGGGACGACCGCGAGGTCGAGCGCGCCGGTGGACAACGCGAGCCGCACCAGCGGGGCCTGCGGAGCGGGCGCGGGACCGGCGGGCACCACGGACAACGCCGTGCTGACCCCGACGAGCGCAACCGCGAGCCCGGTCTGCACCAGCGACAGCCGTCCGGCCAGTGCGAGCAGGCCCAGCGCCAGCACGAGCACCGCGAACCCGGCCCACAGCCAGCCGGCGAGGCTTCCGAGGTGCTGCCACACCTCCGCGCCCGCCGTCACCGCGAGCAGCCCGGCGCACACCACGACCAGCGCCTTCGGCCGGTCGGCGACCTCACGGAACCGGCGCAGCACCACCAGAATCCCGGCGAGCACGGCCAGCGCGGTGAGGTGCACGACGCCCGCCACGACCGAACCGGGCCCGGTGAAGCTCCACGTCGCCACGACCGCGGCGGTGCAGGCGAGCACGGTGCCGCCGCGCAGCCGCCGCTCCCGCGCCGACTCCGCCGGGGCCATGGTCAGGAACTGCGCGATCCCGATTCCGGCCACCGCGACGACGAGCAGCCGCGCGAGGTACACGTGACCGGTCGCGGACTCCAGCACCCCGGACACGAGGCCGCCGTCGAGGATGTCGGTCAGCGGCAGTTTCGCGGCGTACGGGCCGAAGGTCAGCAGCGACAGCACGGTCCCGCCGAGCAGCCCGCCCCACGCCCAGGCCGCCAGCCGACGGACCACAGTGGACTCCGCGCCCGCCGGCCACCCCACGGCGACGAACAACACCACCCCGGCGAGCAACGCGAGCGCGGCGAACGCGAGGAACTGTGCGACCGCGTGCGCGACCGTCACCACCACCCCGGGCCGGGCGTCCAGCGCGGGCGGGGCCTGCACCGGGCTGCGTGAGGCGAGGTCGAAGGTGAACGTCCCGGTCGCCGCGTCCGTCCCCTTCACCGGCACGCTCCAGGCGATCGTGTAGGTGCCCGCGTACTTCTGCTTCGGCACCGGCACGGAGAGCGTGTTGTCCCGGCCGTCGGCGTGCACCGGGCGGCCGGGGTCGACGGGGCGCTTGTACGGGTCGGTCATCCGGATCGTCGACAGCCCGGCGGGCACCGGCCGGTCGAAGGTCAGGACGATGTCGTCGGGCCGGGTGACCTGGCCGTTGCCGGGCGCCGACGACACCAGCACGGGCGCCTCCGGCGACACCGGCGAGGCCAGCGTCAGCAGCGAGGTCCAGCAGGCCGCGACGAGCAGCAGGAACGGGAGCAGCCGTGCCGCGCGGCGGTTCCGCGGGACGGCGGGCGGTCTGGCCAGCGTCGTCATCCGTTGCTCACCTTCTCCGGCTCGGGCTTCGGCTCGGGTTCCGGCGCGCGGCGGTGCAGCAGGTGGGTGCGGAGCCCGACCAGCGCCACCACCAGGAACGCGAGCCCGAGCACGCCCCACAGGAAGGCGAACGGGGTGATGCCGCCGCTGTTCGCCTGCTCTTCGGCCTGCTGCTCGGCAGCCGCGGCCACCTGATCGGCCCGGTTCGCTTCGATCACCGCGGGCGGCGGCGCGCCCTGTGCGGCGTTGGGACTGACGACGATCACCGGTGCATTGCCGGCCGCGGCGGAGAACCGGTCGGTGGCGCCGCTGGTGTAGCCCTGAACGGTTTCGAGCACCAGGTCGCCCCGCTCGGGCAGCGGGCCGAGGGTGACGAGGAACTGTTCGAACTGGCCGGGGCCGACCGCGCCGCCCTCCAGCACGATCGAGCCGACGACCTGGCTGATCGGGCGGTCACCGGACTGCTGCGGCGGGTCGAGCGGGCGCGGGTTGATCCTGGCGGTCCAGCCGCGGGCCGGCTTGACCTCGGCGAAGGCGATCGGGGGACTCTGCGGGAACACGATTTCGAGCCGGTTGCTCTGGGTGTCGGTGCGCTGGTTGGCGAGGCGGAAGGCGAAGGTCTCGGTGCTGCCGCCCTTGACGGAACCGGGCACGATCGACACCTGCGCGGCGGCCGGGGCGGCCAGGCCGAGCAGCGCGCACGAGGCGAGGAACAGCGCGGACAGGGCACGCGCGAAGGACCTGGGGGATGCGGGCATGGCGGTCTCCTGAACGGCCGTGGTCCGGAGCGGGCTGGCCGCTCCGGACCACGGTTTCCCTCACGGGGTGGATGGGTCGATCAGGTTGAGCTGCTGCGGAACCAGCTCAGCCGATCGGGTTCAGCTGCTCGGGGGTCAGCTTCTCCCGCCAGCCGGCGGGCACCTGCTGCGACCAGCCGTTGTAGACCAGCGGGATGGGCAGCACGCCCTGACCACCCATGCCGGGCTGTCCGGTCAGCGTGCCGTCCGACTTGGTGTCCGCGGTCGGCGCCAGCACCAGCTGACCGACGATCGCGGCGTCGGTGATGTTCCCGTCCATGTTCGGGTCGATGTCGATGACCTGAGCGGCGTTCGAGAACTTGTTCGACACGTAGGCGTAGTACCCGCCACCCTTCTTGGCACCGAAGTTGATGCCGTGGCAGCCCGCGTTGCAGGGCAGCTCCTTGACCACCTTGTCGGTCTTCGGATCGACGACCGAGACGGTGGCGCTGAAGGTGTTCGCGGCCAGCAGGGCCTTGTCATCCGGGCTCACTGGGAGCTGGATGGTCAGACCACCCCACGGCTTGGTGCCGTTCCGGCCGGTGACCGGGTTGTAGTTGTCCCACAGGTCGATGCTCGCGTTGTGGACCTTCTTGCCTTCCTTGACGCAGGCGTCCTCCGCGAGCGAGACGCACGAGATGCTCCCGCCGAGGAAGTCGGCCATGTAGAACTTCGACTGGTCGGACATCATGCTGGAGGCGATCGGCAGTTCGCCGGTCGGCTCCTTCCGCCAGGTGCCGGTCTCGTTGTCGATCACGGTCGCGTCGTACGGGTTCACGTTCGGCGTGATCGTGGTCTTACCGTCCGAGCTGAGCCAGAAGGCGTGCGGGTGCTGCGGGAAGTCACCCGGCGGACCCACCGGGATGCGGCGGTCGATCTTCTCCGCGCCCGGGGACAGCTCGACGACGTCCGTGCCGCCGTTGATGGCGACCTGAACCTGGTCGGTGTCGGTGCGGGTCATGACGTGGGACGGGTCCGGTCCGACTTCGATCGTGCGCACGTGCTCACCGGTCGCCCGGTCGAACACCGACAGCTCGTCGTCGAACCACTCGGTCTGGTACAGGTACTTGTAGTTCTTGTCCGTCCACATGTTGTGCGGGTTGTTCATGTTGATGCTCGAACCGGAGATCTTGCGGTCGACCGTCCAGTTCTCCACGTTGACCTTCGTGGCGGCACCGACGTAGTCCTTGCCCGCGTACTCCTCCATCTGGGTGTCGATCCAGACCTCACCCACGCCAGGGGTCTGCGGCGGGGTCAGTTTGTCCAGGGTCTTGGGGTACCCGAACTTCTGGTCGTAGTAGGCGTCCAGGATCGGCACCAGCACCGGGTTGCCCTGGGCGTCGTACTGCAGGATCGGCGCCGGCGGGAAGACCGGGTTCCACTGCGACGACTCGGTGGTGCTGAACGTCTGCCAGTTGTCCGGCACCGTCGCGGTGAAGAAGATGCGCACCAGCTGCTGGATGACGTCCGCGTTGGACGGAACCGTCAGGTCACGCGAGTTGACCTTCAGCTTCTTGCCGAAGTCCAGGCCGATGGTGAGCGGGTCGTCGACCACGGTCGCACCCAGCATGTACGGGTGGATCGTGCAGGTCCACGCGTACAGACCGGGCTCGGTCAGCTGGGTGGAGTCCGAACCGGCGAACGCGCCCATCTGCTCGAAGAACGGGGCGCCCTCGGGCCAGATGAGCGACGTGATGTCGTGCAGGGACTGGTTCTTCGGGCTGCCGATGGTGAAGTTGGCCGTGATGGCCGGGCCCTTCACCGCGAACGTCGCCAGGTCGTCCAGCGCCTTCTGCAGGTCCAGTCCGACCGGGAGGCTGTCCAGGCTGATGGGCTGGTCGGCAGGCAGGCTCGCGACCTCGGCCTGGAACTGGCTGAGCAGGCCTTCGGCCTTCGCCGCCGACGTCGCCGCCCGCGGTTCGGTGGCCGCGATGTTCCGCACCGCCGACAGCGTGCTGTCCAGGTTCAGCAGGTCGGTCAGGCCGCCGAGCTGCCCGAGGGACGGCATCGCCTTGGCCGGGTCACCGGAGGCCAGGCCGGTCAGCGAGTCGACCAGGTCCAGGTTCAGCAGCCCACTGGACTGGGCCGTGTCGAGCTGGCCAAGCGGCAGGTTCGGCAGGCCGAGCGCGCCTTCCGGCAGGCTCGGGATGATGCTGCCGTCCAGCGCGGACGTGCCGAGGCGCGGCAGCTCCGCCACGGCCAGCGACTTGCCGCCGAACAGCTGCAGGCCCGAGTCGAACCAGTTGCCGTTGCTGTCGTTCAACGTGAAGGTGATCGGCACGGGACCGACACCCACTGGCAGCGCGGCGGCCGGCACGGCGGCCACCGTCGTCGCGCCCAGCGCGACTGCTGCCAACGGGATCACCGTTTTGAGACGGCGGGACCGCCTCTTCCCGGCTCCCGGGGGAGCGTTTTCGGGCATGTGCTTCCTTTCTCTCCACAACCGTCCGAACCCGTTCGGACGGAAAACCGGAATGCGCGGCGTTCAGGTGTTCAGCGGGCCGGTGCGCGCACTGAATACTTCCCCGCGCATTCGCCGCACCCAGGTGCGCACCAATTGCGCGCTCACCAGGGTGAGGGCGAGAGTCGCGAGCAGAACCGGCTGAGACAATTCGTCCCGGGTCACCGGCAATGCTTCCGCGGTGCCCGTCGGCCGCTGTGTGCTCACCACGTCGGCTTTTCCGGCGGCCACGGCCTGCGGTGGCGTGCCGGGAGCGCCGAAGTTGAGCGCGGGACCGAACGGCAGGGGGTCGGCGAACCCGAAGCGCGCGGTGGCGACGGCACCGCTGCTCTCCTGGGCGGCCAGGCGACCACCGGACGGCGTCGCGGCGCTGTTCCCGCTCGGCGCGGAGGACGGCGTCGTGGTGGGCGCCGCCGCGGGTGGCTGCTGCTCGCCCGAGCCCGGCGCTTCCGGCTGGGCAGGCGGCACGAGGATTTCGCAGGTCGAGCCGACCACTGAGCCCACCGTGTCGGTGAGCGGCTGCAGGATCGGCCCGAGGAGCGGGAGCTCGTCGGCGATGTCCACGCCGGGGAGCAGGAGGTCGCCGTCCGGCGCCGGCGCCGTGCAGTCGGCGGCCGCGACCGGTTCCTCGGCACCCGCTTCGGCGGCGCCGACGGTCATGCCGCCGAGGCAGCCCACCGTCAGCACACCGGCCGCGAGATGACGTCGGAATCGCATTCTTGGCCTTCTCTCAGGAATTTCGCCGTCCGTTGTGGAAACCTTGATTCCGGGATCATCGTGGCATGCCCGGCCGATCCTGACCAGAAGCCCGAAAACGCCCGCGAGCGACCTTTTCGCGAATGTTTCCGGATCCACGACGCGGCGCTGAACAGCCGCTTTCCCACGCCGCGCGGAACACTTTTGCCCTGGCCGTCACCCGGTCGAGCGGCCGAATCCGCGGAAATCACCTCGGAGATTTTTCGCGCACCGGACATGTTCACCGTTCCGAAACAAGCGATCGCGGGCATGCCGGAGCCCCCGCGGCGCGAAGTGCACCACGGGGGCTCGGGTTCGAGTGGTTCAGCCGATGGTCAGCCCGGCGATCACGTTCCGGTCCGCCGAGCACCACCCTTCCAGCAGTTCCCCTTGTGCCGCAGGCCATTCCCTGACGACCGCGGTGACTTCACGTGCGAGCTGCATGCGCAGCCGGTTGCGGAAGTCGACGAGCTGCGTCACGTCGAACGGCAGCCGCCCGGCGCGGAAGAACACCAGCCCGCGGTTCGTCACCGCCACCAGCGCGTGCAGCCCGCGCGGCGCGGTCCAGCGCACCGCCAGGCCGTCGCCCACGTGCTCCCGCGGCCCGGTCAGGCCCCAGCGGGTCAGGTAGCGGTCCGCCGTCGCCGGGCTGATCCGGATGCCGAACTCGCGCTCGACCAGCTCGGTCACCGCCCGGCGCGTCCACAGCAGGTGCGGCAGGCCGGCCGCGTCGGGCAGGCCGGCGGCGACCACCGCGACGATCCGGTCCTGCTGCTCGCCGGACAGGGCAAGGCACTCACCCACCCGGCGGCCCCGGCGCTGCGGCGGGAACGCCTGCTCGCCGGAGGCCTGGTAGGCCCGGACCCAGACGCCCACGGTCTTGCGGCTGACCCCGAGCATCGTCGCGACCCGGCCCTGCGACAGGCCCGCCGTCACGGCCGCCACCGCGCGGCGGCGCAGCCGTTCCAGTTCCGGTGCGGACAACCTCCGCGCGTCCGTGGTCATCAGCGCGCTCCCAGCGGGATCCGCACGACCGCCTGGTCCACTTCGGACGTTCGCACGGTGACCGCCAGCTCCCACATTCCGGGCATGCTGACCGGCACGTTCACCGCGATGGCGTGGTCGCCGCCGATGAACTGCAGCGCGACCGGCAGCGGGCCGACCGATTTCGACGGCAGGCTCAGCGACGCGGTCAGCTCGGCCACCTGCTTCGGCCGCCGCTGCGCGTCCAGCACCGCGAGGTGGACTTCGTTGCGCCCCACCGCTCCCGGGGTCACCAGCGCCGCCAGCTGCCCGGCCCCGGCCGGTCCGCCGCCCGCGTCGAACGGCAGGACGACGTTCACCGGGCCGGTCCGCGCCGGAACCTCCGCCTCCGCCCGCTCCCTGGCCAGCTCGGCGGTGGCCGGCTCGGCGCTCACCAGGAACGCCGTCACCCCGAGCACCACGGCGGCCAGCACGGCCTCGGTCGCGACCATCCGCCGGAACCGGCTGACCTCGCGCTCCGCCGGGCCGCGGTAGGCCTTGCGCTTCTTGGACACCACCGGCGCGTGGGTGTAGTGCCTGCGGACCCACTGCCGGGCCAGCGCGCCCAGCAGCACGAGCACCACCACGAGCCCGAGCTTCGCCAGCAGCACCGCGCCGTAGCTGGTGGCGAACAGCGCCGCCAGGCTGCCGACCTCGCGCCACGCCTGGTAGGTGCCGGTCACCACCAGCACGGCCACGCAGACCAGCGCGGTGCGGGAGAACCGCGGGATGGCGATCCGCATGCCGAACACGTCGCCCGAGCGCAGCAGCACACCGAGCAGGACGGGCAGGCCGCCGAGCCACACCGCCATCGCCACCAGGTGGATCGCGTCGACCGGCAGCGACAACGCGACCTGCGAGCCGGTGACGCTGTGGTTGGTCAGGCTCCAGGTGATCGCGAGGGCGGCCCCGGCCGTCAGCACCAGCGCGGCCCGCCGCCGGTGGTCGCGGGCCTGGTACTCGGCGAACGACGTCCGCCGGAACACGTGGACGAGCACGGCGGCGATCAGTCCCAGCAACGCGACGCGCACGACCAGCAGCAGCCCCATCCGGCTGCCCACTGTCGCGCCGAGAACCTTCGGATCGAGCAGATCGGCGGCCGTCCCGGCGGCCGAGTACGGCCCGTAGGACACGAAGGCCAGCACCGTCGCGCCCAGCAGCGTGCCCCACCCGGTCCACAACATCCGCCGCACCGCGGGCATCGCCTCGCCGCCCGGCCAGCACGCGGCGACGAAGAACGCGGTGCCCAGCAGCAGGGCCACCCCCGCGTAGCCGAGCCACCGCGCCACCGCGTACAGCGCCGACACCACGCCGTCCGCGGTCTGCTCGCCCGCGTTCGCCGCCACGCCGCCGGTGACCGAGCCGACGCTGAACGCGAAAGCGCCCGGCACCGGGTGGGCGTCGGCGGACACCACGCGGTAGCTGACCGTGTAGGTGCCCTCGGTGAGACCGGCCGGCAGTGTCACGGCGACGACGTCCGGTTGCCCGGGCGGGTGCGCCGGGGCGGACACCCCCGCGACGGCGGCGCCACCCGGCCCGAGCACCGTCACCTCGGCCAGCTCGACCGGCTCGTTGAACCGCAGCGTGACCTCCCGCGGCGCGGTCTCCAGCACCTCGAAACCGCCCGGGGTCGTGCCGATCAGCACCGCGTGCGCGGACGCCTGACCCGCTCCGCCGAGCGCGGCGGCCACGAGTGCGCCGAGTACGACGACCAGGCGCGCCGCCCACCTTGGCGTGCTCCCGTCCCTGCTCATGGCGCGGCCCTACACCCGGATCGTTTCGCGCTCGTCGGCGGCGGGGGCCGGCATCTTGCGGCGGATGGCGGCCCAGCCGAGCGCGACCAGTCCGACGGCCAGGCCCGCCCCGCCGAGCACGCGCGCGGTGGTGTCCGAAGTGGACGCCGGCGCGGACGGTGGCGCGACGGACAGCGTCGGTGCCGGGTGCTCCGGCTCCGCCTGCCCCGCCTGCGGCACGTCGATCCACCGCACGACCTGCCCGTCGGAGTAGGTCTGCAGGGTCTTCAGGATCAGCGTTCCCGCGGGCGGCGAGGCGATGCTGACCGGGAAGTCCTGGTAGGTGCCGACGGGGATCCGCCCGCCCTCCCAGACGATCGCGGTGACCGCTTCGCTGATGGTGCCGTGCTCGGTGGCGACCGGTTGCGGGAGTTCCGTCGTGGTGACGGACACGCTCCAGCCCGGCACGGTCTGCGGGGTGACCGAGGCCAGCGGCTTGTCCTCGGGGAAGCGGACCTCGAGGCGGACGGTGGTGGCGTCGTCGCGTTCGTTGGGCACGCGGAAGGAGACGGTGGCGCGCTCGCCGGGTTCGGCGGTGTCCGGCGAAACCGAGACGTGCGCCCACGCGGCCGGTGGCAGCAACAACATCGCCGCGATTCCGGCAAGGGTGGCCATGACAGTGCGACGCAAATGCGGTGCGCGCAATGCGGATCCTTTCGGTTGTCACCGCGACGGCGGAAGTCGCGGCGTTGCCCAATACTGCCGGTGCTCGTGTCGCGGAGGTGGCACCACTGTTAACGACATGTCACAAACCGTTCCCGAGAAGCGGCCGATGCTACCGGTAAGGCAAATTCCGGCCACTTCGCTCGTCGCGTTTCCGCAGGTCAAGACCAGTGCTGCCCGGAACCTCTTTTTCCGCGCACGATTGCCGCGAGTCGGCTGAGGCAATATCATCCCAACTCGCCGGCCACTCCTCCCTCGACGAAATCTTCCGCACAGCAGGCCCCGCGCGAACCGGGGTCGGAACTAACATTTCCGAAATACCCGGCTGTTAGCGTTCTGCGGGCAACACGCCGCCGGCGAGGAGAGGTGGGAGCAGCGTCATGCCCAAGATCACTTATGTTCAGCAGGACGGCTCGGCCGAGTCGTTCGACGTGCCGGCAGGCATGTCCGTCATGGAGGCCGCGATCGAAGCCGGGGTCGGCGGGATCGTCGCCGAGTGCGGCGGGAACGCGATCTGCGCGACCTGCCACGTCTACGTCGACCCCGGCCAGGTCGAGAAACTGCCGCTGCCGCAGGCGGACGAGGACGCGATGCTGGACAACACCGCGTGCCCGCGCGCCGAGAACAGTAGGCTGTCCTGCCAGATCGAGATCACCGAGGAACTCGACAGCCTGACCGTGACCGTGCCGGAGGAACAGTGACCGACGTCGTGATCGTGGGCGCGGGGCAGGCGGGTTTCCAGGTCGCCGCCTCGCTCCGCGAGCAGGGGCACCCGGGCCGGGTGGTGCTCGTCGGGGACGAGCCGGGCGTGCCGTACCAGCGGCCGCCGTTGTCCAAGGCCTACCTCTCGGGTGCCCTGCCCGGCGAGCGGCTCGCGCTGCGGCCGCAGGCGTTCTACGACAAGCACGACATCGAGCTGGTGTGCGGTCGCGCGGTCGGGATCGACCGGGACCGCCGCCGCGTCGCGCTCGCCGACGTGCGCGAACTGGAGTACGGGCACCTCGTGCTCGCCACCGGGACCCGAAACCGGGAACTGCCGGTGCCGGGCGCGAAACTCGACGGCGTGCTGGGCCTGCGCACCCGCGAGGACGCCGACGCGCTGCGCGAGCGGATCGGCGGGGCGCGGAACGTGGTGGTGATCGGGGGCGGGTTCATCGGTCTGGAGTTCGCCGCGGCGGCGGCCAAGCTCGGGTTGTCCGTCACCGTGCTGGAGGCGTCGGACCGGCTGATGCGCCGGGCCGTGTCGCCCGCGGTGTCGGCGCACTACCGGGAGCTGCACGAGCGGCAGGGCACGCGGGTGCTGTCGGGCGCGTCGGTGGTCGCCCTGCACGGCGGCCACGAGGTGACCGGGGTCGAGCTGGCGGACGGCTCGGTGCTGCCCGCCGACCTGGTGGTGGTGGGCATCGGCGTGGTGCCCAACGCGGAGCTGGCGGCCGACGCCGGACTGACCGTGGACAACGGCATCGTGGTCGACGAGCACCTGTCCACATCGGACCCACGCATCTCCGCGGTCGGCGACTGCGCGGTCTACCCGAGCCGGCACGCCGGCGCCCCGCTGCGGCTGGAGTCGGTGCAGAACGCCGTGGACCACGCCCGCTGCCTGGCGGCGCGGCTGACCGGCGCCGCGGAGCCGTACGCGTCGGTGCCGTGGTTCTGGAGCAACCAGTTCGACGCGCGGCTGCAGATAGCGGGGATCAGCGCGGGCCACGACGAGGCGGTCGTGCACGGCGACCCGTCCGCGGGTTCGTTCTCGGTGTTCTGCTTCCGCGCGGGGCAGCTCGTGTGCGTCGAGTCGGTGAACCGGACACCCGACCACATGGCGGCGCGCAAACTGTTCACCGCGGGCGGTTCACTGGACCGCGAACTGCTGACGCCGGGCTTCGACTTCCGGCAGCACGTGGCCGCCCTGACCTGAGGCCCGTCACCCGAACGGCCCAGCGCCCCGGTCGTCGGCGTATACGCTGTCGGCGTGGTGAACCGGGTTGTCGTCATCGGTGGCGGAATCATCGGGCTCGCGACCGCGTGGGAGCTGACCCGGCGCGGGTCGGCGGTGACCGTGCTCGAGAAGGAAGACCGGTGGGCCGCGCACCAGACCGGCCACAACTCCAACGTCGTGCACGCCGGGCTGTACTACAAGCCGGGATCGGCGAAGGCGCGGATGTCCGTCGCGGGCAACCGGTCCATTGTGGACTTCGCCAGGGAGCACGGGGTGCCCGTCGAGGTGTGCGGCAAGCTCGTCGTCGCGACCAGCGAGGCCGAACTGCCCGCGCTGGGCGTGCTCGCGCAGCGGGCCGAGGCGAACGGCGTCCCGGCGAAGCTGATCAGCGCCGCGGAGGCCCGCGAGTACGAGCCCGAGGTGTCGTGCGTGCGGGCGCTGCGGGTCGAGTCCACGGGCATCATCGACTTCCCCCGCGTCTGCACCGCGCTGGTCCGGCTGCTCACCGACCACGGCGCCGACCTGCGGCTGAGCACCGCGGCGCGCGGCATCCGGCCCGGCCGGGCCGGCGGCGTGGAGATCGCCACCGGCGACGAGGTGCTGCGCGCCGACGCGCTGGTCAACTGCGCCGGCCTGCAGTCCGACCGGATCGCCGAGCTCGCCGGGCTGCGGCCGAGCGCGCGGATCGTCCCGTTCCGCGGCGAGTACTACGAACTCCGGCCGGAGCGGCGGCACCTGGTGCGCGGCCTCATCTACCCGGTGCCCGACCCGGCGCTGCCGTTCCTCGGCGTGCACCTGACCCGCATGCTCGACGGCAGCGTCCACGCCGGGCCGAACGCGGTGCTGGCGCTGCGGCGGGAAGGCTACCGCTGGCGGGACGTGTCGCCCGCGGACCTCGCGGACGTCGCCCGCTTCCCCGGCTCGTGGCGGCTCGCGCGGAAGTGGGCCTACCCGACCGGGCTGGAGGAGGTGCGGCGGTCGCTGTCGAAGCGCCGGTTCGCGGCCAGCCTGGCGCGGCTGGTGCCCGCGGTCGGCCCGCACGACATCGTGCGCCACGGCTCCGGCGTGCGGGCGCAGGCGCTGCGCCCGGACGGTTCGCTGGTGGACGACTTCCTCATCGAGACCGCGCCGCACCAGGTGCACGTGCTGAACGCCCCCTCCCCGCGGCGACGAGCGCGCTGGAGATCGCCAAGCACGTGGCCGACCAGGTCGGCTGACGCCGGCCTGCCAGGATGATCAGGTGACCGACAGACCCGTCGCCGCGGCCGTGCCGCGGCGGACCAGGAGCATCCCGGTGTGGGTGTTCGTCCTCTCGCTCGTGCTCGCCGTCGGCGCCGGCCTCGGGGGCGGCGCGCTCCTGTGGGCGGGCGAATCGCCCGCGGACCGGCAGGCCGCGGAGGCGCGGGACCAGTGCGAACACCAGATCACCGTCTACTTCAACGGCACCGACCCGGACCCGGTGATGTCCGCCGCCGCGGACCGGCTGCGCGGCGACGCCCGGTTCGCGAGCGTCCGCACCCAGACCCGGTTGGAGGCCTGGGCGGAGTTCAAGCGGATCTTCGCCGACGACCCGGACCTGCTGAGCAAGTCCCGGCCGGAGGCACTGCCCGCGGCCGTGGTCCTGATGACCCGGCCGGACACCACGCCCGAGCAGGTGGCCCCGGACCTGGAGCAGCTGTTCCCCGGCGCGGAGGTCCGGACGCTGGGCCCCTGCTCGCCCTAGCGCTGCGGCAAGTGCGCGGCCACGATCGGCGCCGCGCGTTCGGCCACCACGCACGACTTGCTCGGGTCCAGCAGGTTCTGCCCGCTGAGCACCACGAACTCCATCTCGCCGAGTTTGACGGCCAGGTTGCACAGCCAGTCGCCCATGATGGAGCTGTAGTGCTGCCACGTGATGCCGCCGATCTGCTTCTCCCCGAGCGGCTGCGCGGCGAAGTACTCCTCCATCGTCTGGTCGGTGCCGTAGTAGGCCTGCAGCGAGTCGTCGAGGCTGGCGTCCGGGTCGAGTGAACGCCACTCGCAGCCCGGCGGCACCCGGTAGGAGGGCTGGGCCGCCTTCGGCGTGCCAGGGCCGAGCCCCAGCTCGGCGGCCTCGTCGGTGGTGAGCAGCGTGCACGGGTCGGTCGAGCCGGCCGGCGCGACCGTGATCCGCCCGGGCGCCGGCTGCGGTGTCCCGCTGACCGTGGTCGTGCACGCGCTGACCAGGCCGGCCGCTGCCACCACCGCGGCGATCCGCCACCTCACTGAATGCCTCCCCGGACCAGGTTTAACCGCTCGGTAACTCGCGGCGTGATCGGTTGTCCCACGCCGAACCTAGCCTGGCGGGCGCTGCCGGGAGAGGGAGACGCCGCGATGACAGCTGATCCGTTCGAGATCACCCTGCCGGTCCAGACCGGGATCGGTGTGGTCGCGCCGTTCGACTTCGCCCTCGACCGGGAGCTGTGGCGCTGGGTGCCCGACCACGCGTGCCTGCACACCACGCGCCTGCCCTACCTGCCCGAGCCGGTCACCGTGCAGCTCGCCGAGGCGCTGGCCGACCCGCACGGCGTCCGCCGCGCCACCCGCGACCTGCTCGTCCCCGAACCCGAGGTGGTCGCCTACTCGTGCACGTCCGGCAGCTTCATCGGCGGCGCCGCGGGGGAGGCCGCGCTGGTCGCGGCGATGCTCGACGCCGGGGCGCCACGCGCGGTCACCACCTCCGGGGCGATGGTCAGCGCGCTGGAGTCGCTGGGCGTGCGCCGGGTGGCGGTAGTGACGCCGTACGTGGACGCGGTCACCGACCGGCTGGTGTCGTTCCTCGCCGAGTACGGCATCACCACGACCGCGAGCGTCGGGCTCGGCATGCTCGGCGAAATCTGGAAGATGACCTACGCGCACGTGCTGGCCGCGGTCGCCGAGCTGGACACCACCGGCGCCGACGCGTTGTTCGTGAGCTGCACGAACGTCCCCACCTACGACGTGATCGAGCCCCTGCGGCGGCGGCTGGGCATCCCGGTGCTCACGGCCAACCAGGTGACCATGTGGTCGGCCCTGCGCGCCGCCGGCGTGCCACTCGACTGGGACCTGGGCGCGCCGTCGCGGCGGGAGATCGGGCTGCCGACCGGGTAGCGCGAAACCCGCTGGTCGGGCTCGTTACGCTGGAGCGCATCCGTACCGGCTCGCACCAGGAGTACTGATGCACGACCCCCGCCAGCTGCTCGACCCCGAGGTGGACGCGGCCGCCAAGCTGCGCCGTCGCGGGTACGTGCTCGACACCGACCACCTGAGCAAGCTGGTGAGCAGGCGGTCCTCCGTCATCAGCGAGGGCGACCAGGCGCGGGCCGAGTCGAAGAAGGCCGCGGCCGAGGTCGGCGCCGCCGCCAAGCGCGGTGAGGACGTCACCGAGCTGCGCGAGCGGGCCCGCGAGCTGAAGAACCGGATCACCCGGCTCGAGGAGGAGCAGCGGGAGGTCGAGGCGGAGCTGCACGAGTTCCTGCTCGGCATCCCGAACATCCCGCTCGACGAGATCCCGGACGGCGCCACCGAGGAGTTCGCCGAGGAGGTGCGCCGCGTCGGCACGCCGCCGGAGTTCGACTTCGAGCCGCTCGACCACGTCGACCTGGGCGAGCGCGCCGGGATCCTCGACCTCAGCCGCGCGACGAAGCTGTCCGGCCCGCGGTTCGCGGTGTTCAAGGGCGCCGGGTCGCGCCTGCAGCGCGCGCTGGCCCAGTTCTTCCTCGACGTGCACACCGGCGAGCACGGCTACACCGAGTTCAGCCTGCCCGCGCTGGTCACCAGGCAGACCATGACCGGCACCGGCCAGCTGCCGAAGTTCGAGGAGGACCTGTTCCGCACCGGGGTGGCGGACCGGGAGCTGTTCCTCATCCCGACCGCCGAGGTGCCGCTGGTCAACCTGCACGCGGGCGAGATCCTGCAGCTGGAGGACCTGCCGCTGCGCTACACCGCGCACACGCCCTGCTTCCGCTCGGAGGCCGGCTCGTACGGCAAGGACACCCGCGGCCTGATCCGGCAGCACGAGTTCTCCAAGGTCGAGCTGGTGCAGTTCGTCGAGGAGGAGCGTTCGCGCGAGGCGCTGGACGAGATCCTGTCGCACGCCGAGGCGCCGCTGCGCAAGCTCGGGCTGCCGTACCGGGTCATCAAGCTCGCGGCCGGGGACACCGGGTTCTCCGCGCAGATCACCTTCGACGTCGAAGTGTGGCTGCCCAGCCAGGGCACCTACCGGGAGATCTCGAGCGCGTCGGACACCGGCACGTTCCAGGCGCGCCGGGCGAACATCCGCGGCAAGGGCAAGGACGGCAAGCGGGCGCAGATCGCCACGCTGAACGCGTCCGGCCTGCCGATCGGGCGGACGCTGGTGGCGGTGCTGGAGAACAACCAGCAGGCCGACGGCTCGATCCGGATCCCCGAGGCGCTGGTGCCCTACACCGGTTTCGCGGTGATCAACCCCGACGGCAGCACGGCCTAGAGCAGCCTCGCCGTCTCGTCCAAGAGGCGGCGCTGGATCTCCGCGCCGCGGCCCGATTTGGGGCAATCGAGCGGCTGGGCGTCCCGGACGGAGTAGTAGCCGCCGGAGGCGAGGGTGTCGTCGGTCGCGAGCCGGGTGATGATCCCGGCTGCGCGACGCGGACCGCCGATCCGCAAGCCGCGCAGGGTCTTTTCGAGCAGCCCGGCGAACGGCAGTTCCCGGCCGAGGCCGGTGGTGTCGAAGCCGGGGTCGCAGCACACGGCGGAGCCGCCGGTGCCCGCGAGGCGGCGGGCCAGTTCCTGGCTGAACACGATCGCCATAAGCTTCGTCCGGCCGTAGTGGACGGACGACTCGCGGCGGGTGTATTCGCCGGTGAACGCGAGGTCGCGCGCCGGGTCGACGCTGGGCGCGTGCCGGGCCGCCTCGGAGGCGACCGTGACGACCCGCCCGGTGATCCGTTCCCGCAGGAGGTTCGTCAGCGGCCACGGTGCGAGGTAGTTGACGGCGGTCATCTCGGCGAAGCCGTCCGGCCAGGAACGCGTCGACCGGCTGCCCGGCCACGCGGCGGAGCTCGTCCACCTTCGCGCTGAGGTACCTCACTACTTTCCGAGAGGTGCAAATGCCGGAAGCCGGGAAGATCGGGCTGCGCTACCTGACCGTCTCCAACCAGGTGCGGCGGGCGGTGGACGAGCGCCTGGCGCGGGGCGGGCCGTCACTGAAATCCTGTCCCGCGTCTTCGGCCGGCTCGAACCGCGTCAGCTGTCCACCCTGGACGCTTTGCTCGACGCGATCGAAGCAGCGGCAACCGATGCGCGGGTGACGCCCACGTGAGTGATCCCTGATGGTGTCAGTTTCGCACCCCCACCGATCCGTCTACACCCATGGCGGAACGGAAACGGGGAAGGAGTGAGCAATGACTGGCACCATGCGTCCCGAGGAGCTCATGGAGAACGCGGTGGTGGACACCCACGGCCGCAAGATCGGGAAGGTCGGCACGGTCTACGTCGCCGACGACACGCAGCAGCCGGAGTGGGTCACGGTCCGCACCGGGATGTTCGGGCACAAGGAAAGCTTCGTGCCGCTCAAGGGCGCCACGATGGACCGCGATGGCCTGCACGTGCAGGTGACCAAGGAGAAGGTGTCCGAGGCGCCGCAGACCGACGGCGACCGGCACCTGTCCGAACAGGAATCCGCCGAGCTGTACCGGTTCTACGACATGCCGGCGCCGCGGGCCAGCCAGGAGAACCGGGGCGGCGGCCGCACCACGCCGCAGCCCAGCAAGCGGGGCGCCGCGGGCGAGTCGATGACCCGCTCGGAGGAACGGCTGAACGTCGGCACCGAGCGCGTCGAGACCGGCCGGGTGAAGCTGCGCAAGTACACCGTCACCGAGGAGCAGCAGGTCAAGGTGCCGGTGACGCACGAGGAGGTGCGGCTGGAGCGCGAGCCGATCACCGACGGCGACCGCACCGGCGCCCGGATCTCCGACGAGGAGCAGGAAATCACCCTGCACGAGGAGCGCCCGAAGGTCGAGAAGGAGACCGTGCCGGTCGAAAAGGTGCGGCTGGCCAAGGAAACCGTGCGCGACGAGCAGACCGTGTCCGGCCAGGTGCGCAAGGAGCGCGTCGAGATGGAGGACGACACCAAGCAGCGCCGCAACCGCTGACGCGGGGACGCCACGGTGGTGCCGCCACCGTGGCGTCCGCGGCTGTCAGCCGGTGACGAACCGGGCGATGATCCGGCCCAGCTCCTCGCCCTGGTCCTCCTGCAGGAAGTGGCCCGCGTTCGCCAGCGTCCGGTGGTCCTGGCCTGCCGCGCCCTTCATGGCGCGCTGCAGGACGGGGGCCGCCGGGCCGGTGATCGGGTCGCTGTCGCCGAAGGCGCAGAGGAACGGGGTGTCCAGTTCGGACAGCACCGACCAGGCGCGGCGGTTCGCCTCGCTCGCCGGGTCGTCCGGAGTGGTCGGCACCAGCCCGGGCATGGCGCGTGGACCGGCCTTGTACATCTCGTTGGGGAACGGCGCGTCGTAGGCGGCGCGCTCTTCGTCGGTGAGCTTGGTGCGGCAGCCGGACTGCACGAACCGTCCGATGTCGAGCACTGGCGCCTTCTGCACGGCGTTGCGGAAGGCGAGCCACTCGGGCGGCATGGGCTGGTCGCCGGTCGGCAGGACGGTGTTGGCCGCCACCACGCGGGCGAACCGGTCCGGGTTCTCGGCGACGACGCGCAGCCCGATCAGGCCGCCCCAGTCCTGCCCGACCAGCGTGACGTCACGCAGGTCGAGCGCGTCGAACGCGAACGAGCGGATCCACTCGACGTGCCGCGCGTAGGTGTGGTCGGCGACGTCGACGGGCTTGTCGGAGCGGCCGAAGCCGATCAGGTCGGGCGCGATCGCTCTGATCCCGGCGTCGGCCAGCACCGGCAGCACCTTGCGGTAGAGGAAGGACCAACTGGGCTCGCCGTGCAGGAGCAGCACGACGGGACCGTCGAACGGGCCTGCCTCCACGTAGGAGATCCGGACGATGCCGTCGTGCTCGCTCTCCAGGTCGCAGTAGAGCGGCGGGTAGTCGAAGTCGGGGAGGTCGGTGAACCGGTCTTCGGGAGTCCTCAGCAGGCGCACACACCCACCCTAGGGGCTACCGGTCAGCTGATCGAGACCGCGACGACCAGACCCAGAGCCAGGTGCGCGGCCGCGACCACGATGCTGGCCGGCGCGAACACCTCGCTCTGCATGGTCCCCTTGACGTCGATCCGGGTCGACCACTCCAGCAGCCGCACCGCCAGGACCTGCACGATGATCCCGAGCAGGCCGTAGACCAGCGAGGTGATCAGGCCTTCGGTGAGGTCGCTGGCCGAGTTGAAGATCGCGACGACCACGATGAACGCCATCGACAGCATCCCGGACGCCGTGACGATCACCGCGTTCGGCAGGCCGCGGCGCACCAGGTCGGACAGCTTGCCGGGGGTGGTCCAGTCGATCGCGTAGAACCCGACCAGCATCAGCAGCAGCCCGATGACGCCGTACAGCAGGATCGCACCGATCCCGCGCACGAGGTCGGAACCGAACGTCTCGGCCAGCGCGAGGGTGTGGGTCACGGATTCTCCCAGTTTGGTGGTGTGAGTGATCGCGGGTGGTTTATCACGATTGCGGGATCCGGTGTGGGACGAACGCGGCGCCGTCGTCGGTGACCAGGCCCGCGGTCTCCCGGATGCCGAGGCCCGCGGACGTGTCGCCGACGATCCACGCGCCCAGCGCCGGGCGGAACCCGTCGAACTCGGGCAGCGGGTCGAACGCCTGGTAGACGTACCCCTCGGCGCCGTAGACGCCGCCGGTCTCGGTCTCGTAGCCGGGCGCCACGATCTGCACGTTCGCGCCCTCGCGGCCCAGTTTCGGCTTGCGCACGTACTCGGTGAGGATGCCCGGCTGGTCGACGAACGCGGGCAGCAGGTTCGGGTGGCCCGGGTAGTTCTCCCACAGGATCGCCAGCAGCGTCTTGTTGGAGAGCAGCATCTTCCACAGCGGCTCGATCCACAGGGTGCGCGGCAGTGATTCGGCGGCGAAGCGGCCGAACTCCTCCTCGACCACCCACTCCCACGGGTACAGCTTGACCACGGTGTTCATCGGCGCCTCTTCGAGGTCGACGAACCGCTTCAGCACCGGGTCCCAGCCAATCTCCTCGATCGCCAGGCCCACGGTGTCCAGGCCGGCCTCGGCCGCGGTCTCCTGCAGGTAGGAGGTGGTGATGTGGTCCTCGCCCGTCGGGTCGGCGCTGGACCAGGTGAAGTACAGCTCGTTGGTGGGCAGCTGGCCGCGGATCTCCTGCCAGCGCTCGACGAGCCGCTCGTGCACCGAGTTCCACTGGTCGTCGTCCGGGAAGACGTCGGTCTTCCAGTGCCACTGCAGCACCGACGCCTCCAGCAGCGACGTCGGCGTGTCGGCGTTGTACTCCAGCAGCTTCGCCGGGCCGTTGCCGTCGTAGCGCAGGTCGAAGCGGCCGTAGACGTGCGGGTCGCGGCGCTTCCACGACTCCGCGATGTGCGGCCACACCCACTCCGGGATGCCGAACTCGCGGTAGCGCTCGGTCAGCACGACGTTGTCGACGGCCTCCAGGCACATCGAATGCAGCAGCTCGACGTCGGCTTCGAGGCTGAGCACCTCGTCCATCTCCAGGACGTAGTGCACCGACTCGTCCCAGTACGGCCGCTCCTGGCCGGAGCCGTAGCGGGCGGGCGTGCCGAACACGAGGCCCTGCTCTTCGACGATGCGCTGCCAGTCCCGCCGCGGCTGGGCGGTCCCCCTCCGCACCCTAGGATCCCCCGCTCTTCCCGTCGCCGCCGCTGGACTTGCCGCTGATGCCGAAGCCGCCGCGCTGCACCGTCTTGCCGGACTGGGTCTTGACCGTGGTGTTGCCGGACGGCGCGGTGTAGGTGCCGCCGCGCACCGGCTGACCGACCGTGCCGGTGCCGCCGTAGTTGTAGCGGTACTGCTCGTAGCGGCCGCCGCCGATCGGGATGAACCAGAAGCCGGTGGCCGAGTTGTAGTACCCGCCGTGGCTGGTGGCGTAGTTGTCGTCGCAGAACTCGTCGGGCCGCACCGTGCCGGTGCTGTCCGTGCAGACCGCGCTGACCTCGTCACCGGTGGCCGCGATGTACCAGCTCGCCACGACGGCGACCAGGCCGACGGTCACGCCGCTGCCGATCAGCACCTTCCGCCGGGTGGCGGCCTTCTGCTCCGCCTGGGCGCGTGCTTGCTCCTCGGCGGCCTCCTGGCGGGCCTGGTCCTCCAGCGCCTGCCGCCGAGCGCGCTGCTCGGCCAGCGTGGGCTCCCGTCGTTTGGCCGTCGATGGGTCCTGGAACCGCATCGAGCCACGCGGGGGCTGTTCTTCCGGGGGCTGCTGGCCGCCCGGCGCACCGTCGTCTGTCATCGCGCTCACCCTAACCACCCGAGGGGTGTCCCGTCCCGCTGACGCAGGCATTATGGGACGCGATGCTCGGAGATGGAGTGGAGAAGACCACGCTGCGTACCCGCCTGGTGATGGCGGGTGTGTTTTTGGGCGCCATCCTGGCGTTGTCGCTGAGCGTCGCGTTCTCGTGGGGAGGCGCCGTCAGCGGCGGCGGCGAGGTCGAGGAGTCCCCCGAGGCGAAGGCCGCGTTCACCGCGCCGCCCGGCAGTTGCGTCACGTGGACCATGCCGGACGTGTCGGACATCCACATCGTGCCGTGCGCCCAGCCGCACCTGTACGAGGTCACCGGCGTGGTCAACATCGGCGACAAGTACCCGCCGAACGCGCCCGCGCCGACGGTCGACCAGTGGCGGGACATCGCGCTGGAACGCTGCACGGCCGGTGTGGAGACGTACCTGAACGAGCAGCTCGACCCGTTCGGCCGGTTCACGGTGAGCGCGCTGCGCCCCGGAAACGACGAGTGGGCCGACGGCGACCGCGAGATGCGGTGCGTGCTGCAGTGGGCCGCGCCCGGCGGCAAGCTGGAGCCGATCATCGGCAACGCGGCGGGCCAGTCGCAGTCGGCGGTGTGGGAGCCGGGCACGTGCCTGGCGCTGGTCGACAAGACGGTCGGCAACCCGATCGACTGCGCGCAGCCGCACTCCTACGAGATCGTCGCCACGCTGGACCTGAAGACGAAGTTCCCGGACGGCTACCCGTCGCAGAACGACCAGAAGATCTGGCTGGACACCGAGTGCAACCGGGCGGTCCAGGACTACGCGGGCGAGGTCGACCTGGCGGCGCAGAAGCTGATCCTGACGTGGGACATCCGGGAGCAGGAGAGCTGGGACGCCGGTTCAACGCTGGTGAACTGCAAGGTCGGCGCGAAGCTGGCGGACAACAGCGGCCTCGCGCCTGTGACGGGCAGCATCCGCAAGGCCGGGACGCCGGCTCCGCCCACGAGCCCGGGCAGGTAGTGGCCCGTGCCCGTGGAGATGTCGAAGGCCCGGTTCGAAGAACTGGTGGCCGACGCGCTGGACGAGGTGCCGGAGGAACTGGCCGGCGCGATGGACAACGTGGTCGTGCTGGTGGAGGACCACAACGACGAGGCGCCGGACATCCTCGGCCTCTACCACGGCGTCGCGCTGACCGAACGAACGAGCGACTACGGCGGCGTGCTGCCCGACCGGATCTCGATCTACCGCACCCCGATCCTCGCCATGTGCGATTCGGAGGAGCAGGTGGTGGAAGAGGTGCTGATCACGGTGGTGCACGAAATCGCACACCACTTCGGCATCGACGACAGCCGCCTGCACGAACTCGGCTGGGGCTAGCAGCCACTCGGTAGAGGCAACCACCAAGGGTGGGCCCCGCTCGCGTTCTCCCCGTCGCCTGGCTGCCACCCGAGCGCCGAAAACAGGCCCTGTCCAGGGCGCGCAGCGTTCACTTCACCCTGGACAGGGCCTGTTTTCGGTGCTTCCGTGCGGCCCGGTGTCGGGGAGAACGCGAGCCCGGGCCCACCCGAACCCAACGCAACGGGCAGCCACCAACCCAACCACCCCGGCGACCCGGCCCCTTCCTCCCCAGAGCTTGCCCGCCGGCGAGGCACTTCTTTTTTCTTTGGACCCACACCCAGAACACCCCGATTCGGGTTCATCAACTCGCCTTTCCGACGCTCGTCATGGCAGCATCGGAAGCACTGGGGAATCGGGACGCCACCGAGGGTGATCATGAAGGACGTATGCCGGACCGGCGGCTGAGCTGGCTGCTGGCGGCCAATGCGGTGGGCAACCTCGCCGACGGGATCGGCAAGGTCGCCTTTCCGCTGCTGGCCGCGACCCTGACGCGTGACCCGGTGCAGATCGGCGCGCTGTCCGCCACCCAGTTCCTGCCGTGGCTGCTGCTCGGCGTGTTCGCGGGGACCCTGGCGGACCGGGTGGACCGCAAGCGGGCCGTCCTGCTGGCGAACGCGACGCGGGCGGTGGTCGTCGGGCTGACCGCTCTGCTCGTGTACACCGGCACGTTGTCGATCTGGCTCGTCTACGTCGCCGCGCTGCTGCTGGGTGCGGCCGAGACGGTGGCGGAGAGCGCGGGCAACGCGATGATCCCGGCGCTGGCCAGGCCGGATCAGCTGGAGAGCGCGAACAGCAAGTTCCAGGGCGCCGAGATCCTCGGCCAGACCTTCCTCGGCGGGCCGATCGGCAGTCTCACGTTCGCGGTGTTCGCCGCGTTCCCGTTCCTGCTGAACTCGGCCGGGTTCGCGATCGCGGCCGCGTTGCTCGTCGGGCTGGCGGGCAGTTTCCGGCCGAAGACCCGGGCCGAGCCGACCCGGTTGCGCACCGACCTGGTCGACGGGCTGAAGTGGCTGGTCCACCACCCGCTGCTGTGCCGTCTGGTGGTCATCGCCGGGCTGATCAGCTTCGCCAGCGAGATGGCCCAGGCCCAGCTGGTGCTGTACGCGCTGGAGGACCTCGGGCTGAGCGAGGCCGCGTTCGGGCTGTTCACGTTCGTCGGCGGCATCGGCGGGCTGGCCGGCGCCGCGGTCGCGCCGCGGCTGGTGCGGCGCGCGGGGCGGCGGCCGGTGCTGGTGGCCGGGATCTTCGCCGGTGGCGTCGGGTTCGGCGCGATGGGCCTGGTGCACCAGCCGATCGCGTCCGCCGCCCTGTTCGGGCTGTTCGCGGCGGCCGTCGTGGCGGTGAACGTGGTGCTGGCGACCGCCCGCCACACCCTGGTGCCGAGCGAGCTTCTCGGCCGCGTGCTCGGGGTGTGGCGGACGGTCGTGTGGGGCGCGATCCCGCTCGGCGCGCTGGCCGGCGGCGCGCTGACGCAGGTGCTCGGCAGCGCGAGCGCCACCTTCGCGGTGTCCGGGGGCGCCCAGATCGCGCTGGCCGCGCTCGCCGTGCTGCTGCTGTGGCGGTTCTCGATGGATCGCGAGCCGGTCAGCTCTTCCTGAGCAGGAACCGCTGCAGCTTGCCGCTCGGGGTCTTCGGCAGCTCGGGCACGAAGTGCACCTGGCGCGGGTAGGCGTGCGCCGCGTACTTCGTCTTCACCAGCTGCTGCAGCTCCGCCACCAGCTCCTCACCCGGTTCGGCGCCCTGGCGGAGCACGACGAACGCGGCCACCACCTCGCCGCGCAGCTCGTCCGGCAGGCCGACCACGGCCGCCTCCGCGACGGCGTCGTGCTGCAGCAGCACGCTTTCCACCTCGAACGGCCCGATGCGGTACCCGGCCATCAAGATGACGTCGTCGTCCCGCGAGGCGAAGGTGAAGTAGCCGTCCGCGGACTTAGTGGCCACATCCCCGGTCAGGTACCAGCGGCCGTCGGCGGAGAACCGCTCCGCGGTGCGATCCGGCGCGTCGCGGTACCCGGTGAACCACATCAGCGGGCTGTGCTCCAGGTCGACGGCCACCCGGCCCTGCTCGCCCGGCGGCGCGACCTCGTCGGCGTCGGGGCGCAGCACCTCGGCCCGCCATCCGGGCAGCGCGCGTCCCATCGAGCCCGGCCGCAGCTCGCCGCGGATGTCCGGGTGCCAGCCGTTCGCGATCACCATGCCCAGCTCGGTCTGGCCGTAGTGGTCCAGGATCGGCACGCCGAACGCCTTCTCCGCCCACTCGATGACGTCCGGGTTCAGCGGCTCGCCCGCCGACGAGCAGTGCCGCAGCCGCAACCCGTCCGGCACCGGGACGTCGGCGTTGCGCAGCGCGCGGTAGACCGTCGGGCCCGCGGTGAAGTTGGTGACGCCGAACCGCTCCAGCACCGAGTAGGTCAGCTCCCGGGAGAACCCGGCGTGCAGCAGCAGGCTGCGCTGCCCGAGCGCGAGCGGGCCGATCACGGCGTAGTACAGGCCGTAGGCCCAGCCCGGGTCGGCGGCGTTCCAGAACACGTCGTCCGGCCGGTGGTCCAGGCCGAACTCCTGGTACATCCGGAACGCGGCGATCGCCCGCGCCGGGATCGGCACGCCCTTCGGCGCACCGGTCGTACCGGACGTGAACAGCTCCACGATCGTCCCGTCGCCGCCGACGGCGACCGGCTCCGGCTGCGGTTCCGCGCGCAGCAGGTCGGCGAACGCGAGGTCGTCCCCGCTCGCCTCGCCGGTGACGATCACCCGCCGCTCGCCGGGGACCTCGTCGAGCTTGGCGCGCTGCGACGCGTCGGCGATGACCACCTGGACGCCGCCGACCCGGGTCTCGATCGCGGGCGGCGCGAAGGCGGTGAACAGCGGCACCTGCACCGCGCCGAGCCGCCAGATCCCCAGCACGGCGACGACGAACTCGGCCGACTTGGCCATCAGCGTCGCGACCCGGTCACCGCGCCCGACCCCCAGTTCCGCCAGCGCGGTGGCGAAGCGCGCGGAGGCGTCCCGCAGCTCGCCGAAGGTGAGGTCGCGGCTGGTCAGGTCCGGTTCGATGACGGTGAAGGCCACGTCGCCGTCCGGGTGGTCGTCGCACAGCAGCCGGGCGACGCAGGCGTCCGGCCGGTCGTAGGGGGACGTCGATGTCATGGAGCCGATGGTCGTCGCCGGGGCCCGCGCGTGCCACCCCCGGATGGGGGCCGATCAGCGTCTGGTGCGGGCGTCCGGTCGGTGCTGGAATGTCCTATGCGGATCAGCGACTCCGATGAGCCGGTCGCGGCGCGGCGCCGGCTGGTGCTGGCGGGTGTCGCCGGGTTCGCGGTCGGCGCCGGGATGATCGGCGTGCTGTGGGCGTCGACCACCGCGGTGAGCGGTCCGACCGCGGACGCGAAGGCCGCGTGCGCCGCGCTGGCCAGGGCCGAGCCGCTGCCGGAGGGCCGCGTCGGCCGGGGCACGCTCGAACCGGGCGTGCTGCAGCACATCATGGCGGCGGACGCGCTGGCCTCGGCGGCCGCCGAGGTCAGCTCGACCTACGACGACCTCGCCGACCACATCGACGGCGTGCGGCGGATGGCGCTGAGCCTCAACTTCGCCGACCCCAACGGCCGGCGGCACCTCGCCCAGGCCCGTGAGATCTGCGGCACCGTCTAGCTACTCGCCGCTGCCCTTCTGGATCGTCCGGACGGTGAGCTGGTCACCGGGGATCTTTTCGCTCGCGCAGCCCGTGGTGGGCAGCTCGACGAACATCGACGCCGTCTCCTGCGGCGGGTAGACCCGCAGGCCGCGCACCGGCTGCGGCTGGCACGTCACGGTGTCGTAGTTCTGCACGTTGACGAACCCGATCTCGGCGTAGGCGGTGTCGCCGTTGTTCAGCGTGAACGCGCCGCCCTTCTCGCCCTGACGGACCGCCGCGGGGCCCACCTGGTGGCCGTCCTCCCCGGCGACGTACGAAACGCCCGGGAAGCCCTGGATCACACAGGGACGGTCACTCACGTTGGTGAAGATCAGCGGCCGGTAGACCGTGCCGGCGCCGGCGTCACCGTGACCGAGGGTCAGCTTGAGGTCGCTGGACTTGCACAGCGTCTCGCCGGCCTTCGTGCTGGTCGCCGCGTCCGGTTCGGGTGACGACTCGGACGTGGACGGGCTGCTCGAGGTGGAGCCTGGCGTCGTCGGCGCCCCCGACTGCGGCTGGGCGTTCTCGGTGCCCGCGGTGCCGCAGCCGGCCAGGACGGCCGCCAGTGCCGCCGTCGCCACACCGAGCCCGATGCGCGGGAAATGTCCTCGAACCACGATCTTTCCCCTCCCTGTGCCGATCGGAGCACTACCCGGGAGACGTGCGGTCCACACGCCGGGTTGCGTGGTGTCACGCGATTTTCCGACGACCCATCGCGACATGCGGTGAAACTACAACAAACCACCCTGCGTCACCGCCCGGGAAGTCGCCTACATGGGCAAACCGACCCAGTTCAGGCACTGCCAGCCACCGTCCGCGGCGATCTCCAGCTCGACGATGCCGGTGTTCGGGATCAGGCCCTGATCGGCCAGCTCGGGCCGCACATTCGGGGCCAGCCACTCCGCGCCGACGCGGATCAGCCCGCCGTGCGAGACCAGCACCACGACACCGTCCGATCGGGTGAGGTCGTGACGCTCGGCGAGACCGGCGATCGCGCCGGTGAACCGCGCCCTGGCCTGCTCGCCGGTCTCCCCGCCGGGCATCGAGACGTGCAGCTCGCCGCGGGTCCAGTGGCTGACCACGGTCAGGTAGTGCTCGATCGCCTCCCGGTCGTGGCGGCCCTCCAGGTCGCCGACGACGATCTCGTGCACGCCCTCGACCCGCTCCACCGTCATGCCCAGTGCCTCGGCCAGCGGGGCCGCCGTCTGCTGCGCGCGGATCGCGTGCGAGGCGTAGACCGCCTCCACCGGCTCGGTCGAGAGCTTCTCGGCAAGCTGCCGCGCCTGCTCGTGGCCCAGCTCGGTGAGCGGCGGCCCGGGCAGCGCGGTGTCCAGCTTCTTCGCGACGTTGGCCGGGGTCTGCCCGTGCCGGACCAGGTACAGCTTCACGCCTGCTCCCCTCTCTGCACCGCGGCGACCCAGTCCGCGGCGTCGGTGAAGTCTTCGTTGCGGGCGGCCGGTTCGATGGTCGCCGTCACCCCGTCGGCCCGGGCGAACGAGCCGAGGAACCGGACATCCCGGCAGCGGCGGCGCAGCGCGGCGAGCGCGTCGGCGATGCGCGGCTCGGCGACGTGTCCCTCGAAGTCGATGAAGAACCGGTACTCGCCGAAGTTCTGCTTGTTCGGGCGGGCGTCCAGGCGGGTCAGGTTGATGCCGCGGGTCGCGAGCTCGGTGAGCAGTTCGGCGAGCGCGCCGGTGCGGTTGGCGGCCGCGGCGACGATCGAGGTGCGGTCGGCGCCGGTCGGCTCCGGCAACGTCACCGGGGGCCGCCGCATCAGCAGGAACCGGGTGCGGGCGTCCCGGACGTCGGCGACCTCCGTCGCCAGCACCTTCAGCGGGTAGTGCTCGACGGCGACCGGCGCGGTCACGGCGGCGTCGAACTCCCCTGCCTGCACGGCGACCGCGGCCGCCGCGGTCGAGCCGGCCGCCACCGCGCGGGCGCCGGGCAGGTTGTCCTCCAGCCACTTCCGGACCTGCGCGAGCGCGTGCGGATGGCTCGCCACAGTACGGATTTCGCCGACGTCGTCCCGCGTGAGGACGCTGAAGTGCACTGGCAGCAAGGCTTCCGCAACACCGATCAACGGCTCGCCGACGGCGAGGCTGTCCAGCGTCGCGGGAACCGCGCCCTCGACGGAGTTTTCGACCGGCACGCACGCCGCATCCGCTTCACCGCGCCGAACGGCGTCCAGCGCCTTCGGAATCGTCTCGGCGGCGACGAGTTCGTCCCCCGCCGTCGTGAAAGTGCGCGCCGCCTGCTCGGTGAACGTCCCGACCGGCCCGAAATATGCGATCCGTGACACGCGGACAGGCTACGCACCGCGCCGGGTCTTGGTCTGTTCAGGCATTCGAGTGCGTCTCGTGGTTACGCGGGGTCGCGTTTTTTGGCATGGTGTAGAGGTGACTGCCGAATCGGGCACCCAACCCACCGGCAACCGAACGGAGGACCAGGTCGCTCCCTCGACTCCCGCCCTGGTGCTGTGTGCCGTCGACGAACCACTCGCCAGCGCGTGGCGCTCCGTTGTGGACACCATGACCGGATCGGTGCGCGTGCACCAGGGTTCGGTGCTGGACGTCGTCGCCGACGCCGTGGTGAGCCCGGCGAACTCGTTCGGCTGGATGCGCGGCGGGATCGACGCCGTCTACGCGCGCGCCTTCCCGAACGTCGAGCAGAACGTCCGCAGCACGATCCTCGCCTACCACGGCGGCGAACTGCCGGTGGGCAGCGCGGTCGTGGTCCCGACCGGCGAGCCCGCGCCCGCGTGGCTGATCAGCGCGCCGACGATGCGTGAACCCGGCGAGCGGCTGCCCGCCGACACGGTCCACCCGTACCTGGCGGCGCGGGCGGTGTTCCTGCAGTGGCGCGACGGCGTGCTGGAGCAGGGCGTGGCGGTGCGCGCGGTGGTGGGGACCATCGCGATGCCCGGTCTCGGCACCGGCGTCGGCGGCGTCAGCCCGGAGACCTGCGCGCGCCAGGTGGCGGCGGCCTGGGACGAGGTCTTCCGGCGCAACTAGGTTCTGTTTCACAAGCGGCACCGCCGCGGGTTTGAACGGGCAGAGCAGCGCGAGCGCGTCCGTTGAGGGCGGTGGCGGGCTCGCGGGTGGGCGGATCCTGGCGAGGACAGCGCCGGCGTGGTGATCGGCGCGGCCGCGCGGAGGGCGTCCACCAGGGGTGGTGCTCGGGCAGGCGGGCGGGAATTCATGAGGAGGCGATCCCACAGCCAGGGGCCGCCTTGACCGAGACCGCCACGCGAAGCGTGTCCGTTGCGGGCGGTGGCGGGCTGGCGGGAGGGGCCGCTACCGGCACCGCCACGCAAGCCACCCCGGAACACGCTCTAGCTGTACTGCTCGGGGAGGTTGTGAACGCGGGGACACGTAGTTGGATGATCTTGAAGTGAGGGAGGACCTCCGGGTTCGGTGTGGATCACCACAATCTGCACCGCACCGCAGGAGGTCCTCGTGTCTCACCGTAACGCGCCGTTGACCCCGACCGGCAGACTGCGTCTGGCCCGGTGTGTCGTGGAGGAGGGGTGGCCGCTGCGGCGGGCGGCGGAGCGGTTCCAGGTGTCGGTGGCCACCGCGAAACGGTGGACCGACCGTTACCGTGACGAGGGTGAGGCCGGCATGGTCGACCGCTCCTCACGTCCGCATCGCAGCCCGCATCGCACCCCGACCCGGACCGAGCGGCGGATCATCAAGGTCCGGGTGGCGCGCCGGTGGGGGCCGGCCCGCATCGCTGCCCTGCTGGGGTTGGCTGCTTCCACGGTGCATCGCGTGCTGACCCGCTATGGCCTGGCCCGTCTGCGGCACCTGGACCGGGCCACCGGGCGGGTGGTGCGCCGCTACGAACGCGCCACACCGGGTGAGCTGGTGCACGTCGACATCAAGAAGCTGGGCAACATCCCCGACGGCGGTGGCCACAAGATCTGCGACCGCGCCACCGGCAACCAGCACCGCAAGGCCACCACCACCGCCCGCTACCCCCACGGCAAACCCCAGATCGGCTACAGCTACCTGCACAACGCCGTGGACGATCACTCCCGCCTGGCTTACGCCGAGATCCTGCCCGACGAGACCCAGACCAGTGCGGTCGCGTTCTGGACCCGGGCCCAGGCGTTCTTCGCCTCCCACGGCATCACCGTGCAGCGAGTGCTGACCGACAACGGCTCCTGCTACCGCTCACGCAACTGGCGCAACACCCTCACCGCCGCCGGCATCCAACACAAACGCACCCGCCCCTACCGCCCCCAAACCAACGGCAAAGTCGAGCGGTTCAACCGCACCCTGCTCGACGAATGGGCCTACGCCCAGCCCTACCACTCCGAAACCGCACGGCGCGCCGCCTTGCCCGGCTTCCTCCACTACTACAACCATCACCGACACCACACCAGCATCGGCGGCCCACCCGCCACCCGCATACCCAACCTCACGGGACAGAACATCTAGCACTCCCGCGCTGGTCAGCGGCGCTTTCCGGGGTGCGTGTAGAAGGTCACAGCGCATTTACGCGCCGTAAGACCTACCGTTGAACCTGCGTTACCGGAGATGTCGACGCCAGCCCAGCCCACCGACGGGCAAGGAGTGTGGGAATGCCACGGGTACGTGAGCTCAGCCCGTACGTCGAGCTCCACCGGGAGCAGTGGCGGGAGCTGCGTCGCAGCACCCCGTTGCCACTGACTGCCGAGGAGCTGCGCGGTCTGCGGGGGCTCGGGGAGCAGATCGATCTGACCGAGGTCGCCGAGGTCTACCTGCCGCTGTCGCGGATGATCAACCTGCAGGTCGCGGCGCGTCAACGTCTCTACGAAGCCACCACGACCTTCCTCGGCGAGGACTGCCGCGGCACCAAGGTGCCGTTCGTGATCGGCATCGCCGGCAGCGTCGCGGTCGGCAAGTCGACCACCGCGCGCATCCTGCGCACCCTGCTCGCCCGCTGGCCCGACCACCCGCGCGTCGACCTGGTCACCACCGACGGGTTCCTCTACCCGAAGGCCGAGCTGGTCCGCCGCGGCATCATGCACCGCAAGGGCTTCCCGGAGAGCTACGACCGCCGCGCGCTGCTGCGCTTCGTCTCCGACGTCAAGTCCGGCGCCGAGTCGGTCAGCGCGCCGGTGTACTCGCACCTCGCCTACGACATCCTGCCCGGCGAGGAGCAGGTCGTGAACCGGCCGGACATCCTCATCATCGAGGGCCTGAACGTGCTGCAGCCCGGCCCGAGCCTGACGGTGTCGGACCTGTTCGACTTCTCCATCTACGTGGACGCGCACATCGAGGACATCGAGCGCTGGTACGTGGAGCGGTTCCTGAAGCTGCGCAGCACGGCGTTCGCCGACCCGGCCTCGCACTTCCACCACTTCGCCACGCTGGACGACGTCGAGGCCCGCGCCGAGGCGCGGCACCTGTGGCGCACGATCAACGAGCCGAACCTGGTCGAGAACATCCTGCCGACGCGCCCCCGCGCGACGCTGGTGCTCCGGAAGGACCCGGACCACAGCATCAACCGGGTGCGCCTGCGCAAACTGTAGGCGCGGCCTCGGCCGAACGGCTGACCCCGGTGACCGAGCGGTAACCGGTTGGCCGATACCGCCGGCACCTCGCAAAGCTCACCCTGGAGTGCAGGAAATGCGCCCTGACCAGGGAGGAGGCACGCCGATGTTCGCGATCATCTTCACGTGGATCGGCGCCGTGCTCGGTATCACGGTGCTGCTGGTGATGGCCTTCGGTGCGTTCGTCCTCGATTTCGAAGACGCTCTCGCCGACCGCCGCCGCAAGCGCCCGCTCGACCCCGTGGCCGTGGACAGCCCGACGACCGCCGTTCCCTAGCCGGTGAGGTGCGCGCCCGCGAGAGCGAGGCTGCGGGCGCGCAGCGTCGCCCTCGCCGCTTCGTCGTAGGCCTGTTCGTTCGCCCGGGCCGGCCGGTCCCGGTCGAAGAACTGGCCAGTCACGCCCTCGACCTCCGGATCGACCGCCAGCCTGCGGGTGGCCGCCACCCCGGTGTCCAGGGTGTCGGAGCTGAAGCCGATCTCGGACAGGACGATCTTGGTCGGCATGTAGGTGCCCGGGTGCAGGCTGGTCGCGGTCAGCTCGGCGGGCGCGAACCGCCCGGCGAGGTCGAGGCAGTGCATGATCTGCGCGAGCTTGCTCTGCCCGTACGCACGCGTACCCGAGTAGTCCCGCTCGATCATGAGGTCGTCGAAGTCGAGCGGGTGCTGGCCCAGTGACGCGACGTGCACGACGCGGGCGGCGTGGTCCGCGGTCGCCGAGGCCCGCAGCAGCGGGATCAGGTTCTCGGTGAGCACGAAGGTCGCCAGGTAGTTCACCGCGAAGCGCAGCTCGTGGCCGTCCCGGCTGGTGCGGCGCTCGCGGCCGTCCGGCTCGCCGGACCCGATGCCGGCGTTGTTGACGAGCACGTCGAGCCGGCCGGCTTCGTCCGCGATCGTGCCTGCCAGCCGGGCAACCTGGGCGAGTTCGGACAGGTCGGCGGTCACTGTGACCGGCGCGGGGGCCCCGGCGGCGCGCACCTCCGCGGCGATCCGGTCGAGTTTGCCGGGATCACGACCGTGCAGGACGAGACGGACGTCTTCGGCGGCGAGACCCACCGCGAGGGCCCGGCCGAGGCCGTCGGTGGCGCCGGTGATCGCGACGGTCCGGGTCACTACCGCTGCCTCACTCGTCCGCCGAGCCCGGGTCCAGCTCGTCGAGGGCGGCGACGTAGTCGTCGAGGTCGAACTCCAGCTCGCCGTCCTCGTCCTGGGTGAGGTGCTCCTCCAGGACCGCCGTCAGCTCGGCCAGCACCTCGTCGCGCTCCAGGCCCGACTCGGTCAGGCGCTGGGCGGCGATCCAGGTCTCGGCGGGCTCGCCGTCCCACAGCTGGTCGACCACCGTCGTCAGCGCCACCGCCCGCAGCTCGGACTCGTCGTCGTCCTCGAACTCGGCCGCGAACTCGCTCAGCACCAGCATCCGGCGCTGCTCGGGGTCGGACGGGTCGAGCTCGACCTCGTCGTCCTCGGTCTCGACCGTCAGCGACGGCAGCGCGAACTGGCGGCGTTCCAGCAGGTCCTGCACGTCCTCCGGGGTCAGGTCCTCCGAGCCGGCCAGGTAGGCGTCCAATGCGGACTCCTCCTCGGGCTCGCGGTCGTCCAGCCGGTCCTCGACCGCCTCGACCAGCGCGGTCAGCGCGTCCTCGGGCAGGCCCTGGCGCTCGCCGAACACGCGCGCCCACACCGGCAGCAGCGCGGCCATCGCCGCGTCCTGCTCCTCGGTCAGCTCGATCTGCCCGTCGTCCACGAAGTCCACAAAGGACTCCAGCTTGGCCGGGCCGACCCGCAGCGGGCGCCGCGCGTCGTGCTCCAGGCCGAACTCGATCAGCCGCAGCGCGACCACGCGGGCGTCCTCGGTGTCGCCGACCTCGTTCCCGGCCGCGGCGAAGAACGAGTCGATGACCTCGGCCTGCTCCTCGACCGACAGCGGCTCCGGCTCCGCGACCTCCGCCGGCTCCGGCAACACGCGCAGCCGGGCCAGCGCGAGCGCGCGGAACCTGACGAAGTCCTCGCCCACCTCGGGCTCGGCCTGCCACTCGGTGCCCGCGAAGGCGTCCGCGATCACCTCGTGGGCCTGCTCGGGGCTGATCTCCGCGGACTCGCCGACCGCCCGCAGCTCGGCCAGCACGTCCTGCGGCGACTCGACGATCGCGGCGTCGGTGACCCAGCCGCCGAAGCTGCCGTAGTTGATCGACACGACCAGCCCGTGGTCGCCGAACGACACCAGCACCGAGCTCTCGTCGCCGTAGACGTCGGTGGCGCGCCAGCAGGCGCCGGGCGTGACCTGGTTCAGCTTCGCCGCCCAGGCCGGCTCGGGCAGCCCGAACTTCTCCAGCGCCAGGCCCGCGGCCTCGCGCTGGTCCTCGTCCGCGGCCAGGACCCGCAGCGCGGCGAGCGGCGCCACCAGGCGCTCCGGCTCGGCGGTGCTCGCGGCGAGGTCGATCAGGCCGGCCGCCAGGTCGTCGTCGGCCTCCCACCACTCGCCGAGGATCTCCGAGGTGACCAGCTCGACGCGGGTCGGATCGGCGTCGTTCCCCAGTTCGGCGAAGGCGTTCAGAACCTCGTCGAAAGCGGTCTCCGGCTGCGGCACCTCGGTCATGCGCTCATGTTCGCACCAGCCGCGGCCGGGCCGACGCGCGGGATCGGCGTTTCACTCCTTGGGCAGCGCGATCCGGGCGTTCCGGATTTCGGTGATCAACCGGACCTTCCGCTTGTGCCTGCCGATCAGTTCGGCCAGGTAGGGCGCGAAGTCCGCCCCGCGGCCGACCGTCCGGTACAGCTTGCGCAGCCGGCGCAGGGCGCGCGCCGCCTCGCGGTAGTGCTCGACGGTCCGGCCGCCGATCAGCTCCTCCACGTGGGCCCGGTGGACCCCCAGCAGCTCCGCGGCCTCGTCCTCGCGGCCTGCCACGACCAGTGCCTCGATCAGCGCGTCGGCGTTCGCGACGGTCGGCTCGCGGTCGAACTCCGCGCGCCGCAGGCCCAGCACGTCGTCGGCGAGCTCGGTGGCCGCCGGGTCCTGCTTCAGCGCCCGCGCCGCGTAGGTGATCGCCTCGCTCGTGCGGCCCGCGGCCCGCAGCACGCGCACGATCCGCAGGCTCGCCTCCATGCTCGGCAGCTGCTTGGACAGGATCGCGACCAGGCCGTCGACGTCGCCGGAGATCTCCACCAGCTGCTCGTGCAGCCGCTCGGCGACCGGCCGCTTCACCCGGTCGCGGCCGGCCCGGTCGACGTGGGACCGCAGCTGGGCCAGCCCGGTCTCGCCGAGCGGGACGGCGAACTGCGCCAGGTCGATCTCGGTGCGCCCGTCGAACGCGATGCCGGCGAGCCAGTCGGCCAGCTCGACGGGGTCCGGCGGCCGGGCCGCGCACGCCCGCGCGTAGAGGCCGAGGGCGCGCCGCAGCTCGGCGCCGTCGCCCTCGTCGCGGCAGATGCGCTCGACGGTGCGGCGGGCCAGCGGGGCGACGTCGGCGCGGGTGCCGGAGTCGAGCAGCCGCTGCACGGTGTCCAGCACCGGGCCGATCTTCGCGACCTCGGCCTGCGGCTCCGGCGCCGCGGCCCGCAGTTCGAGCGACCGCCGCAGTTCCGGATCGCGTTCGGCCTGTTCGTGGAGCAGTCCGGCCAGCGTCTCGGAGTCGAGGGAGGACAGGTAGGCGCGGAGATCCGTCACCCCGCACATCCTGGCCTACTCGCGTCGCAGCGCGATCGGCACGGCACCGCCTGTTTCATGATCGAAATCCGCGTCTTCCTCGGCGAGCAGGTCGCGGAACTCCTCGGTGATCTCGTCCAGCTCCTCCAGCAGCCGCTCGATCGCGGCGGGCCGCAGCCCGGAGCGCTCGCCGGCCCAGCGGCCCCACGGCGGCAGGACCTCCGGCAGGGTCGCCAGGAACTCCTCGGGGAAGCCCTCGGTGTTGAGGACGTCCTCCAGGAGGAGGTCGAACTTGCCGGGGCCCACCCGCAGCGGGCGGCCGAAGTCGTCGTCGCAGCCGTAGTCCACGACGAACCGGACGCAGTCGGTGAACCAGCGGTCGTCGCGGACGCCGTCGGCCTCGGCGAGGAAGGCGCGCACCAGCTCGTCCCGCTCCTCCTCGGTGAACGTCGGCGGTTCCACGGGCGGCTCGGCCGGCGGCATGGCGCGCAGCCGGGCGGCGACCAGCGCGCGCAGCGGGGTGAGCGGGTCCTCGGCGATCACGTCCGGCAGCAGGGCCGCGGCGCTGTCGTTGACCGCGACCGCGTCTTCCAGGATCCGGCGTGCCTTCGGCAGCGGGATCCGCTCGGTCACGAAGACCTCGCTGGCCTCCTCGCCCGCGCGCATGCTGTCCACCAGGTCGCCCACGTGGTCGGTGAGGTAGACGTCGCCCAGGCCGCCGCCGCTCAGCTCGACCTCGGCGACGAGCCCGTGCGCGTGACCGGCCCGGGCCGCACACAGCAGCAGGGTGGCCCCGTCGCCGTACACGTCGGCCTGCTGCCAGCACTCGGTGACGGTGAGGTCGCCCAGGTCCCAGGGCGGTTCGGGCATGGCGGAGAACGCGTCGGCCGCCTCCGCGGCCCGGTCGCGCTGCTCCTCGGTGAGGGCCAGGTGCTGCAGCATCCGCAGCAGCGCGCGGGCGGCCGGGCTCGGGCGGCGGGCGGCGTCGTCGATCAGCGGCAGCACGACGTCGCGGCCTTCGTCGGACGGGTGCCAGAGGTCCCCGAGGATCGTCGAGGCCATCAGCTCGACCTCGACCGGGTCGCGCTCGGCCAACGCGTCCTCCGCGTCGGCGAGCACGGTCTTGAGCAGCTGCCGCCGCTCGTCGGAGACGGCGGACTTCTTTTTGGCGGGCTTTCGCTTCCGGCTGACCGGGCTCATGCGCCCATGGTGGCAGCTCCGCGGCCGGAGACCACCCTGGGCAGCGCGATGCGGGCGTTGCGGACCTCGACGAGGAGGCGGGTCTTGCGCTTGTGCGTCTCGACCAGGCCGGCCAGGTACTCGCCGAACTCCGGCACCCGGTCCGCGCGTTTGTGCAGGGCCCGCAGCTCACGCAGTCGCTGAGCCGCCTCGCGGTAGCCGCCCGGGTCCTTGAGCTGGATCAGCTCGTCGACGTGCAGGCGGTAGACCGGGATCGCCTCGGCCGGGTCGTGTTCGGCGAGGCGGGACAACGCCTGCTCGCGCTCCTCGGGCCAGCGGCCGAGCTCCTCGGCGGCGGCCCGCAGCGCGCGGTAGGTGTCCGGCGACGGGTGGCGGCGGAACTCGGCGCGGCGCAGGGCGAGCACTCCCTCGCGCGGGTGCACGACGGTGCGGGCGGCGTGGGCGATGGCCTCGCCGTGGCGGCCCGCGGAGCGCAGCAGGCGGACGATGCGCAGCGTGGTGGCCGGGGTGGGCGGCTGGGCGGACAGGATCGCGAGGAGGGTGTCGACGTCGCCGGTGACCTCGGCGAACTGCTCGGTCAGGCGGCGGGTGACGTCGTTCTCCGGGGCCTCGCCGAGCGCGGCCTTGAGGTGCGTGAAGCCCTCGTCACCGAGCGCGGCGGCGAAGTCGGCGAGGTTGATCTCGGGCCAGCCGGGCCGGTCGAGTTGCGTCTCCAGGATCCAGTCGGCCAGCTCGCGCGGGTCGGGTGGGTGGACGGCACAGGCGCGGGCGTACAGGCCGATCGCGCGGCGCAGCTCGGCGCCGGTGGCTTCGGTGTCGGCCATGCGGCGGGCCAGCGGGGTCAGATCGGCCTGGGTGCCGGCGTCGAGGAGTCGTTGCAGAGTGTCGAGAACCGGACCGACGGTGCCGTGCGCGACGGCGCGCAACTCCAGCTCGTGTCGTAACCGCGGGTCACGGTCCGCCTGTTCGAGGAGGAGTTCGGCCAGCGTCTCCGCGTCGAGAGTGCGCAGGTAGGCACGCAGATCCGGGGCCGAGGTCATGCGGACAATCCTGCCGCACCCGATGGAAGGAGACCGTCACCCAACAGCGTCGTCTTCTCTGACGCTGCGTGAGCATCAGCAGGGGCTGAGCCACTGGAAGAAGTAACCGGTCTCCGCGCCACGATCGAGGTCGTCCAGGAGGGGGACGGGCGAGATCTCCGGGACGCTGCGCGGGTACGGGCGCCAGCGTCCCGCGTCGGCGAGGTAGTAGAGCGACCACATCTCGTCGAGGCCGTAGCGGAGCTGCGCGAACGGCCGTTCGGCCGCACCGCCGCTGGCCCATTCGGCGCGCCGCTCGACGAGGGTCACGATGCGCCCGCGCCAGCGGGACATCACGCTGTACTCACCGCGCTGACCAGCCGGAACCCGCCGCTCACACCAGCGATCGATCTGGCGTTGCTGGAGCTCGGGGATCGGCGACATACCCACAGTGATACCGCAACCCGATCGGGTCGTGCGGCACCGGATACTGCGCCCTGTGACGCTCGACGATCTGCAACGGCGGCTGGCCGAGTTCGCCGCCGCCCGGGACTGGGAACGGTTCCACACGCCGAAGAACCTGGTGATGGCGCTGTCCGGGGAGGTGGGCGAGTTGACGGCGCTGTTCCAGTGGCTGACGCCCGCGGAGTCCGCCTCGGTGCTCGACGACCCGGCCACCCGCGCCGCGGTGCTCGACGAACTGGCCGACGTGACCATCTACCTCGCCCGGCTGGCCGACGTGCTCGGCGTGGACCTCCTGGAAGCCGCCGAAGCAAAGGTGAACCGCAACGAGTCGCGGTTCCCGGTTGATCACTTCGACTAACCTGGCACCCGCGGCCCGACGGGCACCGAAGTAGCCACTTCGTCGCTGCCCCCACCCGCACGTGGATGACGCGTGCCCAGTGGGGGAAACGAAGTGGCTCTTGTCCGGCACAGTGCCGAGCACCTTCTCGCGGAGGCCGGTCAGTTGGCCACGACGTTGACGGAGCAGGCCAGGCACCAGTGGGGCCACCGCCCCGGCCAGAGCGAGATCGACTCCTGGGAGCGCAGCCTGCGACCGTTCCTGGCCGACCTCGTCGACGCCGGGCTCGGTGAGGTCGAGGTGCTGCTGGAGCACAAGCTGCCGCACAGCCCGAAGCGCGTCGACGCGGTGCTCTGCGGCCTGCACCCGCGCACCGGCGAGGCCAGCTACGTCCTGGTCGAGCTGAAGCAGTGGTCGAAAGCCGAACTGCTGGCGGCGGACCTCGTGCGGATCGCCTCCCGCCGCGATCCGGTGCTGCACCCGGTCGAGCAGGTCCGGCGGTACTGCGAGTACCTGGTCGACTCGACCCCGGCGCTGGCCGAGCGGCCGAACGCGGTGCACGGGGTCGCGTATCTGCACAACGCGGACTCCGCCGGCATTTCGTCGTTGCGGCAGTACCAGCCCAGCGAGTTCGGCACGCTGTTCACCAAGGACGACAAGGCGAAGCTCGCCGACCGCCTGCGGTCGCTGCTCGACCCCGCCACCGGCCGGGACGCGGCCCGGCGCTCGGCCGACGAGTTCCTCGGCTTCGAGCACGCGCCGACCAAGCCGCTGCTGGACCTCGCCGCGCGGGAGATCCAGGAGCGGGAGCAGTTCGTGCTCCTGGACGAGCAGCAGGTCGCGGTCGAGGTGGTGATGCAGGCGGTCGAGCGGGCCAGGGCGGCGGCGACGCGGACGGTCGTGGTCGTGCTGGGCGGTCCCGGCTCGGGCAAGAGCGTGATCGCGCTGAGCCTGCTCGGTGAACTCGCCCGCCGCGGACGGCGGGTGCACCACGCGACCGGGTCCAGCGCGTTCACCAACACGATGCGCAAGGTGGCGGGGGCGCGGAACCGGCGCGTGCAGACCCTGTTCAAGTACTTCAACAACTACATCGACTCGCCGCCCCGCGAGCTGGACGTGCTGATCTGCGACGAGGCGCACCGCATCCGCGAGACCAGCGTCAACCGCTACACGAAGCGCGACCAGCGCGCGAAGGCCGGGCGGCAGGTCGACGAGCTGATCGAAGTGGCGTCGGTGCCGGTGTTCCTGCTCGACGAGAACCAGACCGTGCGGCCCGGCGAAATGGGTTCCCTCGCGGAGATCTCCGCGGCGGCCGAGTCGCTGGGCTGCCGCCTGGAGGTCGTGCGCCTGTCCGGGCAGTTCCGGTGCGGCGGGTCGGACGCGTTCGACAGCTGGGTGGCCCGCCTGCTCGGTCTCGACCGGCTGCCGCCCGTGCCGTGGAGCAAGCTGAGCGACGACTTCGTGGTGGCCAGCGCCGCGACGCCGGACGCGCTGGACGCCTGGCTGCGGCAGCGGATGGAGACCCACGGCGGCACCGGCCGGCTGTCGGCGGGCTACTGCTGGCGGTGGAGCGACCCCGCGTCCACCCCCGACGGCAAGCGGCTCGTGGACGACGTCGTCATCGGGGATTGGCGCCGTCCGTGGAACGCCAAGCCGAAACAGCGGGTGCCGGACGTGCCCGAGTCGTACTACTGGGCCTCCGACGAGCGCGGCTTCGGGCAGGTCGGCTGCATCTACACGGCGCAGGGCTTCGAGTACGACTGGTCCGGCGTGATCTTCGGCCCGGACCTCGTCCGCCGCGATGGACGCTGGGTCGCCCGCCGCGAGCACTCCCACGACCCGGACGCCAAGAAGGCCGACGACCTGGAGTTCGGCCGGCTCGTCCGGAACACGTACAAGGTGCTGCTGACCCGCGGGATGCGGGGGACCTGCGTGTACTCGACGGACCCGGAGACTCAGGCCTTCCTCGAGGAGATGGCCGGGTAGCGGCTCTTGGGGTCGCCCACGGTCCAGCCGCCGAGCAGGAGACCGACGCCGATCGCGCCGAGCGGGATGCCCGCGGCCAGGCCGGCGCCGCCGAACAGGGCGATCACCGTCAGGAACATCAGGACGAGGCCAGTGCCCATCGTGATCCACGCGATCCACTGGCGGTCCCGCGGAACCGGCGGGAGTGTGGCGGCCGGTCGTGGCCGGGCGGGCATGGGCGCCGGAGGCAGCACCGCAGTCGGCTGCGGCGGGACGGCGACCGGCGGTGGGGGCGCGACGGCGACCTGCGGTGCGGGCGCCGTCCGCGGCTGCACCGGGACCAGGCCCAGCGACTGCCACGCGGCAGGCAGGTCGAGCACGGCGGCACCGAGTTCCCGCGCCCGCGCCAGCCGCGGTTCGGCGGCGGGCACGTCCTCCGCGACCGCGAGGTGCGTCACCGATGCGGTGAGGTTCTTGGCGAGCGGGATCCGAGCCGCGAGCACCGCGGCGCGCAGCGCGTCGGCGGCAGCGGTGCGTCCGAGGACGAGCACCCGCGTCCGGTCCGCGGACGGCGCCCGGCGGAGGTCCCGCAGCGCCTCGGGCACGCCCAGCGCCTCGGCCACGTGCCGCAGCTCGCGTTCCTCGTCGTCGGTGACGATGCCGTCGGACTCGGCCACCGCCCGCATCGCGGCGACGAAGTTCAGGTGCGCCCGGTGCACGTCCGACGAGGACATGCCGGCCGCCGTGGCCAGCGCGGCCAGGTCGGCGGCTTCGGCGTCGGACAGGTGGTGGTCGGCGAGCGCGTCGGCGAGCAGGTCCGCGTACGGCGTGTCCGCCGACTCGATCCGGTCGACCAGGCCGGAGAGCCACGTCCCGGCGGTCGCGCGGGCGGGCTCGGGACGGCTCACCACGCGACCGGTGACCGCCAGGCGCGGCAACCGCGGCAGGTCGAACCGGCGCTCGAAGGCCAGGCCGTGCGTGCTCACCAGTGTCGCGAGGACCTGCGCGCAGGCCCGCGCGTCGGGAGCCGCCTGGTGCGCGGGGAACCCGCCGAGGCCGAGCGCTTCCGCGACGGTGGCCAGCCGGTAGTTCGGCAACCGGAGGGCGGCGCGCGCGGCGGCCAGCGTGCACACGCCCGGCAATGTGGGGAGCCGCAGACCGATCCGCTCCAGCTCCGCGGCCAGGAAACCCTGCTCGAACGCCAGGTTGTGGCCGACCAGGACGCTGCCCTGGCACAGGTCGAGCAGGTGCCCCGCGATCTGGCCGAGCGCGGGCGCGGAGTCCAGCTGCGCCCGCGTGATGCCGTGGACCCGCGCGGGCCCCGAGTCGACTCCCGGCCCGGGATCGACCAGGGTCGAGAACTCGCCCAGCACTGTGCCGTCGGCGCGCACGCGCACGGCCGCGACCTCGATGATCCGGCCGGGCTGCAGGCCGGTCGTCTCGAAGTCGATCGCGGTGAACTCGGTGCCGACGGCCGGAAATCGGCCGGAACCGGACATGGGGATGATGTCGATGAGCATTCCGGCTTCCCTGGTCGAGGATTGACGCGTAGTCCATCGCGGCGGACGCGAAAACGTTCCTGGTGAAACACAATCGTGATCATCGGCGGTTCTGTAACGCATTCGGGACGCGCAGCGAGAAAAGAGCCGTGCCCGATGTTCCCGCCACGCCGAAACGGCGAGTGCCCACCTGGATCAAGATCGTTCTAGCCGTGTTCGCGGTGCTCTTCGTGCTCGGCGCGGTGTTCGGAAAGCCCACGGAGAAACCGGTCGCGCAGCCCGCGCCGACCACCACCACCGTGGCCACCACCAGCAGCAGTCCGCCCGCGGAGCCCGTTCTCCGGGTCACGCGGGTGACCGGATCTAGCATCGTGGTAAGCGATACCGCGGGAATCTCGAAAACCGTTTACGTCCCCGGAATCCAGCCGGCCGCGGATTGTTACGGAACGGAGACCGCGAGCTGGGCCACCGCATTTCTGGTCGGCAAGGAAGTGAGCTTGCAGTCGGTCACCGAGGAGGCCGGGCGGACGCTGGCGCACGTCCTGCTCGCCGATGGAACGGACTACGCGATCGCCGCCCTGCAGGGTGGTTACGCGCGTTTCGTCGCGGATGCGGTCACCGACTCCTACGCGAACGTCCTGCGGTCCGCGGAAAGCGCGGCCAGCACGGCGAAGGCAGGATTGTGGGGACCGCCTTGCAACGGCAGCCCCACCACACCGCCGGTCGCGCCGCCGCCGGTCACCGTTCCACCCGCTCCCGCCAGCACCCCCAAACCCGCGGCGCCGAAGCCCAGCACGCAGAAGCCAACCGAGGAACCGGACGTCTCCAGCGCCTACTACGCCAACTGCTCGGAAGCGCGGGCCGCGGGCGCGGCTCCCCTTCACCGCGGCGACCCCGGCTACCGCTCGGGGCTGGACCGCGACGGCGACGGAATCGCTTGCGAGTGACTTCGTCGCAGAACGTGTGATATCCACGACCGGTGGATCCCATCGTGCAGACGCGTTCCGGTGCCGTTCGTGGCGTGGCTGACGGGGTGGTCAGCTCCTTCAAGGGCATTCCGTTCGCCGGGCCGTTGACCGGTCCCGCGAGGTTCCAGGCGCCCGCCGAGCCGGAGCCGTGGGACGGGACGCGTGATGCGGTCCGCTTTTCGGCCTCGCCGCCGCAGGGGTCGCTCTTTCCCGGCATGCCCTCGGCTTGGCGGCCGGACGAAGGGGACGACTCCCTGAGCGTCAACGTGTGGACTCCGGACGCCGGCGGCAGCGGCCTGCCCGTCATGGTCTGGATCTACGGCGGCGCCTACCTGATCGGGACCGCGCGGCAGCCCGAGTACGACGGCGCCAACCTGGCCCGTGCCGGGGTCGTCGTCGTGACCTTCAACTACCGCGTCGGGCTGGAGGGGTTCGGCTGGCTGCCCGGGGCGCCCGCCAACCGGGCCTTCCTGGACCAGCTCGCGGCCCTGCGCTGGGTCCAGGAGAACATCGCCAACTTCGGTGGCGACCCGGACAACGTGACGATCTTCGGCGAGTCCGCCGGTGGCACGTCGGTCGCGGCGCTGACCGCCTCGGACGCCGGGCGCGGCCTGTTCCGCCGCGCCATCGGGCAGAGCGTCGCGCACGGGTTCCTCTCCGAGAACCGCGTCCGGCGCACCACCGAGCGCATCGCGGGGGCCCTTGGCGTCCCCGCCACGCTCGAGGGCTTCGCGCAGGTGCCGTCCGAGGCCATCCACGCCGTGCAGATGGCGCCCGGCGAGATCACGCCGTTCGGGCCGGTCGTCGACGGTGACCTGCTCACCGGCCTGCCCTGGCACAACCTGCGCGCCGAGGTCGACCTGATCGCCGGCTTCAACCACGACGAGTTCACCCTCTTCGTCGCGGGCCAGGACCTCTCCGGCGTGGACCCGGCCGCGACCGCCGACGCCGTCGGCCTGCCCGCCGGCGCCGTCGCCGAGTACCGGGCCGCCCACCCCGGCATCACCGACGCCGACCTGCACGTCCTCATCCTGTCCGACCGCACCTTCCGCCTGCCGTCGCTGTGGTCCGCGCAGAACCACCCCGGCCGCAGCTGGTGCTACGAGCTGACCTGGCGCTCGCCCGCGTTCGGCGGGCTCCTGCGGTCCTGCCATGCACTCGACGTGCCGCTCACCTTCGGCAACTACACCGGCCCGCTCGCGGAGATGCTGCTGGGCAACCCGGCCCCGCCCGAGGCCGACACGCTGTCCCAGGAGATCCGCAAGGCGTGGGTCTCGTTCGCGACGACCGGTGACCCGGGCTGGCCGGAGTACGACAAGGACAACCGGATCACCCGGATCTGGGACGTCCCGATCTCGGTGACCAGCGACCCGGTAGCCGCGTCCCGGCGGATCTGGGAGGCGGCGGCATGAAGTTCCGGGCGACGCTCGAGCAGAGCAAGAAGACCGCGACGGGGATCGAGGTCCCGTCCGACGTGCTGGACGGCCTGAACGCGGGCAGACGGCCGAAGGTCCGGGCCCGGCTCAACGGCTACGAGTACCGGACCAGCGTCGGCAGCATGGACGGCAGGGCGATGCTGCCGGTCAGCGCCGAGGTCCGGGCGGCCGCGGGACTGACCGCGGGCGACGAGGTCGAGGTCGAGCTCGTCGTGGACACCGAACCCCGCGTCGTGGAGGTGCCCGCGGACCTCGCCGAGGCGCTCGAAGCCGCCGGGGCGCGGGCGGCCTTCGACAAGCTCTCCTACAGCCAGCAGCGCCGGTACACGCTCTCGATCGCGGACGCCAAGACCGACGCCACCCGGCAGCGCCGCATCGCGAAGGCGGTCGAAGAACTCTCCGGCTGACTAGGCTCGGTGGTATGGCCATCGAGGTGCTGCTCGTCGACGATCACGAGGTCGTGCGGCGCGGCCTGCGGGAAATGCTGAGCGACGAACCGGACATCGAGGTGGTCGCCGAGGCGGGGAGCGCCGACGAGGCCCTCGCCGTCGCGATGCACGTCGAGCCGGACGTCGCCGTCGTCGACGTGCGGCTCGGGGACGGCGACGGCGTCGCCCTGTGCCGGGAGCTGCGGGCGCGGCCGAACCCGCCGTACTGCCTGGTCCTCACCGCGTTCGACGACGAGGAAGCCATGGTCGGCGCGATCATGGCCGGCGCCTCCGGCTACCTGCTGAAACAGGTCCGCGGGCAGGACGTCGTCAACGCCGTCCGCGAGGTCGCCGCGGGCCGGTCGCTGCTCGACCCGGTCACCACCGCCCGCGTGCTGGACAAGCTGCGCCACCCCGCCGAGGACGAGCTGGCGAGCCTCACCGACCGGGAGCGCACGGTGCTGGAGCTGATCGGCGAGGGCCTGTCCAACCGGGAGATCGCCGAGCGCCTGTTCCTCGCCGAGAAGACCGTGAAGAACCACGTCACGTCGGTGCTGTCGAAGCTGGGCATGCAGCGCCGCACACAGGCGGTGGCGTGGGTGGCGCGGCGCGCCAAGTAGTTCAGGCCAGCTGGTAGCCGCGACCGGGCCGGACCAGTGCGGCGGCCAGTCCGATCGCCGCGCCGAGCACCGTGTCCACCAGCCGGTCCGCGGTGACGGCGACCGTGTCGACCGGCGCCGACATCGAGCCGAGCAGCAGCACCAGCGGCGTCACGAACACCATCGCGAGCGCGTAGTTGCGGATGACGGTCAGCTCCGCGCCGAGCAGCGCGACGACGATCACCGCGAGCTTCACCGGCTGCGGCAGGTCCAGCGTCAGCAGCAGCGCGGCCACCAGGACGCCGGCGACCGTGCCCGTGACGCGCTGCACGAACCGGTGCATCGTGTGCTGCAGGTGGGTGGCCTGCAGCACCGCGGCCGCCGCAACTGTCGCCCAGTACGGGTGCCCGAGCCCGAGCGCGTGTGCGAGCAGCCCGGCCGCCAGGACCGCGGCGAACACCTTCACCGCGCGCGGCCATCCGTGCGACGAGCGGTCCACCGCGGCCCGCAAGCCCGCGCGCCACGACGTCGTCCGGTCGCCGTCGTGGTCGAAGAACAGCCACCCGGACAGCGCGACGACCCACGCGACGAGCGCCCCCGCGGCCGCGGCGCCGACCTGCGCGGCGACGCCCGGCCAGTTGACCGGGAACGCCGACGTGGTGCCCGCGGCGAAGACGAACATGAGCCCGCCGGGCGGGCCCGACCGGATACCGTCCGTGACCAGTTTCGCCACCGCGGCGACCGCCGCGACCAGGATCGCGATCGGCAGCGGACCCCACCCGGCGGCCGACGCCGCCCCGCCGAGGCCGACCGCGAGCGTCAGACCTGCGCCGATCACGGCGAGCAGCCGGGCCCTCACCGGGTACGGCTCGAACCGGGCGTGCACCGCGGTCATCCCGCCGAACGCCGCGGCGGGCGCCAGCTCGGTGTGCCCTGCGATCACAACCGCGACCAGGACTATGTTCGCCCCGGTCATGGCCCGTAACGCGGACACCAGCGCCCGGTCGACTGGGCGCAGGCGCCACCAGCCGCGCGGCGAGAGTGCGCGGAACAGGTCGTGGCGGCCGAAATCATTCACGAGTAAAATACTACTGAACGATTCGTGTACGAAGGAGCTCAGCGGTGAGTGATCTCGTCGACAGAGTGCGGCGCCAGTGGCTGGACGTGCACCCCGGCCTCGACACGACCGGGATGGCGGTCGTCGGCCGGGTGCTGCGGCTCGCGTCGCTGATCCGCCGTGCGACCGACGACCTCCTGCTGGCCAACGACCTGAACCGCGCCGAGTTCGACGTGCTGTGCGCGCTGCGGCGCAACGAGGTGCTCAACCCGGGCCAGATCAGTCGCGAGATGCTGTCCTCGGGCGCCGCGATCACCAAGCGGCTCGACCGCCTGGAACGGCTCGGCCTGGTGTCGCGGACGGCGAGCGAACGGGACCGGCGCGTGGTGCAGGTCCGGCTGACCGAGCGGGGCGTGGCGTTGATCGACGAGCTGCTGCCCGCTCACCTCGAAGGCGAAAAGGCCGCACTGGCCAACCTGCAGCCGGAGCAGCAGGAGGAACTGGCCCGGCTGCTCAAGGTGATGCTGGAAACCGTCGAAGGCGTCGGCTGACGCTCAGGCCTGTCCGGCTTCCCGGAGGGCCGCGATCACGCCTCAGGCCTGCTCGGCTTCCCGCAGCGCCTCGATCACGCTGCTCAGGTGCTGCCGGATCGCCGCGGCGGCCGCGGCCGCGTCGTGGGCGCAAATGGCGTCGATGATCGCCAGGTGCTCGGGCAGCGACACCGACGGTCGGCCGGGGCGCATGGCCAGCCGGAACTGGTGCCGCACGCTCTGCGCGCGCAGCCGCTCCAACACCTGGCCCGCCGTGTGCTGGCCCGAAATTTCCCGCACCCGGCGGTGCAGCTCCTGGTTCAGCCCTGAGTACCCCATGACGTCCCCGGACGCCACGGCCTTGCGCATCGCCTTGCCAAGGGCCTTCAGCTCGCCGATCTCCTCGTCGCTGATGCGCTCGGCTGCCTTCTCCGCGCACAGGCTCTCCACGACCATGCGCACCTCGGAGATCTCGATGGCCTCCTCCAGCGACACCGCCCGGACCCGCGCGCCGCGGTTCTGCACCCGCTCGACCAGGCCCTCGTTGGCGAGTTCGAGCAGCGCGATGCGGACGTTGGCGCGGCTCGCGGCGAACTGGGCGGACAGGTCGGCCTCGACCAGCCGCTGGTTCGGCACGAACTCGCCGCGGATGATCGCCTCCCGGATCGCGTCCACCACCGGCTTCTCGATCTCGGCCCGCTCTCCCACGCCCGCTCCCCACACGCTTTGTTGACAATTTTGTCGAGCACATCGTCTACTCGGATGGTAGTCGGTGTCGAGGAGGAGTCCGCAATGTCCGATGAGCCACCCGTCGTCGCCATTCTCGGCCTCGGGGAAGCGGGCAGTGAATTCGCCCGCGACCTGCGCGCGGCCGGCGCCGTCGTGCGCGGCTACGACCCGGTGGTGCCGTCCGGGTTCGACTCCGAGTCCGACGCCGCCGAGGGCGCGGACCTGGTGCTCAGCGTGAACAGCTCGGCCGCCGCCGTCGACGCGCTGCGGGCCGGTCTGCCGAAGGTCAGCGGCGTTTGGGCGGACCTGAACACCGCGTCGCCCGGCAAGAAGCGCGAGCTCGCCGCGATCGCCGCCGAAGCGGCCATCGACTTCGCCGATGTCGCGATCATGGCTCCGGTCCCCGGCCGCGGCCTGCGGGTGCCGATGCTCGCGAGCGGTCCGGCCGCCGAGGCGGTGTCGAAGCTGCTCGGCGCGCTGGGGGCGACGGTCGAGGTGCTGCCCGGCGAAGCCGGCGTGGCCGCGGAACGGAAGCTGCTGCGGAGCGTGTTCTTCAAGGGCATGTCCGCCGCCGTGGTCGAGGCGCTGGAAGCCGCCCGTGCGGCGGGGGTCCAGGACTGGCTGCGCGGGGTGATCGTCGAGGAGCTGACCCGCGCCGATGAGTCCACTGTGGAGCGGCTGGTGACCGGCAGCGTCAAGCACGCGAAGCGCCGCACCGCGGAAATGGCCGCCGCCGCGGAGATGCTGGGCGAGCTGGGCGTCGCGGCCGACGTGGCGGCGGCGTCGCGTGATCAGCTGGCGCGCTTGTCCAGCGGCAGCTCGAAGGCCACCAGCGTGCCCAGGCTGGGCGAGGAGTTGAGGTAGAACTTCCCGCCCGCGCGCTTGGCGCGTTCCTCCAGGTGCCGCAGGCCGCGGGTCTGCACGTCCTGCGGCACGCCGGCGCCGTTGTCGCGGACCCGCAGCTTCACGCCGTCGTTGTCGCGCACCAGCGTCACTCTGGTCTCGCTGGCCCCGGAGTGGCGGACCACATTGGACAGTGCCTCGCGCAGCGCAGCGCGGATGTGGTCGGCCCGCTCGGCCGGGATGTCGGCCAGCTCGCCGGACAGCTCCAGCGTGGGCGGGAACCCGAGCAGCTCCCCCGCGATCCGCACCTCCGCGCGCGCCGACTCGGCCAGGTCGGTGGCCGCGGGTTTCTCGGCCGTCTCCGGTTCCGGCGACCGCAGCTCGCGCACGGTGTGCCGGATCTCCTCGATGGTCTGGTCGAGCTGGTCGATCGCCTCGCCGAGCCGGGTCGCGTCGGTCGAGGCGAACCGCTTGCGCATGCGGCGGCGCACCCGGTCCAGCTGCATGCCCGCCGCGTACAACCGCTGCACGATCACGTCATGCAGCTCGCGGGCGATGCGCTCGCGCTCCTGGTAGAGCGTGATCCGGTGCCGGTCGTTGGCGGCCTCCGCCAGCGCCAGCACGACGCCGACCTGCGCGGCGAACGCGGTCAGCACCTCGACCGTCGCCTCGTCGAACGGCCGCCCGGACCGCTCCCGGTACACCGCCAGCGCGCCGAGCACCCGGCCGCCGGAGCCGAACGGCGCGGCCGCGAACGGGCCGAAGCGGCGCAGCTCGGACGGCACGTACGGCGCCGTGCGCGGGTCGGTGGTCATGTCGTCGGCCACCACCGTGACACCGCCGCGGGCGACCTGCCCGGCCGCGGATTCGGCGGGCAGCACGACGCCGCGCGGGTCCTCGTGGTGGCTGCCGTGGGCGGCCTCGACGGACACCTTGCCGTCGTCCGCGCGGACCATCACCAGGCACAGGTCGGCCCCGGCGAGCTCGGCGGCCTTGTGCACCACCGAATCGAGGACCGCGTCGGGGTCGCCGCCGGACAGGGCGGCGGTGGTGATCTCCGTGGCCGCGGACAACGCGCGGGCGGCGAGGGTGGGTTCCATGAGCAGGGTCAAGCGTAGCCGCCTTCCAGGGCGGGCTCCCGCACGCTGACGCGCCCGTCACCCACCTCGACGACCAGGTCGGCCTCGGCCGCCTCCTCGGGGTGGTGCGTCACGTGCACGACCGTGCGGCCGGCCAGCGCCGCGCGCAGGTTGGCCCGCAGCCGCCGGGCGGTCGGCTCGTCGAGGTGCGCCGTCGGCTCGTCGAGCAGGACAAGGTCCGCGTGCGACGCCGCGACCAGCGCCCGCGCCACCGCGAGGCGCTGCGCCTGCCCGCCGGACAGGCCGCTGCCCGCGCCGCCGAGCACGGTGTCCAGCGGCAGGTCCAGGCAGGCCAGGCGCAGGGCTTCGCGCAACCGGTCGTCGTCGGCGTGCGGATCGGCCAGCCGCAGGTTCTCCGCGACGGTCGTGGACACCAGCTGCGGTTCCTGCGGCGCCCAGGCGACCTCGGCGGCGGTGGTGAGACTTCCGCGCTGGGCGGGCAGGAACCCGAGCAGCGCGGCGAGCAGCGTCGACTTGCCCGCGCCCGACGGGCCGACGACGGCGACGTGCGCGCCCGCCGGGATGCGCAGGTCTACGTCCCGCAGCACCGGTGCGGTCCAGCCGATGTCGGCGTGCTCGAACGCGATCGGCCCGGTCGGCACCGGCGGCTGCGGCCGCGCGCGTTCGACGTCGGCGATCCGGGCCATCGAGGTGCGCAGCGGGTCCCAGTACTGGGCCACCGGCGGCAGCGTCGCGAGGACCTCTGCCAGTGCCAGCGGCACCAGGGCCAGGACGGGCGCGAGCACCGGGTCGATGCCGGAGCCCGCGGCCAGACCGACCCCGGCGACCGCGGCCGCGCCGGTGACCAGCGTGATCAACGCGTCGGCCGCGCCCGCTCCGAAGGCCTGGCGCCGCGCCTGGTGCACCAGCCGCTCGTCGGCCTCAGCCAGCTCGGCGCGGCGCCTGCGGTGCGCGCCGGTCGCGATCAGCTCGGCCGCCGACTCGAACAAGCCCAGCACCCGGGCGCTCACCCTCCGGCGCCCCTCGGCGAGCACGGTGGTCGCCCGGCGCTCCAGCCGCAACGCGAGCGCGGGCGCGGCGAGGGCCCCGACCAGCACGGCGACGGCGAGCACGAGCCCGGCGGCCGGCAGCAGGACCGTCTGCACGGCGAGCGCCCCGGCCAGCACGAGCACCGCGACCAGCGGCGGCGTGACCACGCGCGGCAGCAGGTCGCGGACCGTGTCGACGTCGGCGACCAGCCGACGCTGCCCCTCGCCGAACCGCAGGCCGAGCGCACGGGCGGGCCCGAGCCGGACCAGCCCGCGCCACAGCCGGACCCGCAGCTGCCCGGCGATGCGGAACGCGGCGTCGTGCGTGATCAGCCGTTCCAGGTACCGCAGTGCCGCGCGGCCGAGCCCGAAGGCACGCACCCCGACGACGGCGACGGTCAGCGTCAGGATCGGCGGCTGGAACGAGGCCTTGGCGATGAGCCAGCCCGAGGTCGCGGTCAGCGCCACGCCGGCCAGCAACGCGAGCGCGCCGACCGCGGCGCCGCCGAGGAACCGCCGGCTCACCACGCCGCGCAACGTCTGTGTCTGCGCCTCCGCGGTGGTCGTGCTGTGCGGCGCGGGTGCCACCGCGTGGGTGACCGCGACGTGGTTGTCCCGGTGGTGCGCGGCGAGGAGGACCGCGGTGCCCAGCGGCAGTGTCGACGCGATGGCGGCGTCGACCAGTGCGGCGTTGGCGGCGTCCTGGTGCGCGGTGGGCTCGTCGAGCAGCAGCAGCCAGGCGCCGTGCCGGACCCGCAGCAGCGCCCGCGCGACCGCGACCCGTTGCCGCTGGCCAGTGGACAGCTCGTGCACCGGCGCGTCGGCCAGGCCGGCGAGGTTGAGTTCGATGAGCAGCGCGTCGACCTCGACCGGGTCCGGCGGCTCCTCGACCGCCAGGTCCAGCTCGGCCCGCACGGTGCCCCCGGTGAACGCCGGGTTCTGCGGCACCCACGCGATGTCCCGGCGGAAGGCCGACATGTCGACCTCGCTCAGCGGTAGACCGTCGACCAGCACCGTCCCCGCGGACGGCCGCACGAAGCCCAGCAGGACGGCGAGCGTCGTCGACTTGCCGGCGCCGCTCGGCGAATCGAGCCGGGTCAGCGTGCCCGGCCGCAGCGTGAACGTCTCGCCGTCCGGCGCGAACCCGCCGCGGCGCGCCACCCGCAGCCCCTCGACCCGCACCTCGCCGCGGCCGGGGATCGCGGTGCCCTCCGGCGCGACCGGTTCGGCGAGCACGTCGGTGACGCGGCGGACCGCCTCGACCCCGTCCTCGCTGGCGTGGAAGGCCGCGCCCACCGCGCGCAGCGGCTGGTAGCACTCCGGCGCGAGGATCAGCACGCCGAGTCCGATCGCGAGCGACAGGTCGCCGCCCACCAGCCGCACGCCGATGACCACAGCGACCAGCGCGACCGACAGCGTCGCCGCCAGCTCCAGCACGAACGCCGAGGAGAACGCGACCTTCAACGTCTTCAGGGTCGCCTGCCGGTGCTTGTCGGACACCCGCCGCACCGCCTCGGCCTGCGCCTCCGCGCGGCGGAACGCGGCCAGCACCGGCAACGCGCGCACGAGTTCCAGCAGGTGGCCGGACATCCGCTGCAGCGCATCGCTCGCGGCGGCCGAGCGGTCGGCGGTGTACTTGCCGACGAGGATCGCGAACATCGGCAGCAACGGCACGGTCAGCGCGATGATCACCGCGGACGGCCAGTCGGCGAACAACACCGCCGCGCCCGCGCCGAGGGGCACCACCGCGGCGGTGACCAGCGCGGGCAGGTAGTCGGTGAAGTAGGCGTCGAGCGCGTCCAGGCCCTTGGTGGTGAGCGTCGTCAGCTCGCCCGGCCCGCGCCGCGCGATCCACTCCGGACCGAGCCGCAGCGCGTGGTCGACGACCTTCGCCCGCAGTTCTTCCTTGGCCCCGGCCGCGGCGCGCGCGGCGACCACCCGCAGCGCCCACGCGATCAGCGCACGGGCGACGACGGCACCGGCGAGGGCGACCAGTTGACCGGCGCCGACGCCGTGCCCGGCGACCACCGCCGCGCAGACCGACGCCAGCAGGAAGGCCTGCGCGACCAGCGCCGCGGCGTTGCCGAGCGCGAGCAGACCGGAGAGGGCGAGCGCCCGGCGCGCGGCCGCGGACAACAGGGGCAGCGCGCCGAGCGGACCCTTTCCCGGACGCGTGGTGTCCGTTGTGGACACCGGTGCGGGAAGGACGGAGCGTCCGGGAAAGCTCATGGGGTGTGCACCGGCGGGATGTGGGCGGCGCTGATCCGCTTGCGGAACACCCAGTACGTCCAGCCCTGGTAGACCAGCACGGCCGGGGCGCCGAACGCACCGACCCAGGTGATCACCTCGAGCGTGTACGGGCTGGACGCGGTGTCCGCGACGGTCAGCGAGTTCGCCGGGTCGAGCGTCGAGGGCAGCACGTCCGGGTAGAGCGCGCCGAACAGGGTGACCACGGCCGCGGCGATCGTGACGCCGAGCGCGGCGAAGGCCTGCCCGTCCCGGTCCGCCACCAGCTTGCGCCAGGCCACCACCGCGGCCACCGCCGCGACGGCGAGCGCCACGAGTGTCCACAGTGCACCCTCGCGCCACTGGACGACCGCCAGCAGGGCGAACAGCGGCACCAACGCGACCGGCAGCGCGCGGATGGCGAACAGCCGCGCCCGTTCCCTCAGGTCGCCCGCGGTCTTCAGGGCCAGGAACGCCGCGCCGTGCACCAGGGCGAACCCGACGACGGCGAGCCCGCCGAGCAGCGTGTCCCAGCGGACCGACTCGAACGCGCCGCCGATCCGGTTGCCGTGCTCGTCGAGCGGCAGCCCGAGGATCGTGGTCGTCAGGATCAGCCCGACGCCCAGCGGCGGAACCCACGAGCCGATCATGATGACTCGGTCCCAGTTGCGCCGCCAGCGCTCCGAGTCGACCTTGCCGCGGTACTCGAACGCGACGCCGCGGCCGATGAGCGCCAGCAGCACCAGCAGCAACGGCAGGTAGGTGGCCGAGAACAACGACGCGTACCAGCCCGGGAAGGCGGCGAACATCGCGCCCGCCGCGACGATCAGCCAGACCTCGTTGCCGTCCCACACCGGGCCGATCGTGTTGATCATGACCCGCCGCTCGGTGTTGTCGCGGCCGAGGATCGGCAGCAGCATGCCGACGCCGAAGTCGAAGCCCTCCAGGAACAGGTACCCCAGCCAGAAGAGCACGATGATGCAGAACCAGATGGTTTCCAGGGTCATGGCCGTTCCCTAGTAGGCGAAGGCAAGCTCATCCTTGCCCTCCTGGTCGTGATCGGTCTTGGGCGGGATGACGCCCTCGATGCCGCCGCGCACGTACTTGCGGATGAGGAACACCTCGACCACGCCGAGCACGGCGTACAGGGTGGTCAGCGCGATCAGCGAGGTCCACACCTCACCGGTGGAGATCCGCGACACGGCCTGCGCGGTGAACATCCAGACACCGTCCACACCGGACGGGTTGGGCACCACGACGAACGGCTGCCTGCCCATCTCGGTGAAGATCCAGCCCGCGCTGTTCGCGATGAACGGCGTCGCGATGCTCAGCAGCGCCAGTCGCGGGAACCACTTGGTGTCCGGAATCTTGTTCTTGCGCGTCAGCCAGAGCGCCAGCAGTCCGGTGCCCGCCGAGATCGCGCCGAAGCCGATCATGATCCGGAAGCCCCAGTAGGTCACCGGGAGGTTCGGCACGTAGTCGATCGGCTTGCCCGCCAGCTCGCCGAGCGCCGGGTCGTCCGGGTAGTTCGTGCCGTAGCGCGCCTGGTACTCGGTCACCAGGTCCTGGACGCCCTTGACCTCGGTGGTGAAGTCGCTGTGCGCCAGGAAGGACAGCAGCGCGGGCACGTTGAACGTCTTGACGTCCTCGCAGTTCTCCGACCGGACGTCGCCGATCGCGATGATCGAGAAGCTGGCCGGCTGCTCGGTGTGGCAGAGCGCCTCGGCCGAGGCCATCTTCATCGGCTGCTGCTCGAACATCAGCTTGCCCTGGACGTCGCCGGTGATGGCGAGCACGGCGAACGCGACGATCCCGGTCCAGCCGCCGAGGCGGATCGACGACCGCCACACCGCGCGGTGCTCGTCGTCGGTCTTGCGCTTGCGCCACAGGTGCCAGGCGGCGATGCCGACGAGGAACGCCGCGGCGACCGAGAACGCGCCGGCGATGGTGTGCGGGATCGCGGCGAGCGCGGTGTTGTTGGTGAGCACCGCCCAGATCGAGTTGAGCGTCGGCTTGCCGTCGACGATCTCGGCGCCGACCGGGTGCTGCATCCACGAGTTCGCGGCGAGGATGAAGTACGCGGAGGCGATCGTGGCCAGCGAGAACGCCCAGGCGCAGGCCAGGTGCACCTTCTTCGGCAGCCGGTCCCAGCCGAAGATCCACAGGCCGAGGAACGTCGACTCGACGAAGAAGGCGACCAGGCCCTCCATCGCCAGTGGCGCCCCGAACACGTCACCGACGAAGCGGGAGTAGGCGTTCCAGTTCATCCCGAACTGGAACTCCTGGACGATGCCGGTCACCACGCCCATGGCGAAGTTGACCAGCAGGAGCTTCCCCCAGAACTTGGTCATCTTGTAGTAGCGCTGCTCACCGGTGCGGACCCAGGCGGTCTGCATCCCCGCGACGAGGACCGACAGTCCGATGGTGAGCGGGACCATGAGGAAGTGGTAGACGGTGGTGATCCCGAACTGCCACCGCGCCAGCTGGAGCACGTCCACGTCATTCAGACTGCTCTGTTCCCCCGCCGGGCATCAGGTCCCGGGGTCCTGATCTTGCCGGGACCTAGGTCCCGGTCACCGACACGGCCTTGACAAGCGGGGCGCTGGTTCCGCCTCTTTGGATAACGGGGCGCGCGCCCCACTTTTGGGAGAGGCGTTGGTCGCGGCGACCCTCGTCACAGCGCCCAAGAGCAGCCCGCCATCGCGGATTTGCGCAAACTCAATCCGCGCTTCGCGCAGGGTTACGAACACCTCGACAACAACCCCGAGCCGCCCGTCGACATCGCCGCACTGCGGGCCATCCGACCAGGGCTGACGACCTTCGCCCAGCGACTGGAACGGACCGGTTCTGCCCAGCTCAAGGCAGGTTTCGGCGCGGCGAAGAAAAATCTGCGCCCGAGCCAGAAATAATTCTGGCGAACCGAAAACCGGCAATTCGCGAAACCGATCTGCTGGTAATTGCCGAAGCTCCCCTTTATCGTTGCAGTGAAAGGGGAGTGGAAATCACCGTGAGTACCGCACTGCTGGCACTGCTCAGCGCGTACGTCCTTGTCCTGGCCGTGGAGCTGCCGGACAAGACGATGATCGCCACCCTCGTGCTGACCACCCGCTTCCGCGCGTGGCCGGTCCTGGTCGGGGTTTCCCTGGCGTTCGCCGTGCAATCCACGATCGCGGTGCTCTTCGGCCGCGCGCTGACGCTGCTGCCGGAGAGCCTGGTCGCGGCGGTCGTCGCCGCGTTGTTCGGGCTCGGGGCCTTCCTGCTGCTGCGCGAGGGCTTCTCGACGGCCGACGAGAGCGGCGAGGACGCGGCCCGGCAGGGCGTGAAGCCGGTGACCTTCCTGCGCTCGGCCGCCACCTCGTTCGGCGTGCTGTTCGCCGCCGAATGGGGCGACGCGTCCCAGCTGGCGACCGCCGGGCTGAGCGCCCGGTACGGCCATCCGCTGATGGTGGGCGCCGGCTCGCTGCTCGCGCTGATCACGGTGGCCGCGGTCGCGGTGTTCATCGGGCACAAGGTACGCGGCCGGCTCAAGCCGAAGCTGCTGCAGCGCATCGCCGGGTTCGCGTTCGCGGTGTTCGCGCTGCTGGCGGTCGTGCAGGCGTTCGTCTAGGCGGTCAACGCGATCGTGGCCCGGCGGGCCGCGGCCAGCACGTCCTCGCGGCTCGCGTCCGTCCGCTGAGCGGACAGCAGCGCGGCACCCACGGTGTCGAACGCCATCCACACCAGCAGCCGGTCGGCCGGGGTCGCGTCGCCGGGCACGAGCAGGTCGACGACCTGCTCGAACTCCGATCGCACGTCGGTGCCGTCGTCGAGCAGGTTCCGCAGCACGGGACCGTTGGCGTGCATCAGCCGCATGCCGTCGAGCCGCTCGGGCGTCGTGCCGTCGATCCAGCGCAGGGCGGCGCGACGCACCAGATCGGGTGACGCCGGCTGCGCGCGGATCCACTCGACCAGCTCGGCCAGCTCCTTCCGGCGTTCGGTCAGGAGGCTCGTGACGATCGCCTCCTTGCTCGGGAAGTGGTAGTAGAGCGCCGACTTCGTGATGCCGAGCGCGGTGCTGATGTCCCTGGTCGAGGTGCCCTCGTACCCCTTCTCGATGAACAACCGCAGCGCGACGCGCAGGATCTCGGCTCGCGTCTCGGCGCCGCTGCGCCGGTCCTCCCTCGTGGCCATGCGCCCAGTCTAGTTGCTGACCGACCGCCCGTTCAGCTAGCCTATTCACTGACCGACCGCCCGTTCAGTAGATAGGAGAAGTAACCATGACTGCACGAATCGCGATCATCGGAGCCGGCCCCGGCGGCCTCCTCTGCGCCCGCGTCCTCCAGCGCCACGGCATCGAGGTCACCGTGTACGACGCCGACGCCGCCGTGGACGCCCGGGACGCGGGCGGCAGCCTCGACCTGCACGCCGACACCGGGCAGATCGCCATGTCCGACGCCGGGCTGCTGGACGAGTTCCTGGCGCTGTCCCGCCCCGAGTCACAGGCCGGGAGCCGGCTCGACCACCACGGCACGGTCATCAAGGCCTTCGTGCCCGCCGACGACGACCTCGCCGCCCCGGAGATCGACCGCGGCCAGTTGCGCGCGCTGCTGGCGGCGCACGTCGAACCCGGCACCGTCCACTGGGGACACAAGCTGGCGCGCGCGGAACCGCTCGGCGGGGGCAGGCACCGGCTGGAGTTCGCCGACGGCTCGGCCACCGAGACCGACCTGGTGATCGGCGCCGACGGCGCCTGGTCCCGGGTCCGGCCGCTGGTCACCGACGCCACCGCGCAGTACACCGGCGTCAGCTTCCTCGACGTCCGCTTCGACGACGTCGACACCCGCCACCCCGGCGTCGCCGCGCTGACCGGCCCCGGGCAGATGTTCGCCAACGACGGCGACGGGCACGGCATCATCCTGCAGCGCAACAGCAACGGCCACATCCGCGGCTACCTGGTCGTGCGCGGCGACCGCATCGCGCTGCACGACCCCGAGGCGCTGAAGCGCTTCCTGCTCGGCGAGTTCGCCCACTGGGCCGGCGTCTTCCGGCCTGCGCTGACCGACTGGGACGCCGTCGTCGAGCGGCCGATCCACGTCCTGCCCGCGCCGATGACCTGGCCGCACACCCCGGGCGTGACCCTGCTCGGCGACGCGGCGCACGTGATGGCCCCGTTCGGCGGGTTCGGCGCGAACCTCGCCCTGCTCGACGGCGCGGAACTGGCGCACGCGATCGCGGCGGAGCCCACCCTGGACGCCGCGATCACCCGCTACGAGAAGGGCATGCTCGCGCGGGCCGGTGAACTCGCGGTGGGCGCCAACCAGGCGCTTCAGGAGTTCGTCACCTCGGCCGACCCGGACGACGCGCCGGACCACGAGGCCGAGCACCGGCAGTACGAGGCAGCGGCCGCCGAGTACCGCCGCACCCGTTAGTCCCCGCGCAGGACCTCGGCGACCGCGGCGGCGGCCGCCACCACCTGGGGGCCCACCGCGTCCGCGTTGAGCGGCCCCAGCGCGATCACCCCGACCGCCGCGCGCAGGCCTGGCACGCCCCGCACCGGCGCGGCGACACCCGAGGTTCCGCGCTGTGGTTCGCCGGTGACCGCCGCCCAGCCGCGACTGCCGCGACGCAGGGTCAGCGCTTTCCCGGCCGCGCCGACACCGATCGGGTGGCGCGCGCCGACCCGGTAGGACACGTGGAAATCGGTCCACGACGGCTCCACCGTGACGACCGGCTCGACCAGATCACCCTCGGCGATCGACAGGTAGGCGGTCGCGCCGGCCTTCTCCGCCAGCTCGCGCAGAGCCGGTCGGGCCGCCTCGCGCAGCTGCGGGACGACCTGACCGGCCAGCCGCAGCACGCCGATGCCCAGCCGGACCTTGCTGCCGTCGCGCCACACCAGGCCGCGCGCGGACAGCGGCACCAGCAGCCGGTAGACCGCCGCGCGGCTGGCGCCGATCGCGGTCGCCAGCTCCGAGATCGTCGCCGCGTCACCGTCGGCGTCGGCCACGGCCTGCAGCAATGCGAGGCCGCGGTCGAGGGTCAGCGAGCCTTCGGCGCTCACTACAGCAGGCCGAGCGCCTCGAGGTCGGCGACCGGAGCCTCGAAGCTGTCGCAGGCGTAGGACGCGAAGAGCGCGCGCACCGCCTTCGCGGCGGGCTCGGACAGCGACTTCGCCTCCGCGGCGAGTGCCTCGCCGTCGGTGGAGGCGAGCGCTTCGCGGACGTCCCCGCCGGACAGGCTGCGCGCCACCGCGACGAGCAGGTTCAGGAAGCCGTGGTGGGCGATGCCGTTGTCCGGGTCGTCGTGCCGGACCGCGCGGTGCAGGCTGTTGGTGGCCTTGAAGGAGGCGCCGGGCGAGCCGGACAGGACGGCGAGGAAGTCGGCGACCTCGTCGACGCTGGGGAAGTTCTCGCTGGACTGGCCGCCGCAGCGGATCTTGGGCCAGCTGCCGTGCTCGATCACCCGCCGCACGCCGTCCAGCCAGCCGACCCCGCGCCGCGGCTCGACCACGCGGATCACGTCCTCCGGCACGAACTCCGAGACGCGCTCCAGCCACACCTCGTCGACGTCCGAGGGCGCCGGCATCTCGACCATGCGCAGCGACAGCAGCTCACTGCGGGACTCGACGATCGAGATCGCCTTCGGCACGCCGCCGAGACCGGTGTCGATGATCAGCGACAGCGGCAGCGGCTGCTTCGGCTTGATCTTGATCAGCTCGGTGATCAGCTCCGGCAGGCGGGAGGCCTGGCACAGGAACACACCGAGCAGGCCCGCGTGGTCGCCCTCGCGGCCGGCCAGGTAGTTCCGCAGCGCGTCCGGCATGGTGGCCGTTCCGGGCGGGAAGAGCGCCGAGTCGTCTACGAGCCGCGCGAAGAGGGGCGGAATTCCGCGGGGGCCGGGGGGCGTGAGTTCCACAGCGCTTGACACATGGGACACGCTAGTAGCGTACGGGAACCGGACAAACGCGTACGCCCCCCGGACAGTTCACCGGAGGTTCACCACCGCGAGAACGGGATACCCGGGCAGCCCGGCCACCACCCGGCGGCCCCGCTCCGGCACGCCGAGCACCCACAGGCGCTGCGTGTCGCGCACGTTGACCAGCAGGTCGAGCGGCACCCGCGGGAACCGGACCACCGCTTCGCCGTCGGGGAGCATCACGCGGCCGGTGGCTTTGCCGACCGCGCCCGAGGTGCCCGGCGTGATCGCGGTGTCGAGCGTGGCGTGCAGTTCCTGCCAGGGCTGCTCGCGCACGGCCGAGGACAGGGTGGCGACGCGGACCGGCATCAGCAGCCCGGTCACGGCGTAGACGACCGCGAGGATCATCGTGAACGTGCGGGTGCCGGGCAGGTCGGAGGCGAGGTTGCCCAGCGCCCAGATCCCGGCGGCCAGCAGCACGAAAGACCCCGCCATCCCCCACGACCGCTGCCGGACCTCGCGCAGGAACGTGGTCACCACCGGGTCCCGCAGGGCCGCCACCATCGGCCGCGGCTGCTCGGCCGATTCCACCGAGCCCGGCTCGGGTGCCGTCCGGATGCGGCCGAACCGGCCGTTGATCCCGCCCGGCAACCCGACGAGCACGCGGCCGCGCGGGTCGGGGCCGATGAAGTAGAGGCGCCGCAACCCGGCCAGCAGGACCCGCTTCGACGCAGGCAGCCGCACGACCAGCCACCGCGGCTCGGGACCGGGCAGCGCGACGCTGACCTTCGACCCGGCCACCAGCAACTGCCCGGGGCCGGGGGTGAGCAGGACCACCGGGTGCGCGAGCAGCCTCCGGCAGGGCAGCACCCGGAAGAACAGCAGCCACAGCTGCGCGACGGTGACCGCGGCGAGGATCGTCGCCAAGCCGGCCGAGAGCGGGCCGGGGTCCAGCGCCACCACCGCAGCGCCCGCCACCACGTAGACGACCATCGAGTTGATCAGGCGGTTGCGCTGCTTGGTCACGATCTCGACGTCGAGCGAGTCCGCCGCGGCCGGTTCGCCGTGGCGCGGCTCGTGGACGAGGACGCGCTCCTGGGTGGGTTCCACACCTCCGAGTCGATCAAGCGGCCACCGGCGTTACCCGTCAGTCCAACCGGACCTGGCCGAGCACCGGGTGACCGGGCACCCCGGCCGCGAGCTTGCGGCCCCGCTCCGGTGCGCCGAGCACCCACAGCCGCTGCGTCTCGCGCACGTTGACCAGGAGGTCGAGCGGCTGGCGGCCGAACCGGACCCGCGCGACCCGCCCGTCCGGCAGGGTCACCCGCCCCATCGTGTTCCCGGTGCCCGTGGCTTGTGGTTCGACCGGCGTGTCCAGGGTGACGCCGAGTTCGGTCCACGGCTGGGTGCGCACCGCCCGCGCGATGCTCCGCACCTGCAGCGGCCGGGCGACCCCGAGCAACGCGTAGGCCACGCAGAACACGGCCGTCACGCCGTTCGGGCGCGGGAAGCCGAACGCCTCCGCACCCGCTTCGGTGAGCACCCACACGAACGCGCCGGCGACCAGAAAGGCCGTGGACACGAGCGCCGCCCGGAGCCGGAGTTCACGGACGAACGCGATCACCACCGCGTCCGGTGCGACCTCGTCGGGCGCCCGGGAGCCGGGCGCGGGTGCGGTCCGCACGCGGCCGAACTGCCCGATGATGCTGCCCGGGACCCGCAACACGAGCCGGCCGCGCGCGTCCGGCCCGAGCATGAACACGCGGCGCTCGCGCGCCAGCAGGAGCCGCTTCGAGCGGGGCATCCGCGCGACGACCCAGCGCGGCTGCGGCCCGGGCAACGCGATGCTCACCGTCCGGCCCGACACCAGCAGGTGCCCCGGCCCCGGCGTCAGGACGACGGCGGGCATCCGGAGCAGCCGGCCCAGCGGCCGGGTCCGGCAGGCCAGCGTCCACACCGACAACGCCGCCAGCACGGTGAACACCGCGGTCACCGTCCAGACCGCGGGACCGGTGAGCCGGAACAGGACCGCCAGTGCGACCGGGAAGGCGTAGAACACGCTCGACGTGATCAGACGACCACGGGTCTTCTCGACGATCTCGACCTCGAGTGGATCGGTCGCCGCCGGTTCGCCGAGGTGCGGCTCGTAGACACGCTGCCGGGTGAATTCCACGGTCCGCCAGTCGGAGTGGCAACGGGGAACGTTACTGATCCACTTCCCTTCCTCCGTCACTCAGGTTAGGCTCACCTAAGTAGGAGGTGGTGGCCAGTGACCGAGATCCGACGTCCGCCCGCACCCAGCCCCGCCGAGCGTGCGAAGACCATCGCCGTGCGGAACGGCCCCGGCGCGCTGCTGCCGACCGCGGGCGATCCGACCGGCAGCGACCGCGTGGTGCCCGAACTGCACCACGTCCACCCGAGCGGCAGCGTCAGCGTCCTGCTGCCGGACGACCACCCGCTGCTGACCCGCACCCGCGAGGCGGACCGCGGCGAGCTGGCCGTCGTGTTCGAACTCGCCGACCACGCGCCCGTCGACCTGCGGGAACCCATCCGCGGGCTGCTCTGGATCACCGGCTGGCTGCGGCACCTCAGCCCGGAGTCGGCCCGCGCCAGGGCACTGTCCATCGCCGAGACGCGGCCCGATCCGCGCCTGCTGGACCTCGGCCACGGCCTGAGCCTGCTGCGGCTCACGCCGGCCTCGCTCGTCCTCGCCGACGCCGAGGGCACCCACTCGCTGCGGCCGCACTTGTTCTCCGCCGCCGCGCCGGACCCGTTCGCCGGCTACGAGTCCGGCTGGCTGCGGCACCTGGAGACCGACCACGCCGACGTCGTCGGCCAGCTCGCCCGGCACATCCCCGAGGAGCTGCGCGGCGGCCGGATCCGCCCGCTCGGCCTGGACCAGTTCGGGCTGCGGCTGCGGGTCGAGTCCGGCGACGGCGACCACGACGTGCGCCTGGCCTTCGCCAAGCCGGTGCACAGCCCCGCCCAGCTCAGCACCGAGCTGCGGCGCCTGGTGGGCTGCCCGTTCCTGGCGCGGAACCAGGTGCGCGTGCAGCCCTAGCCGAGCTCCGGCGGGAAACCGCCGGTGGCGATCGGTCCCCACCGCTCGATCGTCACGCGGATCAGGCTCTTGTTCTGCTTGACCATCGCCTCGCGGTACTCGTCCCAGTCCGGGTGCTCGCCCGAGATCGACCGGAAGTACTCCACCAGCGGCTCGACCGCCTCGGGCACGTCCAGCACCTCGGCCGTGCCGTCGAACTGCACCCACGGCCCGTTCCAGTCGTCGGAGATCACGCACGCCGAAACGGCCGGGTCGCGGCGGGCGTTGCGGGTCTTGGCGCGCTGCGGGTAGGTCGCCACGACGAACCGGCCCTCGGGGTCGATCCCGGCGGTGACGGGCGACAGCTGCGGCGTGCCGTCGGCGCGGGTGGTCATCAGGATCGCGCGGTGCCGGGGGCGGAGGAACTCCAGCAGTTCGGCGCGGTCGACGCGGTCAGCGGTCGCAATCTTGGCCATGTCTCCAGACGGTAGCGTGCGGACGTGCTCAGCTCCTGGCTCCGCCCCGAACGTCCCGCGATGCCCGAACCCGTGGACGCCGGGACCGCGCGGCGGCTGAAGATCGAGCTGGTGGTCGTCTTCTCGATCACGCTCGGCCTGTCCGGCGCGCGCAGCCTGCTGTCGCTGATCGACTCGCTCCTGCAGCCCGAGCCGCTGTCCGACCAGCAGGTCGCGCTGAACGTCCCGCAGCGCGCCGCCGACCTGCTGGACCTGCTCGCCCAGCTGCTGTCCGCGGTGCAGCTCGTCGGGTGGGGCGCGCTCGGCGCGTACCTGCTGTGGCGCGGCGGGATGAAGCTGGCCGAGGTGGGCCTGGACCGCACCCGCCCCGGCCGGGACGTGCTCTGGGGCGCGGGGCTGGCGGCGTTGATCGGCATCCCCGGGCTGGTGCTGTACTTCGTCGGCTGGCAGCTCGGCTTCAACCTCGCCGTCGTCCCGTCCCGGCTGGACGACACGTGGTGGCGCCCGATCGCGCTGACGCTGTCCGCGTTCGGCAACGCCTTCGCCGAGGAAGTCCTGGTGGTCGGGTACCTGCTGACCCGGCTGCGGCAGCTGGCCTGGCGCGAGAACACCGCGTTGTTCGCCGCCGCCGTGCTGCGCGGGTCCTACCACCTCTACCAGGGCTTCGGCGGGTTCGTCGGCAACCTGGTGATGGGACTGGTGTTCGGCCGCGTGTGGCAGCGGACCAACCGGCTGGTGCCGCTGATCGTCGCGCACACCCTGCTCGACGTGGTCTCGTTCGTCGGGTACTCGCTGCTCCGCGGACACGTCAGCTGGCTGCCCTGAACAGACACTCAGCGCACTACGCTCAGCGCGTGACCACCAAAACCCCCAGGGTGGACAGCGAGGTCGGGCCGCTGCGCGCCGTCCTGCTCCACCGGCCGGGCAACGAGCTCACGAGGCTCACCCCGCGCAACAACGACAAGCTGCTGTTCGACTCGATCCCGTGGGTCGGCCGCGCCCAGGAGGAGCACGACGCGTTCGCCGAGGTGCTCCGCGGCCGCGGCGTCGAGGTGCTCCTGCTGGCCGAGGTGCTGCGCGAGGCGCTCACCGATCCGCGCGCGCACGCCGCCGGGGTGCACGCCGCGGTCGACGACCGGCGCCTCGGCGAGGACCTGGGGGACGCGCTGCGCTCGCACCTGTCCGGTGTGGACGCCGCCACCCTGGCCGAGGTCCTGATGGCCGGGCTGACGTTCGAGGAGCTGCCCGCCGCCGATGGCGCGTCGCTGGTGCGCAAGATCCACCACCCGCACGACTTCGCGGTCGACCCGCTGCCGAACCTGCTGTTCACCCGCGATTCGTCGGTGTGGATCGGCGACCGGGTGGCGATCTCGTCGCTGGCCATGCCCGCCCGCCGCCGCGAGACCGCGCTGCTCGACCTCGTCTACGCCTACCACCCGCGGTTCTCCCACGCCTCGCGCGCGTACGGCGCCCACTCGGCGCCGGTCGAGGGTGGCGACGTGCTGCTGCTCGCGCCGGGCGTGCTGGCCGTCGGCATCGGCGAGCGCACCACGGCCGCAGGCGCGGAGTCGCTGGCGCGCTCGCTGTTCGCCGACGACATCGCCCACACCGTGCTCGCGGTCCCGATCGCACAGGCCCGAGCCACGATGCACCTGGACACCGTCTGCACGATGGTCGCGCCGGACGCCGTGGTGATGTACCCGCTGGCCCGCGACGAGCTGGTGGCCTTCACGCTGCGCCCGGACGGCGACGGCTCGCTGCGCGTGGACGGCCCGGAGCCGTTCCTGCACGCGGCGGCCGAGGCGATGGGCATCGAGAAGCTGCGGGTGATCGACACCGGGCTGGACCCGGTGACCGCGGAACGCGAGCAGTGGGACGACGGCAACAACACGCTGGCGCTCGCGCCCGGTGTGGTGGTCGGCTACGAACGCAACGTGGAGACCAACGCGCGGCTGGCGGACGCCGGCATCGAGGTGCTCGCCATCGCCGGTTCCGAGCTGGGCTCCGGCCGGGGCGGGCCGCGTTGCATGTCCTGTCCCGTTGTCCGTGACCCGATCGGGTAATTAGGAAAGGCTAAGCTGAATTAGTACGTCCTAAATAAGCACTTCCTAATCTCGGTAAGCCTACCCAAACGAAATCGGAATCACCAGGGCCAAGGGGTTAACGATCAGCAAAATGGCCTATTCTTGAGTCATGGCGATGCTGAAGAAAGAACCGCGCTCCAAGTTCTACGAGCTCCTGCAGCAGCAGGTGCAGAACGAGTTCCACGCTTCCCAGCAGTACGTGGCGCTGGCGGTCTGGTTCGACAACGCGGACCTGCCCCAGCTGGCCAAGCACTTCTACCGCCAGGCGGTGGAGGAGCGGAACCACGCGCTGGCGATCGTGCAGTACCTGATCGACACCGATCACCACGTGGACATCCCGCCCACCGGCGAGGTCCGCAACGACTTCGCGGAGCCGCTCGAACTGGTCGAGCTCGCGCTGGAGCAGGAGAAGGAGGTCACGGCCGACTTCCGCACCCTGATGAAGGCCGCCCGCGCCGAGGACGACTACCAGGGCGAGCAGTTCCTCCAGTGGTTCCTCAAGGAGCAGGTCGAGGAGGTGTCGCAGATGTCCACACTGGTCAACGTGGTCAAGCGCGCCAACGGCAACATGTTCGAGGTGGAGACCTGGCTGGCCCGCGAGTCCGTCGGCGACGACGGCGCCTCCGACATGCCGCCGGTCGCCGGTGGCGCCCTGTAGGACCGCCATACCGCGGAGCGCACGAGAGCCCGGGCCGCGGCCCGGGCTCTTTCGCGTCAGCAGCCGGGCGGGGCGACCAGTTCCCAGTGCACGACGGTTTCCGCGGAATCGACGTAAAACGTGTAGTTGGCGCCCGATCCGGCGGCGGCGCTGTAATTCCCCGCACCGGCCGTCAGATCAGGATAGGCATTCCTCAGTTCGGTCACCGTGGAACCGGTGCCCACCTTTTCCGGAGTGCGCGCGCCGGTCGCGGTGAAGACCACCACTCCCCCGGTCGGCGAAATCGTCACCGACGCGACGTTCGCCGTGCCTTCGGTGAGCCGGTAGGTGGTGCATTCGGCAGGCGCCGTACCGGCGTCGGCGAGCAGCCCGGTCGCCTTGGCCTCGTCGAAGGTCATCCCCAGCCGCAACGGTCCGTAGCCGGTGGGGCCGAGCACCACCGCCGCGGGCTCGGGGCGCACGGTCGTGCGGCTGCTGCTCGACGGCGCAGGCGTGGACGTGCCGGCCGGCGGCGGCGCGGGCAGGACCGTGGTGGTCGACGACGGCGGGGGCGGCTGGGTGGGCAGTTCGGAGAACGACGGCGGCACCACGACCGGCCCGGGCGCTTCCGAGGTCGTCGTGGGGGCGGTGGTCGTGGGCTGGGCGGCCTGGTGGACGCCGGGGTCGTGGCGCTCGGCGACGAGACCGGCGGTGACGAGCAGGGCGGCGGTGAGGACACCCCCGGAGGCGGCGACGGCGGTGCGACGGCGACGGCGACGGCGGGCGCCGCGGACGATGGCGCTCTCGGCGCCCGGCGCGGGCGTGATCGCCAGCCGGTCGTCGTCGAACAACCGCCGCAGCTCGTCGCCGAGCTCGTCGTCGGGGTTCACCAGTCGTCCCTCCCTCCGGAGATCGAACCGATCTTGGTCCGCAGCGTCGCGATCGCCTTGCTGGCCTGGCTCTTGACCGTGCCCGCGCTGACGCCGAGCGACGCGGCGATCTCGGCCTCGGACAGGCCCTCGTAGTAGCGGAGCACGATCACCGCGCGCTGGCGCGGCGGCAGCTCGCGCAGGGCCTGCCACAGCGGCTCGTGCTCGAACGGGTCCACCGGTTCGGCGGTGCGCTGCTCGGGCAGGTCGGCGACCAGGCTCTCCCGCTTCAGGCGCCGCCAGCGGCTGATGTGCGCGTTCGCCATCGCACGGCGCACGTAGGCCAGCGGGTCGGCCGTCTTGCGTTGCACGTGGGTCCAGCGGGAGCCGATCTTCTCCAGCACGGTCTGCACCAGGTCGGCTGCGTCGTGCGGGTTGCCGGTGAGCGCGTGGCCGTATCGGAGCAGCCCGGGCAGGCTCGCCTGGACGAACTCTCCGAAGTCCGCCAGCTCCTCGCTCACCGCTGACCCCCTCCCCGCCGCGCGGCCGCCTCCCCAGGCGATGGCCGACGCGGCCGAGGTCACCGTATCGCCTCCCTCGACCGTGTGTCTTACCCCTTCGCCGAGTCCACGCATGACGGCCCCCTCAGGTTGTCCGGCGCGCTCTGAGGTGGACGCCTCAGCGTGGGTCTCGTTGCGCGAGGCGTGCGGGCAGCTCGAAGGCGCCGTCCGCGTTCGGCGGGAAGGGGTGCACGGCCACCACGGCTTCGGCGCGGATCGGGCCGTAGACGTGCGGGAACAGGATGCCGTCAGGGTGTGGCGGGTCGCCGGCCTCCCAGCGCAGCGGGACGTCCAGCCGCGCCGGGTCGATCTCCAGCAGCACCAGGTCCGTGCGGCCGCGGTAGAGCGCGTTCGCCGGGATCGCCACCGTGCCCGGGTCGGAGCAGTGGATGAAGCCGACCGTGTCCAGGGACGGGGCGCGGTAGTCCGCGCCCGTCCAGTCCGTGGCCGCGCAGAGGTGCAGGATCACTAGCGGAGCGTCAGCTGCCTGCCGACCAAGCCGTCGCGCGCACGGCGCTCGGCGGCGGTCAGCGGCTCGGCGTCGACCGACTTCAGGGCCTCCTCCAGGCGGGCGCCCAGCTGCTCGGCAGGCTCGGCCCACTCGCGAGCGTGCGCCTCCGGGTCCAGGTCCCACACCGGCACCAGCAGGCCGTGCGCGCGGAACGACCCCGCGTAGCGGGAGCCCTCGCCGAGTGACAGCTCACCGGCCGCGGACAGGCGCGCAAGCGCTTGCATCAGGCGGCCCTCCGGCTCCGGCCGGACCCAGCGCAGGTGCGCCTTCTCGCCGGCCAGTACCCAGTAGGAGCCGGTGCCCAGGCGCTCGGTCGGCATGATCGCCTCGTTGGCCCGCTCCAGCGAGACCTTGACCTCGCCGCTGGGGTCGGTGTCCTCGGGCAGCCACCAGTCGAAGTTCGAGTGCAGGGTGACGTCCAGCTCGGCGTCGGCCACCAGCAGGTCCTGCAGGCGCTCGCCATCGGCGGGCGGGCTCGTGGTGTCCGGCACCGGCAGCACGTCGCCCGGCTCGGCCGTCAGCGCCCAGCGGATCGCGCGGCCCAGGTCGCGGCTCACGTCGCTGGAGCGGGTCTGCACCTGGAGCCCGACGAACACCTCGCCGTCGGTGCGCACGAACGCGGCCGCGGCCATCGGCAGCACGGTCGCCAGCGTGATCTGCCGCTCGCCCGCGTCCACAAGGGACAGCGGCGCGGTGGCCGACGGCACGAACTCGCGCAGCGCGATCAGCTCCGGCTCGGCGGCCAGCCCCTCGAACGGCTGCCCCACGAACACTTCGCGGACCTTCGGTGCCTTGTCCTTCTTCGGACCCCGCTTGCGCGCGCCCTTGCCCATCTCGCCTCCTCGGACTACAGGCCGCAGACGCTACCGAACCGGGCACGGCCCGCCGGATCGGGGGATTAGGCTCGGGTCGTGTTCGATCCCCGTGACCCCGCCTTCCTCGCCGACCCGTACCCGGAGTTCGCCCGCCTGCGCGCGCAGGCGCCGGTGCACCAGCACGACGGGCTGGGCCTGGCGATCGCGGTGTCCCACGCGGCGGCGTCGGCGGTGCTGCGGCACCGCGGGCTGGGCCGGATCTGGACCGACGCGAGCCCGGCCGAGCAGTTCGTGTCGTTCAACCTGCTGCACCGCAACTCGCTGCTGGAGAACGAGCCGCCGGTGCACACACGGCTGCGCCGGTCGATCTCGTCGGCGTTCGGGCGCGGGCACGTCGAGCGGTTGCGGCCGACGGTGATGCGACTGGCGGACGAGCTGGTGGCCGGGATCGCCGAGGCCGGGTCGGCCGACCTGCTGGACGCGCTCGCGCAGCCGCTGCCGGTCGCGGTGATCTCCGAGCTGCTGGACGTGCCGGAGGCCGACCGGCCGCGGCTGGTGCCGTGGTCGAACGCGATCGTGAAGATGTACGAGTACGGGCTGCCCGAGGAGGGCCGGGTGGCGGCCGAGCGGGCGGCGACCGAGTTCGTCGAGTTCCTGCGCGAGCTGGCCGAGCGGCGCCGCCGGGAGCCGGGCGAGGACCTGATCACGGACCTGTTGCGGGCCGAGCTCACCGAGGACGAGGTGGTGGCCACCGCGGTGCTGCTGCTGATGGCCGGACACGAGGCGACGGTCAACGTGATCGGCAACGGGGTCTGGGCCCTGCTGCGGCACCCGGACCAGTGGCAGCGTCTCGTGGACGACCCGGGCCTGATGCCGGCCGCGGTGGAGGAGCTGATCCGCTTCGACTCGCCGCTGCAGCTGTTCGAGCGCACGGCGACCGAGGACGTGGAGATCGCGGGCTTCCGGGTGGCGAAGGGCGAGAAGATCGCCGCGCTGCTCGGCGCGGCCGCGCGGGACCCGGAGGTGTTCGCCGAGCCGGACACGCTGGACGTCGCCCGCAGCGACGGCACGCACCTGGGCTTCGGCGCGGGGATCCACTACTGCATCGGCGCGCCGCTCGCCCGGATCGAAATCGCGGCGGCGCTGGTCGCGCTGACCAAGCGGTTGCCGGGCCTGCGCCTGGCGGGTGAGCCGGAGCGCCGACCGGAGTTCGTGATCCGGGGGCTGAAGAACCTGCCGGTGACGGTCTAGCGAGCCGCGCTTTCGCGGCCGGTCCCGGGATCCGCGCGAGGGGCGGCGCACGTCCGGCGGAGCGGCAGCCCAGATCAGCGCGCCGCGCCGGTGGGGCGTGCCGTGCGCAGCTCCGGGGCCGGGGCGCCCTTCACGGATCGCACCTGCAGTGGGCGCAGCCGGTCGGTGCGGACCGGCGCCAGCAGCGTCGTCAGGCGGTACACCAGCACCGCGGTCAGTCCGGCCAGCACGGCGGCCGCGGTGTTCAGCAGGCCGGTCAGCAGCACGCCGTCCGCCATCGCCTGCACGCCGTCCTTGAAGCGCCACCCGATGACCAGCACCATCAGCACCTCGTTGACCACCCAGGCCGCCCACCAGGCCAGCACCAGCCGCGACGGGCGGGGGCGGCGGTCCGGCTCGCGGCCGAGCACCAGGTGCTCCAGTTCGGCGAGGATGGAGCCCGCCATCACCAGGTTCACCCCCGGCACCAGCACCCCGGCGACCACCTCGCGCGTCGAGCGGGCCGGTTCCTGTCCGGCGGCTTCCGCGGCGGCACTGCGGGCGACCAGCAGCCACCACAGCGTCGCGGCGACGGCGATCAGCCCGAACACCACGGTCAGCAGCGACGCGATGATCTCCAGCGCGTCGGAGAACGCCACGGTCGCCGCGTGCAGGGCCGTCGACCGGCTCATCACCAGCAGCGCGTAACGCCAGAACTCGGCACCCGCCGCGACCGCGGCCAGCCCGGCGAGGAACCACAGGATCGTCACGGCATTGCGGTGCAGCACCCGCACACGCTCGACCGGGCTCGGATAGCCGGACGGGGTGCCGGGCACCGCCGTCGGCACCCGCCACGCCAGGTGCGGAAAACCCCAGCGCGGCGGCACGTGGTACGACGGCGGGCCGTCGTAGCGCTCGGCCGGGCGCGCCGGCCGGGGACGGATCGCACCCGGTGGAGGGTTCGCCACCCAGCTGACACGCGGTCGGGGGCGGTACGGCCTCGGGGTCGGGTGCATGGGACCTACAGGACCTCGGGCGGGCCGTCGTGCTCGCCGACGACCGGGCGGCCCTCGGTCTCCCAGGACTTCATGCCGCCCGCCACGTTGATCGCGTCCCAGCCGCTCGCGTTGAGCCACGCCGCGGCCCGCGCGGAGCGGCCGCCGGTGCGGCACACCACGTAGAGCGGCTGGTCGTCGGGCAGCTGGGCCAGTTCGTCGGTGCGCGCGGGCAGCTCGCCGAGCGGGATGTGGACCGCGCCGGGGGCGTGGCCGGCATCCCACTCGTCCTGTTCGCGCACGTCCAGCAACACCAGCCCGTCCGCGGGCAGTTCGGAGACGGACGCGGTCGGAATGTCACCTGGTTGCACGTTCACATACTGGCACGCGCACCCATCAACTGCACGTGAGCCCGAAAAAGGGCCACCCCCGTCGCGGGAGTGGCCCTTTCCGCCGTCCGTCAGGTCAGTGCGCGGTGGCCTTCTCGGCGTGTGCGCCGGTCAGCGCGCGCACCTCCATCTCGGCGTACTTCTTCTCGTTGCGCTCCTTCGACAGGACCGTGCCGAGGAAGCCCAGCAGGAACGACGCCGGGATGGACACCAGGCCGGGGTTCTCCAGCGGGAACCAGTGGAAGTCCACACCCTTGATCATCGGCTTCGACCCGCCGGACACCGCCGGCGAGAAGACGATCAGCACGATGCAGATGATCAGGCCGCCGTACATGCTCCACAGCGCGCCCTGGGTGTTGAACCGCTTCCAGAACAGCGAGTACAGCAGGGTCGGCAGGTTCGCCGAGGCCGCCACCGCGAACGCCAGCGCGACCAAGAAGGCCACGTTCTGGTTCTTCGCCAGGATGCCGCCGACGATCGCGAGCGCGCCGATCACCAGCGCGGTGATCCGGGCGACCCGCACCTCGACCTGCTTGCTGTCGACCTGGCCCTTCTTGATCACGTTGGCGTACACGTCGTGCGCGAACGACGCCGACGCGGTGATCGTCAGGCCGGCCACCACGGCGAGGATGGTCGCGAAGGCCACCGCGGAGATGAACCCGAGCAGGATCGGCCCGCCCAGTTCGAGCGCGAGCAGCGGCGCCGCCGAGTTGGTCGTGCCCGGCGCCGAGTTGATCGTCTGCGGGCCCACGAGCGCACCGGCGCCGTAGCCCAGCACCAGGGTGAACAGGTAGAAGATGCCGATCAGGACGATCGCCCAGACGACCGACTTCCGCGCGTCCTTCGCGGTGGGCACCGTGTAGAAGCGCATCAGCACGTGCGGCAGGCCCGCGGTGCCCAGCACCAGCGCGATGCCCAGCGACAGGAAGTCCAGCTTGCTGGTCTCGGTCTTGCCGTACTGCTTGCCCGGGTTGAGCAGGGCGTCACCGGTCGCGCCGCCGCGTTCGACCGCACCCTGCAGCAGGTTCGACAGGTTGAAGCCGAACTTGCCCAGCACCCACAGCGTCATCGCCAGCGCGCCGAGGATCAGCAGGACGGCCTTGATGATCTGTACCCAGGTGGTGCCCTTCATGCCGCCGATGAGCACGTAGACGATCATCAGGATGCCGACGATCGCGATGACGGCGTTCTGGCCCCAGTCGCTCTTGATGCCGAGGAGCAGGTTGACCAGGCCGCCGGCACCCGCCATCTGCGCGAGCAGGTAGAAGAACGACACCGCGAGGGTGGACACCGCCGCCGCGGCCCGGATCGGCCGCTGCCGCATCCGGAACGCGACCACGTCGCCGAGCGTGAACTTGCCGGTGTTGCGCAGCAGCTCGGCGACCAGGAGCAGCGCGACCAGCCACGCGACGAGGAACCCGATGGAGTAGAGGAACCCGTCGTAGCCGTTGACCGCGATCGCGCCCGCGATGCCGAGGAACGACGCCGCGGACAGGTAGTCGCCCGAGATCGCGATGCCGTTCTGCGGACCGGTGAACGAGCGGCCCGCCGCGTAGTAGTCGGAGGCGGTCTTCGTGTTGCGGCTGGCGCGGAACACGATCACGAGGGTGATCGCGACGAAGATCGCGAAGATGATGATGTTCAGCGTCGGGTTGCTGCCTTCGACGCCCTGCGCCAGGTTCCTCACTGCGCGTCTCCTTCGATCTCACCGCGGATCTTGTCGGCGATCGGGTCCAGCTTGCGGTTCGCGTACCGCACGTAGAGCCCGGTGATGAGGAACGTCGACACGAACTGCAGCAGGCCGATGAGCAGGCCGACGTTGAAGTTGCCGATCAGCTTCGTCGACATGAAGCCGTGGGCGTAGTCGGCGAGCAGGACGTAGACGAGGTACCAGACGAGGAAGAGGACGGTCATCGGGAAGACGAAGGTCCGCAACCTCTTGCGGAGCTCGGCGAACTCGGGGCTCGCCTGCACCTTCTGCCAGTTGTCACCCGGACCCGTCTCGTCGACGAGGTCCTGGTCGCTGGTGCTCACGGGACAACCTCCCTGTGCATGGTCTCAACCTCTTCCGGTCGTGTGATGCGGGTAGATCTTGCCGCGAAACGTGAGTCTTGTTGTTAATCCTTTCGAGTGAATGATCTTACGGAGAGTTGACGATCTTTCGCCGGTTAGACGTAGGAATGTCCATTTCGCGAATCACCAAACGGGCATGATTTGCCGAAATGTCAACCGACGGTAAACGAAACCGCCAATGGAGTGAACGTCGCCCGGGTGAGAACCGGGGTCACTTGCGGTGTCGGCCGCGTCCCATCCGGGTACGCTCTTCGGCCTGCCCGAACCGCGCGACCGCCCGATCGCGCATGAACCCGAGCCGGTCCGGGGCGTGCAGCCGCAGCATCACGGCGTTCACGTCGGCCGGCTTGCCGTTCGGCGTGGCCAGGCTGACCAGGATCGTCACCGCGAACGCCACCGGCACCGTGATCAACGCGGGCTGGTCGGCGAACCACGGCGCCCAGCCCCCGGTGAACCGGCTGACCAGGTCCACCACCAGCGCACCGAGCACCAGCCCGCCGCCGATGATCATGCCCGCCATCGCGCCCGGCCAGGTCAGGCCGCGCCACCACACGCCGAGCAGCAGCAACGGCGAGAACGTCGACGCGGCCAGCGCGAACGACATCCCGACGCTCAGCGACAGGTCGTTCGGCCGCAGGAGCAGCGCCAGCGCCAGCGGCACCAGCGCGACCACACCCGCGGCGATCCGGAAGTCCAGCACCCGGCCCTTCGACAGGTCCGTCGACACCACGCCCGCCAGGCTCACCAGCAACCCCGACGACGTGGACAGGAACGCCGCGAACGCCCCGGCCAGCACGACCGCGCCCAGCACCTGCCCGGCCACCCCCGGCACCATCGCCGACGGCAGCCGCAGCACCGCGGCGTCCGTCTGGCCCGTCACCAGCAGCTCCGGCACGTACATCCGGGACAGCGCCCCGAGGATCGTCGGGAACAGGTAGAACAGCCCGAGCAGCAACAGGACGTGCACCGTGGTCCGGCGCGCCGCCCGGCCGTCCGGGTTGGTGTAGAAGCGGACCAGCACGTGCGGCAGGCCCATCGTGCCGAGGAACGTCGCGAAGATCAGCGAATACGTCTGCAGCAGGTCCCGCACGCCCTCGGAACCGGGGTGCAGCCAGTCGGAGTTGGTGACCTCCGCGTCGCTCACCGTCGGGACCGGGGTGCCCGCCGCGAACCACACGCGGGTGCCCTGCGGCAGCTCCTGCGTCGAGCCCTGCACCCAGATCTCGTCGTGCGGCGCCGGGTCGCCCGGGTGCTCGATCACGACCTGCGTCAGCGTGCCGACCTCGAAGGCGACGTCGGTGCGGATGTCCACAGTGGTCTGCGCGGCGAACACCGGCGGCGCGGGCGACCCCAGCGAACCGGTTGGCCCCGGCTTGCCGCCTGCCAGGAACACCGCGCACAGCACGAACGCGGGCAGCGCGATCGCGAACAGCTTCAGCCAGTACTGGAACGCCTGCACCACGGTGATCGCGCGCATGCCGCCGGCCATCACGTTCACGCCGACCAGCACGGTGACCGTCACCGCGCCGACCCAGCCCGGCACGTTCAGCACGGTCGTCAGCGCCAGCCCGGCGCCCTGCAGCTGCGGGACCAGGTAGAGGATCCCGATGAACACCACGAACGCGGTGCCGCACCGGCGCAGCGCGACCGACTCCAGACGCGCCTCCAGGAAGTCCGGCAGCGTGTAGGCGCCCGAGCGGCGCAGCGGCGCGGCGACGAACAGCATCAGCGCCAGGTAGCCGGCGGTGAAGCCGATCGGGAACCACAACCCGTCGGCGCCGTCCTTCAGGATGATCCCGGCGATGCCGAGGAACGACGCGGCGGAGAGGTACTCACCGGAGATGGCGGCGGCGTTGCGGCGCGACCGCACCGTGCGGCGTGCGACCAGGAAGTCGTGCGTGGTGTTGGCGAACCGGGACGAGCGGTGACCCAGGTAGAAGGTCAGCACGGCGACGGTCGCGATGCCGCTCAGCGCCCACGGGTTCAGCTGCACGATCCGGATTGTCCCCTGCCCCGGCTCCGGCTCCGCGGGCCGGTCACGACTCGATCATGTCCACGAAGTCCCGCTCGTGCCGCTCGGCCAGCCGGTTGTAGGTCAGGCCCGCGAGCAGCAGCAACGGGAACGGCAACAGCCCCAGCAGCAACCACGCCAGCGGCACGCCGACCACACGCAGCGCGGCGAACCCCGGCCACAGGTAGAAGGCCAGCGGCAGCGCGCCGAGCAGCACCAGCACCAGCGCGCTCAACCCGAGCGCGGTGCGCAGCTGGTGCTTGACCAGGTCGCGGATCAACAGCTCGCCCCAGCTGGTCTGCTGCTCCAGCTCCAGGCGCGCGCGCAGCGTCGGCGTCGTCTTGCGGGAACGCGGATCCGCCAGCACCACCCGCTGCCGCTTCGGCGGTTTCGCCGGCTCCGGCGGCGCCTCGGGCGGCGGCGCGGGCGGGATCGGCTCCACCGACGCCGGCTGGTAGTTCTTGCCCAGCGTCGGGTCCGGCTCACGCACCCCGTCCGCGCGACGGTGGAAGTCCTCGGTCATCGACCACCCGTGAGTCGGTCCTTGAGCTCACGGGTGTGCCGCCGGGAGACCGGGAGCAGCTTCTCCTCGTTGCCGATCACGACCTGGTAGCCGCCCTGCCCCATGCGCAGCTCGGTGATCAGGTTCAACGCGACCAGGAACGACCGGTGGATCCGCACGAACCCGGCCTTCTCCCAGCGCTCCTCGAGCTGGGTCAGTGGGATGCGGACCAGGTGGCTGTTGCCGTCCTTGGTGAACAGGCGGGCGTAGTCGCCCTGCGCCTCGACCCAGCGCACCGACGAGCGCGGCACGAGCTTCGTGGTCCCGGCGAGCTCGACCGGGATCACCTCGTCGTCGTCCGGCGCGGCGGGCGCGGCCGCGCCCGGCCCTGGCGGGGCCACCGTCTTCAGCTTCTCCAGCACCCGCTCGACCGCCCGGTCCAGCCGGTGCTGGTTGCACGGCTTGAGCAGGTAGTCCACCGCGCCCAGGTCGAACGCGTTGACGGCCTCGTGCGCGTGCCCGGTGACGAACACCAGCACCGGCGCGGGGCTCATCGCGGAGAACACGCGCGCCATCTCCATGCCGGACAGGCCGGGCATCTGGAGGTCGGCGAACACCGCGTCGATCGGCGGCAGGCCCCGCTCCTTGCGCTCACGCACCTCCGGGTCCTCCGAGGCCAGCACGCGCAGCGCCTCGGAGGCGTCGACCGCGGTGAACACGCGACCGATGTGCGGGTTGCCCCGCAGCGTGTCGACCAGCAGGTTCAACCCGTGTGGCTCGTCGTCCACGGCAAGGACGAGCAGTCTTCTGGTGTCTTGTTGCGCACTCACAGTGACTCGCATCCTGCCTACTGCAGGTTGTGATGTCCATACCGCGAGCGGGCGAGCGCTTTCAAATCCCGTAGCGTGACCAAGCAACTCGCTGTGCGACCGCGTCCAGGAGCGCCTGGGCGGCTGCCGGCGCGCCGATGCCGAGCCGGGCCAGCAGCGGCTTCTTCGGCTCGGCGATCGTGATCTCGGCGTCCGGCCAGCGCTGCTCGACGACCTCCCGCAGGTTGCCGATGCCGTCGACCAGGCCCAGCTCGACGGCCTTCGCGCCGAGCCAGACGTCACCGGTGAACAGCTCCTCGGTGTCGGCGAGCCGGTCGCCGCGGCGTTCCTTCACCCACTCCACGAACATCTCGTGCAACTGTGCGTGCATCTTCTTCAGCCACTCGACGTCCTCCGGCTTCTCCGGGGCGAACGGGTCGAGCCGCTTCTTGTTCTCACCCGCGGTGTGCACGCGCCGCTCGATGCCGAAGCGCTCCAGCAGACCGGTGAACCCGAACCCGCCGCTGATCACGCCGATGGAGCCGACCATCGACGTGCGGTGCGCGTAGATCTCGTCCGCCGCGCACGCCAGCCAGTAACCACCGGAGGCCGCGACGTCCTCGCAGAACGCGATCACCGGCACACCCGGCTTCTTCGCGGCGAGCTGGCGGATCCGCTCCGCGACCAGCCCGGACTGGGTCGGCGCGCCGCCCGGCGAGTTGATCTGCAACGCGACCGCCTTGAGCCGGTCGTGGTCGAACGCGCGGGTCAGCGCGGACTCGACGGCCGCGAGGTTGATGGTGCCGCGCGCGAGCGGCGAGGGCGTCGGCGTGATCACCCCGTGCAGCTTGACGACGGCCACCACGTCCTTGCGGTCGCCCCGGTCGCCGATGCGCGAAATCCTGCTGCTCAGCCTGTCCGTCACGCTGGTCATGGCGCCAGGTTACGGACTCCGTCCGGTTTGTGCAGACGGCCGTTGCGGGCGGGCTCCGGCGGGGCTTCCGCGTAGTCCGGCAGGTCGGTGCGCACGCCGGGCGCGAACTTCGGCACCCGCAGCGTCACCTTCATCCCGGCGCCCGGCGCGGTCTCGACCATCAGCGCGTACTCGTCGCCGAACAGCTGCCGCATGCGCGCGTTGATGTTGCCCAGCCCGACGTGCGCGCCGGTGCGGTGCGAGTTGCGCAGGTCGGCCAGCCGCGCCGGGTCCATGCCGATGCCGTCGTCCTCGACGCTGATCAGCGCCTCGGTGCCGTAGTCGGAGGCGGTGACGGTGACCATGCCGCCGGTCGGCTTGTTCGCCAGGCCGTGCTGCACCGCGTTCTCCACGAGCGGCTGGATGATCAGGAACGGCACCACGACCGACAGCACCTCGGGCGCGATCTTCAGCCGCACCTCGAGGCGGCCGCCGAACCAGGCCCGTTCGATCGTCAGGTAGCGGTCGATGTTGCGCAGCTCGTCGGCGAGCGTGGTGAACATGCCGGAGGTGCGGAACGAGTAGCGCGTGAAGTCGGCGAACTCCTGCAGCAGCTCGCGCGCCTCCTCCGGGTCGGTCCGGATGAGCGCGGAGATCGTGTTGAGCGCGTTGTAGATGAAGTGCGGCGAGATCTGCGCGCGCAGCGCCTTGATCTCGGCCTGCTGCAACTGGTGCTTGGACTCCTCAAAGCGGGCCAGCTCGAACTGGGTGGTGACGAACTGCGCGACCGCGTCGGCCATCTGGATCAGGCGCTTGCCGGAGCTGCGGCCCACCACGATGAGCGCCGCCTCGACCTCGTCCTCGACGAGCAGCGGCACGATCACCGCGGTCTTCATCTTGCAGGTGCCGCGGTGGTCGCACGGGACGTCGTCGTGCGAGACGACCTCACGACGGGCCTTGCGGATGGACATCATCACGGCGCTGCTGAGGTCGAGGTAGTGGTCGTTGGCCTCGCCGTCCCAGGACACCAGGGTGCCCTCGTTGTCGGTGATGCCGACGGCGACGCACTTGAGCAGTTCGAGCAGCTGCGAGGTGATCCGGTCGGCGCTGGCCTGGTCGAAGCCCTCGCGGAGGTCCGGTGTCGCGCGGGACATGTGGTAGACGGCTTCGAGAACCGCGTCCTCGATCGAGCTGCTCGGCTTGCGGGTCCGCGCCAGCACGACGATCAGGACGATCAGCAGCACACCCGACACGCTCCACGGGATGATTTGCGAGATCGGCAGACCGGACACGGCGTCAATGCTCTGCGCTCGTGACGCAAGGTGCAAGCTCTTCAGCGCACTTTCTGTGCTGACTTCGCCACCCTGCGGGGTGAGGCGCTACTTGAGCAGGCGCGACAGGCGACGGTCCGCGAGCGGCTTGCCGCCCGTCTGGCAGGTCGGGCAGTACTGGAAGGACTTGTCGGCGAAGGAAACCTCACGCACCGTGTCCCCGCACACCGGGCAGGGCAGCCCGGTCCGCGCGTGCACCCGGAGGCCGGACCGCTTCTCGCCCTTGAGGCGAGCCGCGTCCTGGCCCACCGAGCGCTCCACCGCGCTCGTCAGGATCTGGTGCACCGCCTCGGCGAGCCGGTCCAGCGCGTCGTCGGACAGCTTGCCCGCGGTCGCGAACGGGGACAGCCGCGCGGCGTGCAGGATCTCGTCCGAGTAGGCGTTGCCGATGCCGGCGATCAGCGACTGGTCGGTCAGCGCCCACTTGAGCCGCTCGGTCCGCCCTGCCAGCAGCTCGGCCAGCGAATCCCGGTGCAGCGACAGGGCGTCCGGGCCGAGCCGGGCGATGCTGGGCACCTCCTGCGGGTCCCGCACCACCCACACCGCGAGGCCCTTCTTCGTGCCCGCCTCGGTCAGGTCGAAGCCGCGGTCTCCGAAGTGGACGCGCAGCGCGATCGGGCCCTTGCCCGGTTTCGGCGGCGCCGGCGAGAGGTTGTCCGCCCACCGCAGCCAGCCGGCGCGCGCCAGGTGCACCACGAGGTGCAGGCCGTCGCAGTCGAGGTCGAGGTGCTTGCCGAACCGGCCCGCCCCCGTCACCTCGCGCCCGTGCAGGTCGGTGTAGGGCGGGTCGAACGTCTTCAACACCGCCAGCGACGCCACGTCGACGCGGCTGACCAGCCGCCCCACCGCGTGCTCACGCAGGTGGTACGCCAGCGCTTCGACCTCGGGCAACTCCGGCATCGCTACTCCATCGGCCGCAGCGGGCCCTCGAAGTCCGGGCCCGCCTCCCGCTGGATGGTCTTCGCGAGCCTGGTCAGCTCGCTGCGCACGCGGAACATGCCGGAGATGATCCCGACCCAGCGCTCGGGCGGCGGCTCGCCGGTGACGCCGCCGTCGGTCTCCGCGACGACCGTCCACGGCCGGTTCAGCACCCACCGCAGCGGGAAGAACACCGCGATCAGCAGCAGGCCGTAGATCACCCACGGCGGCACCACGACGGTGTCGGGCAGCCAGGCGACGAGGATGACGGCCAGCAGCACGCACACGGCGAGCATCGCGATGCCCGAGGTGTAGCTGCCGGAGATGTCCCGCTCGAAGTCCTCGGCGGTTGCCGGGCGGCGCCATTCCATCTGCGCCCGGACGACCCACTCGCGGCCGTCGCCTCCCCGCACCACGCGGTTCATCTTTCGCTGCCTCCCGCCACGGTCGTTCGCCCGTCCAACCGTAGCGTGGCCGCGGCCCGCCGCGCGAGACGCGGACGGAGATCGACTACTCGGATGACCCCCGGCCGGAGTGCCCGTGATCCCGGTCCCGCCACAGCCACCACGGCGCGGACCACGACGGCGGCCCGTGCGACTCGGCCTGCGTCGGCTTGTCCTTGTCCCGGCCCCAGCCCTTGCCCGGCTTGTCCCGGGTCGGCGAGTCCTCGCTCTCGTACGGCGTGGCGTCCGTGGTCGGCAGGTCGTCGCGCGCACTGCCGCGGGACGACGACTGCGTCGGCTCGACCTGGTCCGACCGCTCGCCACCGGTGCTCGAACCGTCGGTCTGCGGCTGCTGCCGCGCGGGCGGCCCGGCCGGCTCGATCGGCTTCACGGGCGGCTGCGACTTCTCCACGACCGTGCTCGGCAACGGCGCGCCGGGGTAGGGCAGCGTCACCTCGTCGGGCGCGATCAGCACCTGCGGCGGCGAACTCAGCCGCGACTCCGGCTCCGCGATCCGCAACTCGACCCCGCCCTGCTCGGGCAGGCCGATCGGCTGCGAATCGTCGACCATCGCCGGGCCCACCGCGAACCCGACCACACCCGCGGCCGTGGTCGACGCCAGCGCCACGCCGATCTTCAGCTTCGACACCAGCACGGTCTTCAGGGTGGTCAGCACACCCGACGTCGCACCGCCACTGGCGGCCGTGCCCGCGGCGACGGCGGTGGCCGGCACCAGCAACGCCACCGCCCCGGCGTGCGCCCGCAGCGACGAGCAGACGTCCCGCAGCTCCGCGTGCATCGCCCGGCAGGACGCGCACCCCAGCAGGTGACCGCGGATCCGCCGCGCCTCGGCACCGGTGACGCTGCCCGCGGTATAGCCGCCGAGCTTCTCGATCACCCCTCGGCAGCTGACGTCGGAAATCCGGTTCATCGCCAGGTGCGCCTGCAGGTACGCGGCACGCAGGCCCTGCCGGGCCCGCCGCGCCAGCGCCGCCGTCGCGTTCGCGCTCAACCCGAAGTGCGGAGCCACCACCGCCGGCTGCTCACCCTCGACCTCGGTCTGCCACAACACGGTCCGCCAGCGCTCCGGCAGACTCGTGAAAGCGGTGGTGATCAAGCTGTGCTCCGCGGTGCGGGCGTGCGCATCGGCGCCGGCCCCCGCGCGGTGCGTCAGCTCGTCGTCGGTGACCGGCACATCGCGGCGCGCGCCGTGCCACTCCCACGACACCCGGCGCGCCACCGTCAGCAAGTACGCGCGGATGTGCTCCTTCGGGCCGTTCCCGCGGCGCAACGCCTGCAACACGCGGAAGAACGTCTCGGCGGTGATGTCCTCCGCCTCGGACGAATCGGCGGCCAGACTGCGGGCCAGCCTGCGGACGGCGGAAGCGTGCAGCTCGAACAACTCGCGGAACGCGGCATCCTCACCGGAACGCAGCCTGCTCAACAGAGCCTGCTCGTCCTCCGATGCCATGCGCTGTTCCGGCACCGCCGCGTCGTCCGTCATGCGGCCAGCCACCTCCTCCCCCGCGGGACTAACCCGTTCGGTTGAATGGAGACACCATACGGAGCGAAACGCTCGCCGTCACCCCTTGTACTCCCGGAGTGACCGAGTTCCCTCCGACAGGGCGACGCACACCTCGCAGCCACCCAAGATCACCCCAAAATGGCCACCCCGTCAACCCGGCGAATCGCGCCCGTATAGACTGTCCATCGCACCGGTTGACCCGGGGCACGCGGACGTAGCGCAGCTGGTAGCGCATCACCTTGCCAAGGTGAGGGTCGCGGGTTCGAATCCCGTCGTCCGCTCGTAGCTGGCCGACCCCTGCTCGCGCTTTGCGCTTCGCCGGGGCTACTCGCCATTGCATTGGGGGTCGACCCCCAAACCCCCGCCAGGAGGGCTACGCCCCCTGGACCCCCTCCCGGCGCCGGATCGTGCGGATCTCGCCAGTGCCGTCCCCTGAACCCCTTCCCGGCGCCGGATCGGTGCGGTCGTCGCCTTCGCGTGGTTTGAGCTGCGGTTTTTCTTGTTTGTCGGGGTCTTTGTTGGTTTTTTGCCAGTGTTCGGCTGCCGTTCCCAAGATTCACCTGATCGTGTGGCCGCGTGGGGTCAGGGTGGGTGGGGTTTCTCGTCCACTGGAGGTTTTCTTGTCTGGAGTCACTCGGCGGCGGGTCTTGGGGGCTGGGGCTGCGGCGGCGGCCTCGGCGTTGATGCCGCCCAACGTGCAACGGGCGCTGGCCCAGGAAGCGCCGAAACGCGGATCCCTGCGGGACATCGAGCACGTCGTCCTGCTCATGCAGGAGAACCGCTCGTTCGACCACTACTTCGGCACCCTCTCCGGCGTCCGCGGGTTCGACGACCCGGACGCGGTGCGGCTGCCGTCCGGACGGTCGGTGTTCTACCAGCCCGACGCGCAGAACCCGGCGGGCTACGCGCTGCCGTTCCACCTCGACACCCACGCGACCAACGCCCAGAAGATCCCGTCCACCTCACACGCCTGGCAGGTCCAGCACGACTCGCTCAACGGCGGCAAGATGGACAACTGGCTGCCTGCCCACCGCAAGGCCGACGGCAAGAACGGGCCCTACGTCATGGGCTACCACACCCGCGCCGACCTGCCCTTCCAGTTCGCCCTCGCCGAGGCGTTCACCATCTGCGACAGCTACTTCTGCTCCGTGCTCGGCCCCACCTGGCCCAACCGCATGATGTGGATGACCGGCACCATCGACCCCGACGGCGAACACGGCGGGCCGATCCTCGACAACAAGGCCCCGGCTGGCGGCTACACCTGGAAGACCTACGCCGAACGGCTCACCGAAGCCGGCATCAGCTGGAAGGTCTACGAACAGGACGACACCTACGGCTGCAACATGCTGGAGAACTTCGCGGCCTTCAAAAACGCCGCGCCGGACTCCGAACTCGCCGTCAACGGCCTCACCCACCGGCCCGAAGGCCAGTTCGAGTACGACGCGCGCAACGACAAACTGCCGACCGTCTCCTGGATCATCACCACCAGCACCCAGTCCGAGCACCCCGACTACACACCGGCCGACGGCGCCGCGTTCGTCGCCAGCAAGATCGACGCCATCGCAGCCAACCCGGACGTGTGGGCCAAGACCGTGTTCATCCTCAGCTACGACGAGAACGACGGCCTCTTCGACCACGTCGTCCCGCCCATCCCGCCCGCGGGCACCCCCGGCGAGTTCGTCACCGGCACCTCACCCGGCGGCACCAAGGGCAACGGGCTGTGGATCGGCGGCGGCTTCCGCGTGCCGTGCATCATCGTGTCGCCGTGGACCGCGGGCGGCTGGGTGTGCAGCGAGAACTTCGACCACACCTCCCAGCTGCGGCTCCTCGAACGCGTCACCGGCGTCGCGGAACCCAACATCTCCGCGTGGCGGCGGTCCACCTTCGGCGACCTCACCTCCGCGTTCCGGTTCCACGAGGGCGGGACGAAACCGCCGACGCTGCCGGACACCAGCGGGCCGCTGACGCTGTCCCGGTACGAAGCGGCGAACCTGCCCGCCCCGGCGATGCCGCCGACGGTCAGCGAACCGCCCACCCAGGAGAAGGGCCACCGGCCCCGGCTGCCCCGCCACTGAACTCTGCCACTGAACCCGGGCCTGGGGGCCGCTCCGGCGGCCCTCAGGTCTCCCGGCGGATCATGCGGCCGGCGCCGGCCGCGACGGTCGTCGCCAGTACCCAGCCCATCGCGGTGAACCCGTTCGACACCCACTTGTCCAGGTCGTGCATGTACCAGCGGCCCTTGTTGCCGAAGTCGACGATCGGCACCAGCAGGTCCAGCGTGTACAGCACCGGGTTCCACTCCAGGCCCGTCTCCTGCTGGTCGACCGCACACCGCGGGCCGCTCACCATGTACCGCACCGGGTCGTTCACACACGAGTCGGTGCCCGTGCCGAAGTAGACGCTGCCCGCGGCCAGCAGCGCGATCAGCCAGGCCAGCGCCCGCACCGGGCGGTAGCCGTAACCGACCATCCACCGCTGCAGCCAGCTCCACAACCGCACACCCGGGCCGAGCACCCGGTAGCCCTGGGCGAGCGCCTCGTAGCGGTACTGCTGCTTCTTGAACAGCACCGTCGACGCGTGCTCCTCGTTGCCGCTGTTGCGCAGCATCGCGGCGAGCTGGTCGTAGGGGCCCGGCCGGTACCCGGCCATCGCGGTGCGCAGCCGCTCGATGCGGTCCCGCACCGCGGCGTCGTCCTTCATGTCGATCGGGCGCTTGAGGACGTCGTAGCGGAAGTCCTCCAGCTCGATGCCGCCCTCGGCCTGCCAGAAGTTGTCGTTGTCCTCCAGCGTCTGGCAGTGCGCGTGCCGCAGCACGATGCTGCCGGTGGCGGGCTCGGCGAAGTTGAGCAGGAACTCGTCCGCCCCCACGTCGCTGGCGTCCAGCGCGATCGCGTGCTTGTTGTACGAGCCCAGCACCGCGCCGGTGAAGTCGATGCGGCGGCCCGCGGTGGCGCCGTCCATGTTTACGCCGCCCTCGGCGTGGAACGGCTGCTCGCCGGCGCTGGTGAGCGTGATGTCGCGGCCCACCTTCACCGTGCGCAGGTCCACCGAGAAGCTGGTCCGGTTGCGCACCGCCGGCTTGGTGACGTCGGTGCCGTAGAGGTAGACGCTGCCGCCGACCTCGACGCCTTGCAGCCGCAGCGTGCCCTCGATGGTCGCCTCGTGCAGGTGGAAGTTGCCCGCCACTGTCATCCGGCGGGCGGACAGGACGTCGCGTTCCGCGTGCCGCAGGCGCACCCGCCCGGCGAGCAGGTTCCCGCGGACCGTCACGTCGGCCATCCGCAGCTGTCCGGACGGGATCTCCAGGCCGGTCGCCTCCAGATCGCTGCTGATCTGCGAGCCGTCCAGGTGCAGCGCGCGGTCGTAGTACGGCTCGACCGAACCGCGCGGCACCGTGATGCGCGCGCGGGCCAGGCGCAGGGTGCCGCCGATCTTCGCGTTGATCATGCGCAGCGTGCCGACCGCGGACAGCCCGTCGGACAGCTCGACGTTGCCGTCCACCTGCCACCGGTCGCCGACCAGCGCCGGCCACGGGTCGACGTACGGGTCGCTCGACTTCCACGCCTCGACGACGATCCGGCCCTGCTGCTCGCTCTGCAGCTCGGCGGCGCGCAGCACGATGTCGCCGTTGACGCGCATGCTCGGCAGGTGCAGCACACCGTGCGCGGAGAACGGCTGCCGCGTGCTGGCCGCGCCGTAGTTGTCGACCTCGCACAGCAGGCTGCCGCCGATGTGCGCGCCGTTCCCGTCGAGCGCGAAGCCGTCCGGGTTGCGCAGCTTGGCGCCGGAGAAGTTCACGTTGCCGCCGGTGCGCATGCCGGGGAGCCGGACCTCGCCCTCGGTCTGCATGCGGTAGGCCAGCAAGGCGCCGGCGATGATCAGCCGGTCGGCCTGGATCGCGCGGCCCTGCGGGTAGTCGACCGCCGTGCGGGTGAGGACGACCGACCCTTCGACGACGGCGTCGGTCAGGTTGATCGCGGCGTCCGGCACGCCGCGCTCGCGGGTGTCGCCGCGCTGCACCGCGGTCTCGCCGTCGTCGCTGCCCGGCAGGACCTGCACGACGCAGCGGATGAGGCGGACGTCGTTGCGGCTGCGCAGGTTGCGGGCCTTGAGCCCGGGCAGCCAGCAGCGCCGGAAGACCAGCCCGAGGATCTTGGCCTCGCGCACGTCCGGCGGGTGCTCGAAGCGACAGTTCTCGAAGCGGAACAGGCAGTCCAGGTCCGCCCCGCGCAGGTCGAGCCGGCCGGTGATGTAAGCGTTTTCCACGGCGACGATCGGGGCGTTGCTGGTCTGCTTGCGCCAGCGCAGCAGGCCGCCGCTGCCGGGCTCCAGCAACGGTCTGAGCAGCTCCTCCGCGGCGAGGTGGTAACGCCGGTCCGGCACTCCGCGGAAGGGATCCAGGGCAGGCAACTCCCGCTCCGCCTGACCCGGCTGGCCTACCGGCATCCGTGAATCCCCCTCCTTCACCCGCCTGCCCACAAGGCTCCGACGAACAGGCGACGCCGCGGGTTCCCGGGCCGGTGCGCTAGAAGCCTATCGCCACCTTGATGGCCGCGGCAGCAACTCCGGTGCCGATCGCGGTGGCCGCTCCGAGGGCCCACTTGCCCGCCCGCTGCAGACGGCTCAGGGTCTCCGGGCCGTCGCCGCGCTCGGCCGCCTCCGCGGCCGCACCGATCTCGGCCACGACGGCGTCGTGCTCGCGCGTCGTCGCCTGGCGCTTCAGCTCCAACCGGAGGATCTCCAGTTCACCGGCCAGCCGCGGAAGATCCAGGCGGTCACCTTCGCCCTGCCAGACCTGCTGGAACGTCATGTCCTTCGCGCGCGCGTTCCGGCCCACGGCGCCCGTCTGGCCGGAGACCTCGTACTTGTCGCCCATCACAACCTCCATCGCGGTCTCGCGGGTCGTCGAGTCGTAGTCCCCCTCGAGATCGACGAGGAAGGACGCGTAGCGGTCGACCGCGTCCTGGTCGGTCAACTCCAGGAAGTCCTGCTCGAAGAGCTCGAACTCGGTGGCGAGGACTCCGGGCAGCTCCTCCGTCCCGCGCACCAGCCGAGGCTGGTACTCGTCGGGGATCGCCGGGTGGTGACGGTAGCCGGGATCGGCGGTCAGTTCGATCGTCGGCACGCCCGCGGCCGTCGCGAAGCCGGTCAGGTGATCCCGGGGCTGCCCGCTGGACGCGAAGGTGACCAGCACGGAAGCGGACCGGATCTCGTCGAACGGCCGCCACGGCGGTGCGTCGGTCCGCTGGTCCAGGACGCCCACCTCGTACTCCGCGTACTGCGCTATCCAGCGCGCGGTCGCCTCGACCAACGGTTCCGGAGCGGACTGGACGATGAGGCAGGAACGGCGGCGGCCGAGCGGCACGTAACCCCCGGGCGGTGTCGAGGCCAGGTAGGCCTTGAAGAACCTCAACGCCTGGCGGTGCGCCGGGGCCTGGCGCAGGAACGACCGGTAGGAGAACCGTTGCTGCGGAACGTGCGGCGATACCACGTCGTTCGGCAGGGTGTCCTCGATGAAGACGAGCACCGGGAACCCGGCCCGCATCGCCAGCGCGAGTTCGAACAGGATGTGCGGCGACGTGCCGTCCTCGCGGCGGCTCAGCACGGCGATCATCCCGTCACTGGCGTTGAGATGGCGCTGCAGCTTCGCGCCGTTCACCGAGTCCGATGGCGGATCGAGGCTGGGCACCAGACCTTCGCTGCGCATCAGACGGCCGAAGTAGTCCACGATGCGCGCGTCCCGCTCGCGGTAGCTGTGCGCGAAGTACAACACCGGCATCCGGGCACCCTCCCCGCGACGATCGCCCACCTGGCTCGGACGATCGTCGCGGACGAGGGGGGTCCCGCGCTACTACTCGTCGACGTGGGCCGGGTTCAGCACGCGCGACAGGAACGTCTGCGTGCGCTCGTGCTGCGGGTCCGCGATCACCTGGGACGGCGGCCCCTGCTCGACCACTACGCCACCGTCCATGAACAGCACCACGTCGGCCACCTCACGCGCGAACTGCATCTCGTGGGTGACCACCAGCATCGTCATGCCGTCGCGGGCGAGCTGGCGCATCACGGCGAGCACGTCGCCGACCAGCTCCGGGTCCAGGGCGGACGTCGGCTCGTCGAACAGCATCACGTCCGGGTCCATGGACAACGCGCGCGCGATCGCGACGCGCTGCTGCTGGCCGCCGGAGAGCTGCGTGGGCAGCGAGCGCTCCTTGCCGGTCAGCCCGACCTTGCGCAGGTTCTCCATCGCGATCCGCTCGGCCTCGGCCTTGTCCCGCTTGAGGACCTTGCGCTGCGCGATGGTGAGGTTGTCCAGCACCGACAGGTGGCTGAACAGGTTGAACGACTGGAACACCATGCCGATGCCCCGCCGCGCGCGGTCGATGTCGATGTCCGGGTCGGTGATCTCGAACCCGTTCACCACGACCGAGCCCTCGTTGGGCTCCTCCAGCAGGTTCACGCAGCGCAGCAGCGTCGACTTGCCCGAGCCGGACGGCCCGATGATGCAGACCACCTGCCCGCGCCGCACCTCCAGGTCGATGCCCTTGAGCACCTCCAGCCTGCCGAACGCCTTGTGCAGTCCGGACACCTGGACGATCACGTCGCCGGTCACGCTTCGACCTCCAGTCCGCGCTGGCTCTTGCGCCCGGTGCGCCGCTCCAGGTACCGGGACAGGTAGCCCAGTGGGATCGTGATGATCAGGTAGCACAGCCCGGCGAGCAGGATCGGCGTCAGCGACCCGGTCGCGTTCAGGCCCTCGCGGCCGAACTTCGTCAGCTCGTACTCGTCGCGGGCCAGGCCCAGCAGGTAGATCAGCGACGAGTCCTTGGTGAGCAGGATCAGCTCGTTGGTCAGCGGCGGCAGGATGATGCGGAACGCCTGCGGGATGACGATCGAGATCATCGCCCGCCCCTGGGACATGCCCAGCGACCGCGCCGCCTCCCGCTGACCCGCCGGCACCGCCTGGATGCCGGCCCGGATCGTCTCCGCGATGTAGGCGGAGCCGACCAGGCCGAGCGACAGCATCACGGTCGAGTAGATGTCGAACTTCAACCCGAACGCCAGCGGCGCACCGAAGCCCAGCGTGATGAACACCAGCAGCGCCGGGACCCCGCGGAAGAACTCGATGTAGACGGTCGCGATCCAGCGGTACGGCCCGACCGGCGACAGCTTCATCAGGGCCAGCACCAGACCGACGGCCAGCCCGAACGCGAACCCGAGCGCGGTGTAGACGATGGTGTTGACCAGCGCCGTCGTGATGACACCGGGGAACTGCGCGCGGGCCGCGTCGACGTTGAAGAACGCGCGCTGGATCTCGCCCCAGTCGGCCACGAACGCCGCGACCAGGATGACGATCACCAGCAGCGCGTACTGCGCGCCCCGGAACAGCTGGGCGCGTTTACGGCGAGACATCGCCACGGTGGAACTCCTCGCAGAAGTGGCTTCCGGTTACTTGCTTTCCGGCAGCTTGTTGAACCACTTCTGGTAGATGGCGTCGTAGCGGCCGTCCGCCTTGGCGGCGTTGATGACCTCGTTGACCTTCGCGAGCAGCGCGCCGTTGCCCTTGCGCACGGCGACGCCGTACTGGTCACCGGTCTTGAACTCGGTCGTCACCTCGACGTCCGGGTTGGTCTTGAGGAACTCGTAGTGCACCGAGTTGTCGTTGATGCCCGCGTCGACCTGGCCGGTCTTGACCGCGGTCTGCTCCAGCGCGAGGTCCTCGAACTGGACGATCTCGTAGCCGTACTGGGCCTTGTTCGCCTCGGCGTAGTCCTCACCGGTGGTGCCGAGCTGGACGCCGAGCTTCTTGCCGCGCAGCTTCTCCAGGCTGTCGATGCCGGAGCCCTTCTTGACCAGCAGCGCCTGGTTGGCGTCGAAGTAGCCGACCGAGAAGTCCATCACGGCCTGCCGCTCCGGGGTGATCGTCATGGCCGCGGCGGCGACGTCGCACTGGCCGGTGTTGAGCGACTCGCCCGACTCGATGCCCTCGAACGGGGTGTCGAAGATCTTCTGCTGCACCCCGAGGTTCTGCGCGACCATGTCCACGAGGTCCACGTCGAACCCGACGGTCTTGTCACCCTCGGTGAACTGGAACGGCGCGTACGGCAGGTGTGTGCACGTGGTGAGGAAGCCGGTCTCCTTGAGGCTGATCTCACCGCCGGCCTGGGTGTCGCCGCCGGTGTTGACCTCCTGCGCGCAGGCCGTCGCGGTCGCCGCGATGGCGAGCGTGGCCGACAGAACAAGCGCATTGCGTAACGATCGACGCGACACGGTTTACTCCTAGTAGGTCATACTTATCGAGTGCACGCATCCTGCCACTTGTTGACGGTCACGCACAGCATCGAGTGGTTACGGCCGCATTTCGGGTCTACCCGGTAACCAGTCGGTAACACGCGGGTGACCCTGCGTGGCCCGGAGCACAGGCCGGCTGTGGCCGAAACCGCGGCGCCAACGTCGTCACGGTGGCGGCCGCTGCTGTTCATCAAGCGAGTGGCGGGCCGGCGGCTCGCACCGTGGCCTGCTGCGCGACCGACCCACCTACCGCTTCACCGCGGCGCCCGCCGCCAGCGTGTTCGTCCTCGGGGACTGGGGGGCTGTCGGGTGGGCGGCTCCCGGCGCCGGACCAGCAGTCGTCCCTGCTGGTGGTCGGCGCCGGGGTCGCGATCAGCCGCGGGCGTGGGCGTCCAGCATGTGCGCCACCGCCTCGGTGAGCCGCTTCGCCTGGGCCAGGTGCAGCCACTCGTCGGGGACGTGGGCGTTCGAGTCGGGCCCCAGCGCGCCCGTCACCAGGAACTGCGCCTCCGGGTACTTCTCGCCCAGCAGGCCCATGAACGGGATCGACCCGCCGAGCCCGACGCTGCGCCACGGCGCTCCGAAGACCTCGTCGCTGACCCGCTCCAGCGCCGAAGCCAGCCACGGCGACGGGTCGGGCGCGTTCCAGCCGTTCGCGGACTCCAAACCGGACAGTTCGACCACCGCGCCGTAGGGCACGTCCGTGGTCAGCGCCTTCTCCACCGCGTTCAGCGCCGCCGCCGCGTCGGCCGTCGGCGGGAGGCGGAAGCTCAGCGCCAGCGTCGTGTGGTCGCGCAGGACGTTGCCGGCGTTCGCCGGCTCCGGAAAGCCCTCGGCGCCGATCACCGACAGCGTGGGCCGCCACGACTGGTTCAGCAGCAGCTCCAGCTCGTCGTCCGACACCGGGCGCATCCCGGGCATCAGCGGGAACGAACCACTGATCGCACCGGGGGCCACCGCGACCGTCGCGGCCGCCTCTTCACGGCGGTTGGCCGGGATGTCGACGTTCAGCTCCGCCAGCTTGATCTCGCCCGTCTCGGCGTCCTCGATGCGGTCCAGCAGCTGCCGCAGCACCCGGAACGAGCTCGGCACCACGCCGCTGGCCAGCCCGGAGTGCGCCGCCGCCTGGAGCACCCGCACCGTGACGTGCACCTGCGTCATCCCGCGCAGGCTCGTCGTCAGCCACAGCCGCTCGTAGTCGTTGCCGCCGGAGTCCAGGCACACCACGAAACTCACGCGGCCCAGCCGCTCGGACAGGTGCTCCAGGTACCGCGGCAGGTCGGGGCTGCCCGACTCCTCGCCGGTCTCCAGCAGGATCACCGATCGCGCGTGGGCGCCGCCTGCCGCGTGCACGGCTTCCAGCGCGGCCGTCGCCGCGTAGCCGGCGTACCCGTCGTCCGCCGAGCCGCGGCCGTACAGCCTGCCGTCGCGGACCACCGGGGTCCACGGGCCGAGCCCCTCCGCCCAGCCGCCGACCGGGGGCTGCTTGTCGAGGTGGCCGTAGAGCAGCACGGTGCCGCGGTCCTCCGCGCCGGGCGTCGCCGGGACGTCGACGAGCAGCACCGGGCTGCATCCGTCGAGCCGCACCACGTCGAGCGTCGCGCCGGGCAGACCGCGCCCGGCGATCCAGTTCTGCACGTGCCGCACCGCGGCGTCGAGGTGCCCGTTGCCGGCCCAGTCGGGGTCGAAGGCCTGCGACAGGGCGGGGATCTCCACCAGGCCGGACAGGCTCGTCAGCACCTCGCCGTCCCAGAGGCGCTGCACGGTTTCACGCACGGTCGTCTGCTCCACCCGGGCCATTCTGCCAGCCATCGCCAGGTCACAGTTCGGCTCCGCATTGGCCTCCACCCGTGACCGCTAGCCACCTTCCGTATTCAATGTGATCTCAATCACCCACATTGGGGACAAAACGCCCGGTTCGACGAGGAACGGAGGGCACGCCTTGTCACCACCCGTGCTGGCGGTGAACAACCTCGAAGTGGTGTACGACGACGTGGTGCTGGTCCTCCGGGGCCTCAGCCTGGAGGTCCCCGACGGCGCGATCGTCACGCTGCTGGGCGCGAACGGAGCGGGCAAGACGACCCTGCTGCGGGCGATCACCGGCCTGCTCGTGCCACACCGCGGCAAGATCACCAAGGGCACGGTCCGCTTCCGCGACGAGGACATCACCGGCGCCGACCCAGCCGTCGTGGTGCGCAAGGGCATCGCGCAGGTGATGGAGGGCAGGCGGATCTTCGCCGAGATCACCGTCGACGAGAACCTGCGCACCGGCGCCTACACCCGCCGCTCCCGCACCGAGGTCCGCGAGTCTTACGCCAGGGTGATGGACCTGTTCCCGGTACTGAAAGAGCGCCGCCGCTCGATCGCCGGTTACCTCTCCGGCGGCGAGCAGCAGATGCTCGCGATCGGCCGCGCGCTCATGGCGTCGCCGAAGCTCCTGCTGCTCGACGAGCCCTCGCTCGGTCTCGCGCCCAAGCTGGTCGAGCAGGTGCGGGACATCATCGTCGAGATCAACGGCCAGGGCACCAGCGTCCTGCTGGTCGAGCAGAACGCCGTGATGGCGCTGTCGATCGCCGGGTCCGGCTACGTCGTCGAAACCGGGAAGGTCGTCAAGGACGGCCCCGCCGCCGAACTCCTCGCCGACGAGGACATCCGCGAGTTCTACCTCGGCGCCGCCCAGCACGAGGAGCGGCGCAGCTTCGCCGAAGTCAAGAGCTACCGGAGGAAGAAGCGATGGAGCGCGTGACCACCAGCGACCCCGCACCCGCCCGGGAGGACGAAGCCGACACCGATCGACCGATCCTCGAAGTCCGCGACCTGACACTGCGGTTCGGCGGGGTCACGGCGCTGGACGGCGTCAGCTTCGAGGTCGGCCGCGGCGAGCTGTTCGCCGTGATCGGCCCGAACGGCGCGGGCAAGACGTCGATTTTCAACTGCCTCAACGGGGTCTACCGCCCGCAGGAGGGCAGCATCACGCTCGACGGCCAACGGCTGGTCGGCCGCGCGCCCGCCGCCATCGCCGCGATGGGCGTCGCGCGCACGTTCCAGAACCTCGGCCTGTTCGAGCACCTCACGCTCATCGAGAACCTGATGCTCGGCCGCCACCACCTGATGCGCACCGGGTTCGGCACCGGGATGCTCTGGTGGGGCCGCGCGAAGCGGGAGGAGGTCCGGCACCGCGCGGCCGTCGAGGAGATCGTCGAACTGCTCGAACTCGAGCCGTACCGCCGGATGCCCGCCGGGATGCTCCCCTACGGCGTCGCGAAACGCGCCGAGCTGGGCCGCGCGCTGGCGATGGAACCGTCGCTGCTGCTGCTCGACGAGCCGGTCGCCGGCATGAACCTGGAGGAGACCGAGGACACCGCGCGCTACCTGGTCGAGGTCCGGCGGGAGCTGGGCCTGGCGATGATCCTCGTCGAGCACGACATGCGCCTGGTCATGGATCTCGCCGACCGGGTGCTCGCCCTGGACTTCGGCGTCGCGATCGCCACCGGCAAGCCGTCGGAGATCCAGAACCACCCCGCTGTCATCGAGGCCTACCTGGGCGGTGCGCGATGAGCACGGCACTGGCCGCTCCCCCGGACGTGCGGACGCTGCCCGCGCGCTTGCTGGAACACGCCCGCACGCTGGGCGACAAGACCGCGATGCGGGAGAAGCACCGCGGCCGCTGGCGCGAGTGGACCTGGTCCGCCTACGCCGAGCGGGTCGCCAACGTCGCCGCCGGCCTGCGCGAACTCGGCGTCGAGCCGGGCGACCGGGTGGCGATCCACGCCGAGAACCGGCCCGAGTGGGTGGTCGCCGACCTGGCCGTGCAGGGCATCGGCGCGATCAGCATGGGCGTCTACCCGACCTCGCCCGAGACCGAGGTCGAGTACCTGCTGTCGCACTCCGGCGCGAAGGTGCTGATCGCCGAGGACGAGGAGCAGCTGGACAAGGCGCTCGCGGTGCGCGGCAGACTGCCCGACCTGCGGCGTCTGGTGGTGATGGACCCGCGCGGGGTGCGCGTGGAGGCGCTGCCCGACCTGATGACGTTCGAGCAGCTGGAACGCCCGCGGGACAACGCGTTGCGCGACTACCAGGAGTCGGTGTCCCGGCTCGACCCGGACGCCACCGCCATCCTCGTCTACACCTCCGGCACCACCGGACCGCCCAAGGGCGCGATGATCTCGCACGCCAACCTCGTCGCGGCCGGGCGCACCTTCATCGACGCGCTCGGCGGCGGCCCGGACGACGAGGTGCTGTCCTACCTGCCGCTGTGCCACATCGCCGAGCGGCTGACCTCGGTGATCGACTCGGTGTGGGCGGGTTCGGTGGTCAACTTCGGCGAGGGCGGCCCGTCCTTCCTCAACGACCTGCGCGACGTGCAGCCGACGGTGTTCCTCGGCGTGCCGCGAGTGTGGGAGAAGATGCTGGCGGGCACCGAGATCCGGATGGCCGACGCCTCGCGGCTCAAGCGCGGTCTCTACCGGTTCTGGCTCAAGCAGGGCCGCCGGATCGCGCCCCGCCGCATGACCGGGCGGCTGTCCGCGGGCGACCGGTTCCGGCTGTGGCTCGCGGAGTTCCTCGTTTTCCGCGCCCTGCGGGAGAAACTCGGACTGGTCCGGGTCCGCACCGCGTTGTCCGGCGCCGCGCCGATCGCGCCGCAGGTGCTGGAATACCTGTGGGCCATCGGGGTTCCGGTGCGCGAGGGCTACGGCCAGACCGAGAACACCGCGCTGGCCACGCTCACCCCGGACGGCGACGTGCGGCTCGGCGCGGTCGGCAGACCGCTGCCCGGCGTGGAGGTCCGCATCGCCGAGGACGGCGAGATCCTCACCCGCTCGGCCGGGGTGTTCCAGGGCTACTTCCGCAACCCGGAGGCCACCGCGGCGGCGGTGGACGCGGACGGCTGGCTGCACACCGGCGACGTCGGCGAGATCGACGCCGACGGGTTCCTGCGAATCACCGACCGCAAGAAGGACATCATCATCACCGCGGGCGGCAAGAACATCTCGCCGTCGGAGATCGAGAACCGGCTGAAGGTCTCGCCGTTCGTGCGCGAGGCGATCGTGATCGGGGACCGCCGCAAGTACCTCACCGCGTTGATCGGGATCGAGGCGGAGACGGTCGGCAACTGGGCGACCCGCCGCGGCCTCGCGTACACGACCTACGCCGACCTGTCGGCCAAACCCGAGGTGGTGGCGCTGATCCAGCAGGTGGTCGACGAGACCAACCGGGAGTTCTCGCAGGTCGAGCAGATCAAGCGGTTCTCGTTGATCGGCAAGGAACTCGACCACGAGGCCGGCGAGCTGACCGCGACGCAGAAGGTCAAGCGACGGGCCATCGAGCTGCGGTTCGAGCACGAGATCGAGGCGATGTACCGGTGACGACGTTCCTGCAGAACTGCTTCGCCGGACTCGCCCTCGGGTCCACCTACGCCCTGGTGGCGCTGGGTTTCGTGGTCATCTACAAATCGACGGGGGTGATCAACTTCGCGCAGGGCGGGCTGCTCGCGCTCGGCGCCTACCTCGGGTTCACCTTCGCCAACAACCTGGCGATCGCCTTCGGTGTGGCGATCCTGCTGGCGTGCGCGTCGGCGGCCCTGGTGGGCGCCGGGTTCGAGCGGATCGTGTTGCGGCGCATGGTCGGGCAGCCCCCGTTCGCGGTCATCATGATCACCATCGGCCTGCTGTTCGTGCTGGAGCCGCTGATCACGGCGATCTGGGGCTTCGACAACCTGCAGGTCGAGAACCCGTGGAACATCCAGACCGTCGAAGCAGGCGGGATCGTCTTCGGCGTGCGGGACCTGTGGACGATCGGGCTGACCGCGGCGGTCGTCGTCGGGTTCTTCCTGTTCTTCCGCTTCACCTCGCTCGGCCTGGCGATGCGGGCCACCGCGTTCGACCCGGAAGCGGCGCTGGCGCAGGGGATCAGCGCACGCCGGGTGTACGCGGTCTCGTGGGCCATCGCGTCGGCGCTGGCCGCGCTCGCCGGGATCACCATGGCGGCCGGGCCGGGCGGGCTCTCCCCGTCGATCGGGTTCATCGCGCTCGCGGCGTTCCCGGCGATGATCCTCGGCGGCCTCGACTCGCCCGCGGGCGCGGTGCTCGGCGGCATCGTGATCGGGCTCGCCGAGGCGCTCACCCGCGGCTACCAGGACCAGTTGTTCTCCTGGGCGGGCGACAACGTGTCGATCATCGTGCCCTACCTGCTGATGATCGTGATCCTGCTGATCCGGCCGTACGGCCTGCTGGGAACCAAGGACGTACGGAGGATCTGATGCCCAAGCCGCACCGCAACCTCGTCCGGGACTACGCCCAGGACCTGCGCCTGTTCGGCTCGCCGATGTCGAAGTTCGGGCTGGCGCTGATGATCGCGGCGTTCCTGGTGCTGCCGACGGTGCTGCAGGACGACTTCTGGCTGTCCGTGCTGATCTACGCCGGCATCACCGCGGTCGGCGCGATCGGCCTCAACCTGCTCACCGGATACTGCGGGCAAATCTCGCTCGGGCACGCGTTCTTCATCGGCGCGGGCGCGTACGTGACGGCCAAGGTCGGCGGCGACTTCGGCCTGCCGTTCCCGCTGTGGCTGCTCGCGGCCGCCGGGATCGGCGCGTTGCTGGGCGGGCTGATCGGGCCGTTCACGCTGCGGCTGCGCGGCCACTACCTGGCGATCGTCACGCTCGGGCTGGTGTTCGTCGGCGAGCACCTGTGGCGCAACCTCGACGACTTCACCGGCGGCAACTCCGGCACCTCGGTCAACGCCGACGTCGCGATCGGGCCGGTGAACTTCGCCGACCTGTCGATCTTCGGCGAGAGCTACTCGCGCAACCAGGGCTGGTTCTGGCTGGTCTGGGCGCTGGTCGGGCTGGTGGCGCTGCTGGTGAAGAACCTGGCCCGCACCCGCCCCGGCCGCGCGCTGCAGGCGGTGCGGGACCGCGACCAGGCCGCCGAGGTGATCGGCGTGCGGGCGGGCCGGTACAAGATCGGCGCGTTCATGATCTCCAGCGCGATCGCGTCCGTGGCGGGCGCGCTGTTCGGGTCCTACCAGCAGTTCGTCAGCCCCGACGAGTGGAACCTACTGCTGTCCATCCAGTACATCGCGGTGATCATCGTCGGCGGTCTCGGCACGATCTTCGGATCGGTGCTCGGGGCGCTGTTCGTCGGCGCGCTGCCCGCGTTGATCGACCGCTACAGCGACGTCATTCCCGGCGTCCAGACGAGCGTGGGCGATTCGGGGTTCATCAGTGTGTTCGCCCTCAACCAGGCCATCTTCGGGTTGCTGATCGTGCTGTTCCTGGTGCTCGAACCACGCGGGCTCGCGGGCATCTGGCTGCGCGTCAAGACCTATTTCAAGGCCTGGCCGTTTTCCTACTAGTCCTGGAGGCGTCCATGAAGAGAACGCGGATCGCGGCGGCACTGGCCGCGGCGACGCTCGTGCTCGCCGCGTGCGGCGGCGCGGGCGACGACGAAGGCGGTGGCGGCGGGCAGGCCGGCAACCCCGGCGCCACCACCGGCTTCGACGGCACCACGATCAAGCTCGGCGTGCTGTCCCCGCTGTCCGGGCCGGTCGCGGTCATCGGGCAGCCGCTGACCTCGGGCAACAAGGTCTGGTTCGACGCGCTCAACGCCCGCGGCGGCATCGCGGGCAAGTACAAGGTCGAGCTGGTCCAGGAGGACACCCAGTACCGGCCGGAAGTGGCGGTGCAGCAGTACAACAAGGTCAAGGGCGACGTCGTCGCATTCACCCAGCTGCTGGGCACGCCGTCGACGCTGGCCGTGCTGCCGCAGCTGCGCGCGGACAAGATGCTCGCCGCGCCCGCTTCGCTGGACGCGCTGTGGGTGCGTGAGGAGAACCTGCTGCCGGTCGGCGGCCCGTACCAGGTGCAGTCGATCAACGCCATGGACCACTACCTCACCGAGGGCGGCGGCACCAAGGACTCCAGGATCTGCACGATGGTCCAGGACGACGTCTACGGCGAGGCGGGCCAGGCCGGGATCGACTTCGCGGCGAAGAGCTACGGCTTCACCGTGGCGAACACGCAGCGCTTCAAGTCGGGCACGGAGAACTACGCCGGGCAGATCGGCGCGCTCGCCGGCGCGGGCTGCCAGATGGTGTTCCTGACCGCGACCCCGACGGACGCTGCCAAGATCTGGGGCACCGCGGCGCAGGCCCGGTTCGCGCCGAAGTGGTACGGGCAGTCGCCGAGCTACACGTCGGCGTTCGCCAAGTCCGCGATCGCGCCGTACCTGCAGCAGTACGTCACGATCGTCGCCGAGGGCACCGAGTGGGGCGACAACTCCGTGCCCGGCATGGCCGACATGGTCAACCGGAAGAACCAGTTCGCGCCGCAGCAGGAGCCGGACTACTACTTCGCGTTCGGCTACAACCAGGCCCGCGCGATGACCGCGGTGCTGGAGAAGGCCGTCGAGCTGGGCGACCTGTCCCGCGACGGCATCCTCAAGGCGTCCAGCGAGCTGGGCACGGTGTCCTTCGACGGCCTGACCGGCGACTACAAGTACGGCCCGGCCGACACCCGCAACCCGCCGCGGTCGAGCACGCTGTTCAAGGTCGACCCGTCGAAGCCGTTCGGGCTCGCCACCCTCAAGTACAACTTCAGTTCACAGGCGGCACAGCAGTACCAGTTCACCAAGGCCAACCTGTAACCGGGTGGCGTGACGCAGGTCACCAGCACCACCGAGACGGGCCACCTCCCGAGCGCTCTCCGCGACGGAGGTGGCCCGTCCGTCACTTCCGGGCAGGTGAGCGCGCGCCTCCAGGGCCGACTATCGGTGGGTCGTCGGTCGGGCTTCCGAGCGTTTGCCCAGCTCAGGGCGGACTTCCACAGCAACAAATCAGGCGCGGACCTGCACTCGCGGGGCTGGTTCGTGTCAGGATGTTCCCCGTAAGCCGTCACGGCCGACGGCTGCCGAGCGCTTCGGATCCGAACCGTCGGTGGCCGCCGGTCAGCCATCAGCGGCCGCCACAAGCGGCCTCGTGGCAGGACACCGAGGAGAACGCGCATGCCGTCCCCCGAACAGTGGACGCACCCGGAGCCCGGCGAAGGACCGGCCGCACAGGCCGCACAACCATCGCGGGAGCAGGTGATCGCCGGTTTGCGAAACACGGACGCTGGTGGCGCTGAGGTGACTCAGCTGCTCACCCCCGAAGGCGAGCGGATCGCTTCGCCGCAGTTCGACCGCTACATCTCCGACATCGACCCGGAAGCGCTGCGCGGGCTCTACCGCGACATGGTGCTGGTCCGCCGGGCCGACCGGGAAGCCAACGCCATGCAGCGCCAGGGCCAGCTCGGCATCTGGGTCCCGCTGCTCGGCCAGGAAGCCGCGCAGGTCGGCTCCGGCCGCGCGCTCAAGCCGCAGGACATGGCCTTCCCCAGCTACCGGGAACACGGCGTGGCCTACACCCGCGGCGTCGACTTCAAGGAACTGCTGGGCATCTTCCGGTGCACCGACCACGGTGGCTGGGACTTCCAGGCCCACGGCTTCCACCCGTACACCATCGTGATCGGCAACCAGGTCCTCAACGCCGCCGGATACGCGATGGGCCAGAAGTTCGAGGGCAAGGTCGGCGACGACGACGGCGAGGCCACGATCGTCTACTTCGGCGACGGCGCCACCTCGCAGGGCGACGTGCACGAGGGCTTCGTGTGGGCCGCGGTGTACGACGCGCCGCTGGTGTTCTTCTGCCAGAACAACCAGTGGGCGATCTCCGAGCCGACCGAGCGCCAGTCGCGCCTGCCGCTGTACCAGCGCGCGCGTGGGTACGGGTTCCCCGGCATCCGCGTCGACGGCAACGACGTGCTGGCCTGCCTCGCGGTGACCCGGTGGGCGCTCGAAGAGTGCCGCCACGGCAACGGCCCGGTGCTGATCGAGGCGTTCACCTACCGGATGGACGCCCACACCACCACCGACGACCCGACCCGCTACCGGCTCTCCGACGAGCTCGAGGTGTGGAAGCACAAGGACCCCATCGAGCGCGTGCGGGTGCACCTGGCGCGCAGCGGGTTCGCCGACCAGGCGTGGTTCGAGCAGATCCAGGCCGAGGCCGACGCGTTCGCCGCGGACCTGCGCGAGTTCTGCTTCAACATGCCCGAACCGCCGCCGGAACGCGTGTTCGCCAACGTCTACGCCGAACCGTCGCCCGTGCTCGACGCGCAGCGCGACGAGTACCTGTCCTACCTCGCCGGTTTCGTGGAAGCGGGTGAGCGCTGATGGCCGCCCCCGTCAAGTCCCCTGTGGACGGTGCCGTGCCCGCGGTGCAGAAGCTGACCATCGGCAAGGCCCTGAACCTGGGCCTGCGTGCCGCGATGGAGGCCGACGACAAGGTCATCGTCCTCGGTGAGGACGTCGGCAAGCTCGGCGGCGTCTTCCGCATCACCGACGGGCTGCAGAAGGACTTCGGCGAGCAGCGCGTGCTGGACACGCCGCTGGCCGAGTCCGGCATCATCGGCACCGCGGTCGGCCTCGCCGTGCGCGGGTTCCGGCCGGTGTGTGAGATCCAGTTCGAGGGCTTCATCTTCCCCGGCTTCGACCAGATCTCTTCGCAGCTGGCGAAGCTGCACTACCGCACGCAGGGCAAGGTCAAGGTCCCGGTGGTCGTGCGGGTGCCCTTCGGCGGCGGGATCGGCGCGGTCGAGCACCACTCCGAGTCGCCGGAGTCGCTGTTCGCGCACATTCCCGGGCTGAAGGTCGTGTCGTGCTCCAACCCGGCCGACGCATACTGGATGATCCAGCAGGCCATCGACTGCGACGACCCGGTGCTGTTCTTCGAGCCGAAGCGGCTCTACCACAACGGGCAGCTCAAGTCCGAAGTGGACACCAGCACGCCGCCGGGGCCGCTGTTCGCCTCGCGGGTGGTGCGCCAGGGCACCGACTGCACGCTGGTCGCCTACGGGCCGTCGGTCAAGGTGTGCCTGGATGCTGCCGAGGCCGCGGCGGAAGAGGGCCGGTCGCTGGAGGTCATCGACCTGCGCACGATCTCGCCGCTCGACCTCGCGCCGGTGTTCGAGTCGGTGCGCCGCACGGGGCGTCTGGTCGCGGTCAGCGAGGCGTCGTCGGAATCGTCGATCACCTCGGAGATCGCCGCGCGCGTGCAGCAGGAGTGCTTCTACTCGCTGGAGGCGCCGGTGCTGCGGGCCACCGGGTTCGACACCCCGTACCCGCCGTCCAAGCTCGAGGAGCACTTCCTCCCCGACCTGGACCGGGTGCTGCACACCGTCGACCGCGCGATGGGCTGGTGAGGCGGGGTGCCCGAGTACAAGCAGTTCCTGCTCGCCGACACCGCCGAAGGCCTGACCGAAGCCGAGATCCTGAACGTCCGGGTGCAGCCCGGCGACGAGGTGGCGGTCAACCAGATCGTCGTCGAGGTGGAGACCGCGAAGGCCGCCGTCGAGCTGCCCATCCCGTGGGCCGGTGTGATCACCGAGGTCCTGGCCGAGCCCGGCGCGACCGTCGAGGTCGGGGCGCCGCTGCTGACCGTCGACGTCGACCCGGCCGGGTCGTCCGCCGCTCCGGCACAGGCGGTGAACGGCTCGTCCGCGCCGGCGCCTGCCGCCGCCGAGGAGGAGATGAAGCCGCTGGTCGGCTACGGCTCGAAGACGACCGAGGCGCGGCGCCGGCCGCGCCGGGCCGCTCCGTCCGCCGCGCCGCCTGCCGCACCGCCTGCCGCTCCGGCTGCTCCGGCTGCTCCAGCGCCGGCTCCCGCGGCGGCGCGGGGTGGCTACGTGCCGCTGGCCAAGCCGCCGGTGCGCAAGCTCGCCAAGGACCTCGGTGTCGATTTGTCGACCCTGACCGGGTCGGCGGACGGTGGGATCATCACGCGCGAGGACGTCGAGCGGGCGGTCCGTCCGGCTGCTCCCGCTGCGCCTCAGACCGTGGCCGGGTCGCGTGAGCGGCGGGTGCCGGTCAAGGGCGTCCGCAAGGCGACCGCGCAGGCGATGGTGTCCAGCGCGTTCACCGCGCCGCACGTCACCGAGTTCCTGACCATCGACGTCACGCCGATGATGGAACTGCGCGAGCGGCTGAAGAAGCACCCGGACTTCGCCGGGGTGAAGCTGACCCCGCTGGCCTTCGCGGCCAAGGCCGTGTGCATGGCCGTGAAGCGGACGCCGGACGTCAACGCCACCTGGGACGAGGCGGCCGGCGAGATCGTCTACAAGGACTACGTGCACCTGGGCATCGCCGCGGCGACGCCCCGCGGGCTCGTGGTGCCGAAGATCCGGGACGCGGACGCCATGTCGCTGCCCGAGCTGGCGCGGGCGCTGGACCAGCTGACCACGACCGCGCGCGAGGGCAAGACCCCGCCCGCGGACATGGTCAACGGGACGATCACCATCACCAACGTCGGGGTGTTCGGGGTCGACACCGGCACGCCGATCATCAACCCGGGCGAGGCCGCGATCCTGGCGTTCGGCGCGATCAAGGACGCGCCGTGGGTGGTGGACGGGCAGCTCGCCGTGCGGAAGGTGCTGCAGCTGTCGCTGAGCTTCGACCACCGGCTGGTCGACGGGCAGCAGGGCTCGCAGTTCCTCGCCGACGTCGGCGCGCTGCTGGCCGATCCGGCCATGGCGATCACGTACTGACGGTTCGGGGCCGCGTTCCGGCGCGGCCCCGTTCCGTTACCCGCTTGACGGAGTGAGCGCTCACTCCGCACACTGGTGCCATGACCGCTCCTCCCCGCCGGCGCGCGCCCGGCATGAGCGCCGAAGACCGGCGCCGGATGATCGTGCAGGCCGTGCTGCCGCTGGTCGTCGAGCACGGCGCCGCCGTGACGACCGCCCAGATCGCGCGCGCCGCCGGGATCGGCGAGGGCACGATCTTCCGCGCCTTCAAGGACAAGGACGAACTGCTCGACGCGTGCGTCGCCGAGGCGCTCAAACCGGACAGCGCGCTGGCGGTGATCGCCGAGATCCCGCTCGACCAGCCACTGGCGGACCGGCTCACCGAAGCCGCGGAGGCCTTGTCGGCCCACCTGGAGCGGATGGGCGCGCTGATGGGCGCGTTGCACTCCTCCGGCAGGCTCAAGCGCGGCGAGTTCAAGCAGGGCAGGCGGGGCGAGTCGTTCCGCGCGATGCGCGAGTCGCTCGCCGATCTGTTCACCGACGAGGACGCGTTGCGGCTGCCTGCGGACAAGCTGGCGGCGACCTTCCTGTCGCTGCTGCTCGCCCGGCGCCGCGACGACCAGGGCGGGCTCGCCACGGCGGAGCTGATCGACGTGTTCCTGCACGGGGCGGTGGCGGCGTGATGCACGGTGGTGGCCCGTCGATCAGCTTGCGGCGGCAGATGCGGCGGCGCAGCAGTTCGGTCGCCGAGAGCGGCCTGACCGGCCCGGTCGACATCCCGGACCCGGCGCGGGCGGACGAGCCGAAGGACCTGCGGTCCCGGCTGGCCCGGTTGCGGCAGGCGACGAGCGGGACGGTGCGCGGGTTGCCGCGGGTGTTCCGGCTGGCCTGGCAGGCGAGCCCGCTCACCACCGTCCTGATCGCACTGTCCACTGTGGTGAGCGGCTTGATGCCGACGCTGACCGCGTACGTGGCGAAGCTGCTGCTGGACGCGGTGGTCGCGGCGGTGCAGGGGCACGGGACGACCACGCGGATCGTCGAGCTGGCCGCGCTGGAGTTCGGCGTGTTCACGATGACCGCGATCAGCACGGCGCTGACGAACGCGGCGCAGCAGCTGCTGCAGGAGCGGATGACGCTGACCATCCGGCACCGCGTGATGGACCACGCGAGCAGGCTGGACCTGCAGTTCTTCGAGGATTCGGAGTCCTACGACCAGCTGCGGCAGGCGTCGCAGGAGGCGCCGCAGCGGCCGGTGTCGATGCTGACCTCGGCGCTGGGGCTGGGGCGCACCGCGATCACGTTCGGCAGCATGGTGGTGCTGCTGGTGTCGGTGAGCCCGCTGCTGGCGGTCGTCGCGCTGCTCGCACCGGTGCCCGCGTTCATCTCGCAGTCGAAGTACGGGTCGCGGGCGTTCGTGCTGTCGCTGTGGATGTCGCCGATCCGGCGGCGGATGGACTACCTGAACTCGCTGGTCACGACCGATACCTACGCCAAGGAGACCAAGCTGTTCGGGCTCGGGCCGTACCTGGTGGACCGGTTCCGGCGGCTCGGGCAGAACTACTACGCGCGTGAGCGGAAGCTGACGACGCGGCGCAACTTCGTGGGGACGGCGTGGAGCCTGTTGTCCACTTTGGCCGGTTCCGGGATCGCGCTGTACATCGCGCTGGAGGCGGTGGCCGGGCGGCTGACGATCGGGGACCTGGCGTTGTACACGGCGGCCGCGGCGGCGGTGCAGACGTCGGTGCAGGGGTTGTTCAGCGGGTTCTCCGGAATGTACGAGAACAACCTGTACCTGGACACGCTGTACGACTTCCTGGGGACCACGCCGCGGATCACGGCGCCCGCGGTGGCGAAGCCGCTGCCCGAGCCGGTGCGGGGGCACATCGAGTTCGAGAACGTGTCGTTCAGCTACCCGGGCGCCGGGGAGAAGGCGCTGGACGGCGTGTCGTTCGAGATCCGGCCCGGGGAGACGGTGGCGGTCGTCGGGCGGAACGGGGCGGGCAAGTCGACGCTGATCAAGCTGTTGTGCCGGCTGTACGACCCGACCGGGGGCCGGATCCTGCTGGACGGGGTGGACCTGCGGGAGTTCGACCCGGACGAGCTGCGGTCCCGGATTTCGGCGATGTTCCAGGACTACGTGACGTACCAGGGCACGGCGGCGGAGAACATCGGGCTCGGGCAGCTGGGCGCCCTGGACGACCGGCCGCGGATCGAGGACGCGGCGGAGCGGGCCGGGGTCGCTTCGCGGATTTCCCGGCTGCCGCGGGGTTTCGACAGCCCGCTGGGCCGGTGGTTCGACCAGGGGGTGTCGCTGTCCGGCGGGGAGTGGCAGAAGATTGCGCTGGCGAGGGCCTTCATGCGGGACGCGCCGGTGCTGATCCTGGACGAGCCGACATCGGCGCTGGACGCCGCGGCGGAGCATGATTTGTTCGCGAGGCTGCGCGCGCTGTCCGAGGGCCGGACGACGCTGTACATCTCGCACCGGTTCTCGACGGTGCGGCAGGCGGAGAAGATCCTGCTGCTCGACCGGGGCCGCCTGGCGGAGGAAGGAACGCACGAGGAGCTGATGTCCCAGGGCGGCGACTACGCGTCACTGTTCACCCTGCAAGCGGCGGCGTACCTGGAGGAGGCGGCGTAGTCGCTGGCAGCTGGGCAGCCCGGGCGATATCGTGCTGGCCGAGCGAGGGAGGGCTCATGAGCGACAACTCCGGCGACGTGGCCACCCAGGTGGCCAACGTCTTCGGCGGCGAGCAACAACTGAACACGATGAACACCGACGCGAAGCGCATGCTGGCGGACGCGCAAGCCGGCCGGTGGGCGGTGGACGAGGAGACGGGCACACACCTGCGCCGCGCCATCGAGCAGATGAAGGAACGCCTGGACGGTATCCGGCCGAGGATCTACCTGCTCCAGCAAGCGCCCAAATTCGGCAACGACGACTACGCCAAAAAGGCATCCGCCCACTTCCTGACCGCAATGGATTCGGACGACCAGTCGCTCGTCCAGGTTTTCACGGCTGCCGTCGACTTGCTGACCACTCTCCAGCAGGCGGTCGAAATCGCGATCAGCAAGTACCAGGTTGCCGACGACGCGGTGAGCGAGACTCTCAGCACCTTCAAGGACCAGGAACCCCGGTGAGCACAAAGTTCCGCACCATCAACGCTGTGGCCGGCTTCGTGTGCTTCGCGGCCGCGGCGGCAGGATGCACCAGCACCGTGGCCGGCACAGCGTCACCCGCGCCCACGACCGCACCGACAGCGAGCGCGGACGTGTTCAACGGGCTGAACGCTTGCCGGCTCCTGGATCAGCTCAACGCAGGCCAGGGGTTCAACCCGGGGGAAAACAAGAGCGCGCGGAACCAGTGCGTCGCGGTGAAGCCGGGTTGGGGATCGTTCGCGTTGGCCCTGGATCCCGAACAGGGACTCAGTGAATTCGCGACGGCCAACACCGGTGTGGTGAATTCCTCGATCAACGGCCGAAGGGCGATGCAGGCGCAGACCACAACCGGCGGTTGCGCTATCGCACTCGAGGTGACCGAGCACGCACGGGTGTTGGTCATAGCCACGCTGTCCGATACCGCCGACGGCATTCGAGCGTGCCCGGACGCACGGACGTTCGCCGACAAGGTGGAGCCGCTGCTGCCGGCGGGGTAGGCAGGGCAGATCGGACACATCCGCACCCATCGAACCGGTGATCGCGCTATCTTCTCGGTGACGTCCACCGTGCGCAAGTTGACCGAGGAGCCCCGGGATGAGTTGGCAGGACGAGCTGCGCCGTTTGGACGCCGAGCTCGCCAACGGGACCATCACCCAGCACCAGCACCGCAAGATGCGGGACGAGCTGCTCGCCGCCGCGTCGGGCAACGTGGCGCCGGCGTCCGTCGCCTCGCCGCGGGGGCGGGTTGACGGGGCGCCTCAGTGGCAGAGTGCGAATCCGGCCGGTTCGGGGTTCGCTCCACAGCCGGGGCAGGCGCCGTGGCCGCAGACGCCGCAGGGGTGGCCTCAGGAGGGCGCGCCGCAGGGCGGGGGGCCGCAGGGTTTCGCGCCGCAGGGGTGGCCGCAGGGGCAGGTGCCCCCGGGCGAGTACGGGCAGCAGCCGGTGGGTGGGGTGCCGCAGGGGCCCGCCGGGGTGCCGGGGCAGCCGCAGGCTCCGGGTGCGCCGGGGCAGCAGGTGGGGATTCAGCCTCAGGTGGGGCAGGCGCCTGCTGGAGTCGGGCAGCCGCAGGACGGGTACGGGCAGGTTCAGACCGGCGCGACGGGGCAAGCTCCGGCGGGGCAGCCGCAGGCTGGTCCGGCTCAGGTCGAGGCGGGTCAGGTCGGGCAGGGTCAGGGCGGCCAGGTTGAGCCGGGCGCCCAACCGCAGCCCGGGCAAGGCCAGCCCCAGGGTGGGGGCAGCCAGACGGAGCAGGAGCAGCCGCAGGCCGGCCAGCCGCAGGCTGAAGCCGGGCACGCGCAGGTCGCGCAGGGGCAGCCGCACAGCGGCCAGTCTCAGGCTGGGCAGCCGGGCGGGCAGCCGCAGGCTGGGCAGCAGCAAGGCGGCCAGAGCCAGCCGCAGGGCCAGCAGGCCGACCAACCGCAGGGCCAGCAGCAGAATCAGCCGCAAGCCGGCCAATCCCAGAGCCAACCGCAGGGTGAGCAGGCTCCCGAGGTGGGCAGTGCGCTCGCCACGGAGGAAGGGCCCACCCAGAGCATCTCGGCGCAGCTGCTCGCCACCAAGAAGCCCACGAGCGCCCCCAGCCCGGCCGACGAGCGGGCCACCGATTCGATGCGCTTCCCCTCCATCGAGGACGCTCCGACGGTCGTCACGAATCCGGTGCCTCCGCCTGCCCGGCCGTTGCCCAGCATGTCCCCGCCGCCGCCGCTGCACGGGCCCGGTCAGCAGCTTCCCTTCGACGCCGCGCCCGTGTTGCAGGCGCCGCCGAAGCGCAAGCCCACCTGGTTGTTCATCACCCTCGGCGTCGTCGTCGTGCTCGCGATGGTCGCGGCCGGTGTGTGGTTCCTGCGCGGCGACAACACCACCACGACCGCCCAGCCGACCACCTCCGCCGTCAGCTCGCCGGAGGCCGTCGAGGCGCGGTTGCCGACCCTGCCGGGCACCCCGAGCACCAACAACGGCACCCTGACCGTCGAGCAGGGCATCGACCTCAAGCTGTACTCCCGCGAGGAAGGCCAGCTTTTTAAGGACAACGGCGCGAACCAGGTCATCTTCCGCGGCTCCTCCCAGGGCCCGCAGGGCTACCTCGTCCTGGTCGTCCCCGCCAGCTCGCCCGCCGCCGCGGCCTCGATCACCCGCGGCCTCTACGAGCACTCCCTCACCGCCGGCCTGCAGACCGTCCCGTCCGGGTCGACCGACGCGAAGGCCGTCACCGGCAGCAACTCGGCAGGCCAGATGAGCGGCACGTGGTACACCTCCGGCAGCTACGCCGTCGCGATCTGGGTGTCCCAGGGCCTCGACGGCGACCCGAACTCGCTGGCCGAACGCCTCGCCCAGACCAAGACCTCCCTGGCCACGGCCCTCCCGCCGAACTAGGGCACCTGGCCGGGCCGCAGCACGTCACCACACCGCCCGGTCACCGCCGCCGCGCGCGAGGCTTCCACGCGTGGCACGGTGACCCGCGCGTACGCCCGCAGGTTCACCAGGTCGTCGCCGTCGAGCGCGTCCAGTCGCACCCAGTCGCCGTTCTTGCCCGTCCGGTCCAGCACCACCGCCGCGTACTCGACCGCCAGGCGCCCGTCCGACGTCAGCCCCGTCAGGTCGGTCCACGGCACGTGCGTGTGGATGAACGTGGGCTTGACCTCGTCGAACACGTAGTCCCGCAACCCCTGGAAGTCCCCCGTGGACACCAGGTCCGCGATGCGCGCGTCCGCCAGCCCCACCGAGTCCACCACCCGCAACCGGCTGGTCAACGCCGTCCCGCCGACGTCCGGCAGCAGCACCGACCCCTGCCGCAAGCCGATCGTGTCCGCGTACCCGTTGAACAACCGCCCGTACCGGTCCGCGATCTGGCACAGCGGCACCACCGGGCCGCTCGCGAACCCGCGCCCCGAGTCCGCCAGCGCGGGCGCGCTCGGCACCGCCGCGGCCACCAGCACGACCGCCAGCACCGCCCGCCACCGCACCGACAGCGCCCGCATCACCTCGACCACCGCCAGCGCCGCGACCAGCGCCGCCAACGTCCAAAACGGAGTCGCGAACCGGAACTCGCCGCCCGGCTCCGGGTTGAGCACGCAGTACGCCGCCAGCGCGAGCACCATTGGCACCAGCCACGCCACCAACGGCCGCCGCAACGCCGGGACCAGCCAGAACGCCAGCCCCACAGTCACCAGCCCGGCCAGCACCACCGGCCAGCCGAGGTACTCCACCGGCTCCACCACCCGCCCGGCGTTCGACCACGCCGGCGGCTGCTGGTTCTTCGCCACCGCCGTGTTCGGCACCCACCGCCCGAACTCCGCGTGCCGCCACAACAGGTACGCGCCGTACGGCACCGCGAACGCCAGCACCGACACCCCCGCCGGGAGCAGCGTCCGCCACCGCCGCGCGAACACCAGCGCCACCACCGGGTACGCGACCAGGAAGATCGCCCCGTCCGGCCTGGTCAGCGCCGCCACCACCGCCAGCAGACCGGCGGCGAGACCGACCCGCACGGCAGCCACCCGCCCGTCCGCCACCGCGCCGAACAACAGCGCCGCCAGCCAAGCCACCGCCAGCGCGTACAGCGGGTTCTCCAAACCGGACAGCGACCAGATCACGAACGACGGGATCGCGGCCAGCAACCCGCCCGCGAACAACGTCACCAGCCACGCCCACCGCGTGACACGGCTCACCGCGAAGTGGCACGCGGCGAGAACACCGGCGCAGCACAGCAATCCGAGCGCTTTCGGGAACAGGACGTAGTCGGGCACACCGAAGATCGCGCCGGTGTCGAAGAGGCGCAGCACCTTCCCCAGTACCAGCAGGACGAGCCAGGCCGGGTTCGAGAACCCCTCGACGGGTTCGGCACCCGGCTGGAGCACCGGCCCCGCGCCGTCGACGAGGTCCCGCGCGTAGGCGAAGGTGATCGCCGCGTCGTCGTTGATCCAGTTGCCGTAGGACCAGCCGTGCAGGCCGATGAGCGCGGTTCCCCCGGCGACCGCGGCCACGGCGGGCCAGCGTGCCGCCATTTCGCCCCCTCCTCGTCACACCCTAACCAGAACAAGGTCACGAAATGACCCTCACCGGCGATGAGCAGGGTAGGCGTGCACAATGTGCGTCGTCACCGTAGCGCTATCCGGCGGACGCGTTCCGCCTCGTCCAGAGCAGATTAGGGGGCTACCGGGTGTCCTGGCAGGAGGAGTTGCGCAAGCTGGACGAAGAGCTTGCCTCGGGACGTCTCTCCGCGGACGACTACCGCGTCCGCCGGGACCAGGTGCTCTCGTCCGCGGTGTCCTACAGCGACAGCGCGTCCCAGCCACAGCAGCCGGCGCCGCAGCAGCAGGACAACTCCGCGGATTCGACGCAGGTGATCGCGCCGATCAGCCCGCCGCAGGGCACGCCGCAGCCGCCCCAGCAGCAGCCGCAGAACTTCTCCGCGGAGCCGACACAGGCCGTCTCGCCGAACTGGCAGGCCAGGCCGCCGGTGGACCCGGAGCGCACCCAGTACGTCGCCAACCCGCCCGCGCCGCAGTCGCCGCCCGCGGGCTTCCCGGCCTCCCCGCCCGCCGGGTTCCCCCAGTCCGGCCCGCAGCCGGTGCAGCAGCCGTGGAACGCGCCGGAGTCCGACGCGAGCCCGCCGTGGGGCGGCTCCGACTTCCCGCCGATCAGCCCGGTCGCGCAGGGTCCGGAGGCCTTCGACGACAAGCCGGCCAAGGGCAAGGGCAAGGCCGTCTGGATCTCCGTCGCGGTCGTCGTGGTGCTGGTCGCCGCGGGCCTGACGATCTTCCTGACGACCTCCGGCGGTGACGACACCCAGGCCGGCACCACGACCACGCAGGCGCCGCCCACCTCGAGCGCCGCCAGCAACTCGCCCAACCAGGCGCTGCTGGACAAGATCCCGCCGACCGAGGGCACCGCGGACGGCCAGAGCGGGCTGCTGCCGGTCAACCGGCTGGTCGACCTGGGGATCATGGATGAGGGCGAGGCCACGCTGCTGAGCAGCCGCTCGGTGCAGGAGGTCGCCTGGCGCGGTTCGCAGCGCCAGCCGGACGCCAGCGGTCCCGGCAACGAGAAGATCTCGGTGACGGTCATCCCGCTGGACAGCTCCGCCACCGCGACCGCGCTCGCCGGCCAGCTGCGCCAGTACTACGTGCGCAACGGCCTGGTGCTGATCAGCGACCAGCTGCCGAACATCCCGCCGCAGGTGGTGTTCCACAAGCTCGTCGCCTCGCCGATCGTGTACCGGGCCACCTGGGTGTCGGGCGAGAACCTGATCCGCGTCAACGTGACGCAGGGCGACCTGGCCGACGAGGCCGCGTTGTCGGGCGCCTACCAGCGGACCGTCCGCTCGATGTTGCTGCCCTATCCGGTGGGCTGATCGTGAGCGACCTGGTCGCCGAGATCATCCGCAACGCCGCCGACCACACCGCGCTGTCCGACGAGCTGCACTTCGCGGCGCTGGCGCCCGGCGAGCGGGACCAGCTCGACCACGGCCGGGCCAACGCGCTGCGGGCGCTCCGGTTGCCGCCGGACGCGCACGTGCTCGAAGTGGGCGCGGGCCACGGCGCGGTGACGCGGTACCTCGGCGAGCGGGTGGCGCGGGTCGACGCCGTCGAGCCCGACCACGCGGAGGCCGTCCGGGCCCGCACCGCCGATCTGCCCGGCGTGCGCGTGCTGGACGAGGTCCCCGGCGAGCGGTACGACCTGGTCGTCGCGTCCGACGTCGAGCACGCGGACCTGTTGAAGCCCGGCGGGGTGCTGTGCCTGGCGGTGCCGAACCGGCTCGGCGTGGGCAGGCCGGGCGGGCAGTCCCGCCGCCACTGGGAGCGGCGGCTGGCCGAGGCCGGGCTGACCGTCCACAAGGTCCTCGGCTGCCTCCCCGGTCACCGGATCACCCGTGCCGTGATCACCGCCGAACTGCTCGACCGGCACCCGCGGCTGGCGGTGGAGCTGTCCGGCCGCGACGAGCGATGGGCCGAGATGGTCGAGGGCGGTCTCGGCCTGGACACCGTGGACGGCCTGCTGTTCCTCGCCTCGGCAGGCGAACCCGCCGCCCGGCTGTGGCCGGACGGCCTGCTCGCCACCTACTTCAACACCGACCGCGCGGCCCGCTGGTGCACCCGCGCGGACGTGGTCGGCGACGAGATCCGCCGCACTCCCCTGCTGCCGCAGGAACCGGGGCCGGTCGCGGTGCGCGAGTGGACGGACGTCGTGGTCGACGCCCCGACGCTGCCCGAGGTGCTGGCCGAACAGCCGTGGCGGGCCGCGGAGCTGCTGACCGCGTGGGCGGACCTGGTGCGGGCGAACCCGTCGTGGGACCTGATCCCGTCGAACGTGCTGGTCAGCGACCCGCCGCGGGCGATCGACCTGGAGTGGGAGCGCGCCGGAACGACTGCCGGCGAGGTGATCGACCGGGGCCTGCTGCTGCTCGCGGACGAACTCGCCCGCGCGGGCTGGGCGGGCGCCGCGCCCGGCACGACGGTGCGGGACCTGGCCGCCTGGCTCGGTGTCCTGCTCGACCGCCCGACGGCGTTCGTCGACGCGGCCGCCGAGCGGGAGGCGGAGTTCCAGGCCATCCGGCGCTGCGGCGTCACCTCCGGTCCCGGTCTGGACCACGAGCGGGACGCGATGCGACTGGCCTGGCGCCGCCGTCTCGCCGAGGAGACCACGCGGCACACCCCGGCCCCGACCGAACTGGACGCGCAGGTCGCCCGAACCATGGCCCGCGTCGACCGGATCATCGCCTCCGGCGACTCGATGTTCCGCGGCAACACCGAGCACTACTTCGCGGTGGCCGGGCAGGCGCTGCGGGCGTGCCTGCACGGACTGCAGGCCGCCGGCCGTCCCGCGCCGCGGCGGGTGCTCGACTTCGGCTGCGGCTACGGCCGGGTGCTGCGCACGTTCCGGGCCGCCTTCCCGGACGCCGAACTCGTCGCCTCCGACATCGAACTGGACGGCGTGGAGCACTGCGTGCGGTTCTTCGGCGCGATCGGGCTGCCCGCGTCGGTGCGCATCGAGGAGATCCCGCAGGTCAGCGACATCGACCTGATCTGGTCCGGTTCGGTGCTGACCCACCTGGACATCGCGGCGTGGGACGCGCTGCTGGGCTACTTCGAGCGCGCGCTCGCGCCGGGCGGGGTCGCGGTGGTCACCACGCACGGCCGCCGTGTCGCGTGGCGGATGGCCAACGGCGGCGAATACGGCCTGACGGCCGCGGACCACGCCCGGGTGCTGGCGGACTACCGTGACCACGGGTTCGGCTACGCCGACTACCCCGGCCAGCCCGGGTACGGCATCTCGCTGAGCACGCCGGAGTGGGTGACCGGGCACGTCCTCACCCCGCGGCTGCGCCTTGCCGGGTACGTCGAGGCGGGCTGGGACGGCCACCAGGACGTGCTGATCCTGGTCAAGGACGCCGAAGAGACGTTGAAGGCGGGACGATGAACGCAACGGCCGGGTTGGTGCGGCCGGGACGGCCGGTGGGGCACCTGTTCGAGCTGCGCGGGTGGGTCACCGCGGGCGAGACCGTGACCGTCCACATCGGAGGGTCCGAGGCGGAGGTGCGGCGCCACGACACGGGCACCGAACCGCCGGGCACGACCGGTCTGCTGATCCGCACGAAAGACCCGGTGCCGACCGGCAGGCACGAGGTCGTCGTCCGCGCCGCGAACGGCGACGCGCTGACCGGCGCCGTGGTCGAGGTCGGTCGCTTCGGCGACGAGGAACCGCTGCGGCTGTACGAGATCGACACCCCGAAGCACGGCGACAACCCGCAGGGCGATGTCGTGTTCGTGCGTGGCTGGGTGCTGCTCGATTCGCGTGCGCCGTCGCTGGTCGAGGTCCTGGTGGACGGCGGTGAACCGGTCCGCGCCCGCACCCGCCTGCCGCGGCCGGACGTGGCCGACCACCTGCCGGACTTCCCGGACGCCGGGGTCAGCGGGTTCGAGGCGCGGGTGCCGGTCGACCTGCCCGCCGGGGAGGACCGCGCGTTGTCGGTGCGGGTCCGCGTCCGCGGCGAGCTGTCCGGCGAGTGGACCTCCGAGGCGCGCGAGGTGGTGCTGTCCAACCCCGCCGCCGAGGACGCCGACGTCGCGCTGGCCGCCCGGCTCGCCGACCGCACGCGGAAGGCGCTGGCGCGGCCGCGTGGCGGCACGGATCCGCGGCACGTGCTGGTGTTCACGCACAGCCTCGCGGTCGGCGGCGGGCAGTTGTGGTTGCAGGAGCTGCTGGACCGGCTCGCGACCCGGCACGGCTGGCGCATCACGGTCGTCACCCAGCTCGACGGCGAACTGCGCGCGGACTGCGAAGGGCACGGCATCGACGTGCACCTCACCTCGCCGTACCGGGTGCACGACGTCGCCTCCTACGAAGGGCACATCGCCGAGCTCGCCCAGTTCGCGCGTGGCACCGACGCCTCGGTCGCGCTGGTCAACACGCTCGGCGCGTTCCCCGGCGCGGACGCGGCGATCCGGGCCGGGCTGCCGACCGCGTGGGTGCTGCACGAGAGCTTCGACCTCAACGACTTCTCGTACCAGAACTGGGGTCCGGCCGGCCTGCTGCCGCCGGTGCGCGAGCGCTGGGTGAGCACGCTGGGCGAGGCCGACCGGCTGCTGTTCGTCGCCGACGCCACGCGCGAGATGTTCCTGCCGTTCTCGTCCCCGGCGCGCTGCCGCACGATCCGCTACGGCACGCCGATGGTCGCCTACGGCGGCCAGGTGTCCGAACGCGACCGTCGAGCGGCGCGGCGGAAACTCGGCATCCCCGAGGACACCACGCTGCTGCTCAACGTCGGCGTGCTGGAGCCGCGCAAGGGACAGGGCCTGCTGATCAGCGCGATGGACCGGGTCCGGCGGGCGCACCCGGGGATCCGGCTGAGCATCGTCGGCCACCACCCGTCGCCGTACGGGCTCGCGCTGGCCGAGTTCACCGAGCGGACCGGACTGCGGGACTGGGTCGACCTGGTGCCGATCCAGCGCGCCCCGGCGCCGTGGTTCGAGGCGGCGGACCTGTTCGTGAACAGCTCCGACGTGGAGTCGCTGCCGCGCTCGATCCTGGAGGCCGTGTGCTGCGGCCTGCCGGTCGTGGCCAGCGACGTGTTCGGCGCGCGGGAGATGATCGCCGACGGGCACAGCGGCTGGCTGTTCGAGCCCAACGACGCGGACGCGCTCACCGTCGCGCTGCTGCGTGCCCTGGACACCCCGGCGGACCGGCGGCGCGCGATCGCCGCGAACGCCTACGAAAAGCTGCACGGCTGGCTGGACCCGGCGGGCTACGCCGCCGAGTACGCCGACGTGCTCACCGAGCTGGTGAAGGAGCGGGGATGACCGACGAGCTGCCAGGTGCGGTGCGCGCCGAGCTGACCCGGTTGCGGGCCGAGCGGGTCGCGTTCACCGAGGAGCGCGAGCGGTTGCGCACCGAACTGCGCGAGTCGGAACTGCAGATCCGCGAGCTGACCAAGCACCGCGACCAGCTGGTGAAGCAGGTGGAGAAGCTCGCCGGCGTCGCCGAACGCGCCGAGCAGGCCGACGCGCTGGCGCGGGACGTGCTGGTCGCCCGCGCCGAACGCGATTCGCTGCGCGCCGAGCTGGCCGAGACCCGCGGCGAACGCGACCGGCTGCGGCTGCGGCTGCTGGACGCGGAGCTGCAGCTGTCCGGCGCGGCGCCTGCCGAGGCGCCGCTCACCGAGAGCGGAACGCTCGCCGCCGAGCAGCGGGCCGCCGAGCTGGCGCGGGAACTGGACGCGACGCGGGCGACGGTGAGCTGGCGGGTCACCGCGCCGCTGCGGGCCGTGCGGCGGCGGACTTCATGACCGCGCAGCTCTGCTTCGTGTCCGCGACCGGCGGCTCCGGGTTCATGGCGGAGCTGCTGGAGGTGGTCGCCGATTCGGTGCGGCGAGCCGGGTTCCACGCGACCACCGCGACCGGCCGCTACCCGGACGCGGACGCCGACACGGTCTACGTCGTGGTGCCGCACGAGTACTTCGTGGTGACCCCGGAGGCCGACCAGCCGACCGAGGAGCAGCGGCGCCGCACCATCGCCTTCTGCGTCGAGCACCCGGGCACGGCGACCTTCGAGCGCAGCGCGGCCTTGCTGCCGGGGCTGGCAGGCGCGGTGGACATCAACCACGACTCGACCGCCGAACTGCGCCGCCGCGGCATCCCGGTCGAGCACTTCCAGCTGGGGTACTCGCCGCTGTGGGACGCGTGGGGCGGCGACCCGGACAGCGCCCGCGAGATCGACGTGACCTACCTCGGCACCGCGGAACGGCGCCGGTCCAAGCTGCTCGCGTCCTACGCCGGCGACCTCGCCGACCTGCGGGTCCGGCTGCTCACCCCGCCGCACGAGCCGATGGGCCCGCGGCGGGTCGACTTCCTGCCCGGCGAGGCGAAGTTCGCGCACCTGGCGAACTCGCGGTTCCTGCTCAACCTGCACCGCGAGCGGTCGCGGGCGCTGGAGTGGGTGCGGGTGCTGGAGGCGCTGTGCAACGGCTGCGTGGTGCTGACCGAGCCGTCCACTGACCTCGCGCCGCTGGTGTCCGGCACGCACCTGGTCGTGACGCGGCCGGAGTCGCTCGGCGCGGCGGCCGCGGCGCTGGCCGCGGACCCGCAGCGGGAACGCGACCTGCGGCTGGCGGGGTACGAGTTCGTGCGCACCGCGCTGGACCCGCTGGCCTCGGCGAAAACGCTCGTCGAACTGGCTGAACGGGTGCTGACCGCCTCGCCCGGGGTGCCCGCGAGCGCCCCGCTCGCCGAGACCACAGCCGTCGAGGAGCCGCGGCCGCTGGCTATCGACACCCCCTCCTGGGACGTGCGGTTCGCCGGCACCCGGTCGCTGGGGGCGCCGGCCGAGAACCCGCCGCTCGCCACGCGCATGGGCCAGCAGACCGTGGACGCGCGCCGCACGTCCGGCGTGGAGTGGCTGCCCTCGGCGGTGCCCACGGTGTTCCCGGACGCCGACCGGGCCGAGGTGGACGTGCTGCTGGTCCGCCGCCCCGGCGAACCGGATCCGGACCCGCTGGTCCGCGACCTGCTCGCCGGCACCGTGCTGCCGCGCCGGATCCTCGTCGGCGAGGACGGTGTCGCGCCGCGGCCCCGCCCCCGGCCAGCCGACCTGCTGCGGCACGAGCTGCCGCTGGGCCGCGGGTACACGCGCAACCGGCTGCTGGAGCGCTCGTCCGCGCCGTGGCTGCTGGTGCTCGACGGCGGGCTGCGGGCCTCGCGCCGGCTGCTGGAACGGCTGGTCGCCGCCTCCGCCGACGTCGACGTCGTGCACTGCCCGGTCGCCGACCCGGTCGAAGGACTGGTCGCCGCGCTGCCCCCGGAGGAGCGGCGGCTGGCGGAGCTGCCCTACCTGGGTAGTGGGTACCTGGTGCGCCGCGAACTGGCCGAGTCGTTCGGCGGCTGGACCGAGGACCCGCTGGCCGACGGCCTGGAGGACCACGTCTTCTGGCGGCGGCTGGCCACCCGCGGTGTGCCGACCGCGCTGGTCCAGCAGGTCCTGCTGAGCCGGTTGCGGCCCGATCCGGCGCCCCGCCCGGTGGACCTCGATCCGCACCGCGTCTGGTCGCTGACGCGCATCCTCGCAGGTGAGCCGGTCACCCCCAACGGGTGACTTCGGCGTGTCACGCAACCTCCTCCCACTCCCGCGCGCCTACCGAGCAGAGCATCGGGCACGGGAAGGAGGCGCGGATGTGGATCCAGATCGGCCTCGTCGGCCTGATCGCCGTGGTGTTCCTGGTGCGGCTGGTGGCCGTGCTGCGTCACCGTGAGCCGCGCGGCGTGACCAAGCCGGACTCGTAGGCGAGCACGACGAGCTGGGCGCGGTCCCGCGCGCCGAGTTTCGTCATGATGCGGCTGACGTGCGTGCGCGCGGTGGCCGTGGAGATCACCAGCTGGGCGGCGATCTCGTCGTTGGACAGACCGCCCGCGACCAGCGCCAGCACCTCGCGTTCGCGGTCGGTGATCCGCTGCACCGCGGCCGTGTCGATGCGCCGGTTCTCCGGGCGGCCGACGAACTCGCTGATCAGCCGCCGGGTGACGGTCGGCGCGAGCAGGGCCTCGCCGGAGGCGACCACGCGCAGCGCGCGGAGCAGCTCGACCGGGTCGGTGTCCTTCAGCAGGAACCCGCTGGCGCCGGAACGCAGGGCCTGGAACACGTACTCGTCGACGTCGAAGGTGGTCAGGACCAGGACCTTCACCTCGGCCAGGTCCGGGTCGCCGGTGATCTCGCGGGTGGCGGTGAGGCCGTCGACGCCGGGCATGCGGATGTCCATGACGACCACGTCCGGCCGGTGTTCCCGCGCCAGGGCAAGCGCTTGCGCGCCGTCCGCGGCCTCGCCGCAGACCTCGAACCCGTCCTCGGTCTCCAGCAGCACGCGGAACCCGGCGCGCACCAGCGCCTGGTCGTCGGCGAGCACGACCCGGATCATGTCTCCTCCAGGGGTAGTTCCGCGCGGACCTCGAAACCGCCGTCGACCACGCGGGCCTCGGCTTTGCCGCCGAGCGCGGCGGCGCGTTCCTGCATGCCCCGCAGGCCATTGCCGACGGTGGGGGTTTCCGCACCGCGGCCGTCGTCCCGCACCACGAGCCGGAACTGTCCGTCGCGGCGGGCGAAGCGGATGTCGACGGTGCGGGGCTGGTTGGCGTGCCGGACGACGTTGGTGAGCGACTCCTGCAGGATGCGGTAGGCCGCGCCGTCGACCGGGGCGGGCAGCTCGCCGGGCGAGCCGTGGACGCGGACGGTCAGGCCGGTCGCGCGGGTGTGGTCGAGCAGTTCGCCGAGCTGTTTCAGGCTGGGCGCGGGCCCGAGGCCCTGGCCGGAGCGCAGCACGGCGACGGTGGCGCGCAGGTCGGCGAGCGCGGTCGCGCTGGCCTCCTTGATCGCCTGCAACGCGGCGACGGCCTGGTCCGGCCGCCGGTCCGCGACGTGCACCGCGACACCGGCCTGGACGTTGATCATGGCGAGGCTGTGGGCGACGACGTCGTGCACCTCGCGGGCGATGCGGAGCCGCTCCTGCTCGGCGAGCCGGGACTGCCGTTCGGCGGCCTCCTGCTCGGCGGCGAGCCTGGCCGCGACGCGGTTGCGGACGGCGGTGCCGATGCCGAGGACGGCGACCAGCCAGACGACGAACAACCCGGCGCGGGCGTCGAGCACGAGTTCACCGCCGCGGGCGAAGTAGACGACCAGCCCGGCCAGGATGACGGCCGACCCGGCGATGCCCGCGACGAGCGGCCCGCGGGCGCGGGTGAGCACGAACAGCGCGATGGTCGGCACCACGACCGCGGGCCCGCCCGGGTGGTCCGTGCTGTAGTAGGCCCAGGTCAGCGCGGCGGTGACGACGAAGACCGGCAACGGCACCCGCCGCACGGCGAACAACGGCAACGCGGCCGCGGTGAGCCACAGGTAGCCGGACAGGTCGAGCGGATGCTGCTGCGCCCGGCCCGCCACGGTGGTCGTCACGAGGACGAACCCCAGCGGGACGAGGGTGAGCACCACGTCCACGAGAGCCGGCCACCGGCGGGGGTCACGCACGCCCCCGAAGCTACGGCAGACGGCCGCCCCGCGCGTCCGTCGAAGAGCGGCTCTTGGATTACGACTCGGGCGGTACGCGCGAGGTCAGGGCAGGCGCGGCAGCACCGCGCGCCACTCCTCCAGCTCCCGGCGCAGCTCCTCGCTCGCCACCCGGTCGCTCAGCTCGACCGCGGGCACGACGACGTTGCGGACCCGGCGCAGCGTGCGCATCTTGCCGACGTCCTCGGCGCGCAGGGACCACTCCACCGCCGCCGCCTCGGCCGGGGTCATCCCGGCCAGGGCCAGGCACGCGGCCGCCACGTCGTCGGGCCGCAGCCCGGCGGCGACCGGGTCGTCGAGGTTGCGGGCAAGGTTGGCTTCCCGCGGCCGGACTTCCCGATCCGCGAGGGCGCCCGTCTCCCGGGCGACCTCGAGCGCCGCCACCGCGAGACGAGCCCACGACTCACGGCTTTCGCCGGGGGTGGTGGCGTAGAGGGTCGCGGTCTGGATGAGACCGAGCCAGTTGCCGCCGCCCTCGGTCGCGCGCAAGCGGGCGCGCTGCTCCTCGGGTGGCAGGCGCCGCAGCTCGTCAGGAACGGTCACTCCCGGTCTTCTCCCACACGGGCGGCCCCACGCGGACCTGGATCTGCCGGTTGCGGTCCCGGTGGTCGGCGATCGTGCCGTGCACCGGTTCGCCGACCGCAGGCCACTTCGAATGGTCGAACACGTCTTCGCCGCCGGGCCGGTAGCTGATGGCGTCGATCAACGCGGGCACCTCCCCGGGCAGGGTCACGATCATGCCGAACGGCAGGTGCTCCGCGACCACGGCCTCCACCACCGAGCCGATCGGGAAGCGTTCCTTCGCGGCCGCCCATTCCGCGTCGTTCATCATCGATGCCACTTTCTCGGGTACTGGTTGAGTTCTTCCACACGAGACGCGGGAATCTCGACTTCGGTCAGCGGCCCTCCCTGGTACGGCTGTTCGAACCGGGCGAACCGATCCGCGTACTCCGAAGCCGGGACCTGGATCTCGATGACCCCCTCACCGTAGTGGCCCGCATAGGTGTCCGCGAGCTCGCGATCACGCGCGAAGAACGCTCCCGCCTCCCACGGTCCCGTCCCCCCGTAATCGTCCGCGCGGTAGCCGTGCTCGTACTGCTGCTGCCCGAGGCCGCGCTGCGGCGCCTTGTAGAGCGGCACGTACTCGTCTTCGCCGTCGGGCGTGTCCGGGCCGCATCCGTCCGCGGCCGTGAGCCCCAGCGGGTCGATCCAGCTGACCGGGTTGGGGACGTAGGCCTGCGGGTTGAACCCGCCCTCGAGCCCGAGTGGATCGTTGCTCGCGAAGCGCCCCGACTCCGGGTCGTAGTAACGCTGGAAGTTGTAGTGCAGACCGGTTTCGGGGTCGAAGTACTGACCGGCGAACCTCAGCGGTGTCCCGGCCCGGTTCTCCAGGCGCGCCAGTGCCTTGCCCCACAGCGTCCGGCGCCCCTGCCATACGACGGCGCCGGACCCGTCGACGAGTTCGGTCGGCGTTCCGGCCAGGTCGGTGACGATCGCGTAGAAGGCGCGGTCGAACCACTGCTGCGAACCGTCCCCGCGGAACACGCGCTCGACCTGAGCCAGGGGACGCCGTCCGCTCGGCTCGTGCTCCCAGGAGATCGCGGTGGCATCACTGCTGATCTGCTCGACGAGCACGGACCCGTCCCAGAAGAAGTCCGTGCGTTCCGCGACCGTGACCCCGTCCGCGGCGAGGCGCAGCTTCGCGATGCGGCGCCCGAGCGCGTCGTAGAGGTAGCGCCACCGCGTGCCGTCCGGCGTGACCACCGAGGTCAGCCGGTCCTCGGAGTTCCAGGTGTAGTGCCAGGTGTCGGGTTTCGCCGACAGCCGCTTCTTCTGCCGCAACGTGATCCGGCCCTGACGGTCGTAGCCGTACCGCACGCGACCCGCCGAGACCACGAGCGCGCCCTGGTAGTCGCGCCGTCCCTGGCCGTCCGTGTCGGTGTCCGGCCACTCCGCGGTCCGGATGTTGCCCGCCGGATCGTAGGAGTACCGCTCGTAGCCGTCCGGACTGCCGACCTGTTCCACCCGGCCGTTCGCGTCGAGCTCATAGCGCCGGACTCCGGCGATGTCGTCCTCGATCGCGTTCACGACACCATCGGGCCGGTAGTGGTAGCGGCGTTCGTAGAGGTGCCGCATGGTTCCGTTCGCCCGGTCGGCGACGCCGGCCACGGTCTGCGAACCCAGCCGGTGCGTGGGCGTCCACGTCTGCGCCAGCGCCGTTCCACTGTCGAGCAACCGCTCGATCTCCCGGCCCGCGGCATCGAACCCGAAGGTGAACGTCCGCCCGCCGGTACGCAGTGAAGCGGGCCGGTGGCTCGAGCCGTAGTCCCAGAAACTCTCCGTGCCCGAGGGTGTGCGACGGTACGTCCGGCGGCCCAGAGCGTCGTAGGCGAAAACGGTGGAACGGCCGTTGATCGTCTCGGCGAGCACCCGGCCCGCCGCGTCCCGTTCGAAACGAACGTCGGCATCCGCGTTGCGAGCGCGGACAAGCCGCCCCGCCGGGTCGTATTCGAACGTCGCGACACCGTCACGGGACCTGCGCTCGACGACGTTGCCGAGGGCGTCGCGCACGAAGACCGTGGTCTCGCCCGCACCGTTGGTCCGGGACACCAGCTGCCCCGCCGCGTCGCGCTCGTAGGAGATGGCGCGACCGGTGAAGTCCGTCTCGGCGATCAGGCGGCCGGCCGCGTCGTACTCGTACCGCCATTCGTCGCCGAGCGGGTCGCGAACCGCGCGGAGCTTCATCTCACTGTCGTAGACGAAGTCGAACCGGGCACCGTCCGGGCCCGTCTGCGAGGCGAAGAAGTCGAAGTGCGTCATCTCGACGCGTGTCACGTTGCCGTTCGCGTCGACCCGCTCGACCTCGTTGCCCTCGCCGTCGTACCTCCAGTGCTCGGTTGTGCCGTCCGGCAACGTGCGGGACAACAGCTTGCCCTCGACCGTCCAGCGGAGGTGCGTCTCGCCGCCGACCGGGTCCTGGACGAGGATCACCCGGCCGAACTGGTCCCGCCGGTAACGCGTCACGCCGCCGTCGGGGTCCGTCAGGGCGGTGAGCAGGCCTGCGGAGTCGGTCTCACGGCGGACCACGTTGCCGAAGTGGTCGGTGATCGTCGCAAGGTGCCCCGACTCGTTGTAGCCGTACCGGGTCACCGCGCCCGTCGGATCCACGACGAGCGTGCGGTTGCCCGCATCGTCGTACTCGTACCGCCACACCGACCCGTCGGGGTCGACCGCGGTCGCGGGCAGGCCCTGTGCGTTGTACTCGATCAGCGCCCGCGTACCGTCCGGGCGCGTCACCTCGGTGAGGCTGCCCCGGTCGTCGTACCGGTAGCGGGTGGTGCGGCCCAGCTGGTCGGTGTGCGCGAGCAGCCGGTGGTAACGGTCCCAGTCGAACCGCGTCTCGTGGCCCAGCGGGTCGATCTCCCGCACCAGCTGGTTGAACTCGTTGAAGTGGTACCGCCGGACGTGGCCCAGCGAGTTGGTCTCGGTCGTCACCCGGTTCTCGAGGTCGTACTCGAGCGTGCCGGCGAGCGCGTCGCCCGAGCCCTCCGTGCGGACGCAGCGACCGCGGTGGTCGTAGGTGTAGGCGTACCACTCGCCGTTGCGGTCGTCCCAGCGGATGATCCGGCCGGCCTGGTCGTAGGCGAAGCGCAGCGGACGGCCGGACGAGTTGACGACCTCTACGAGGTTGCCACCGTCGTAGCCGTACCGCACCAGGGAAATCCCGCCGGACGGCGGATCGTGCAGGCTGAGTTCCGTGACGCGCCCATCGGAGGTCCGGACGTCGACCCGATACCCACCGGAGTGCCGGACCGCGACGGGCATCCCGGAGGGGTCACGGTCGAAGTCGATCCGGTCGGTGCGTTCCTCGATCGCGGTGAGTTCCGCGGTACCACCCCGAGCGGGCGCGAACCGCAGCACGCGGCCGCTCTGCGGCTGGCGGATCGTGTACCCGCCATCGGCCGCCCGCGCCAACGGCCATCGGGCGCCCGCCTCCGCGAAGACCTCGCCCTCCGCGGGCGGGTGCGGATACACGAGGATCACCCCGTCGGGACCGGCGTAGCACACACCGCGCTCGTCCAGCTCCAATCGTTGGTCCAATGTGGACGCCCAGGACGGGCCGAAGAGGCGGCCGGAGCGGTAGGACGACACGTGGACGCGCTGCAGCACCAGCGGGAGCAGGCCGGGGAGCTGGACGTCCTTCTGCACCAGGTACATCTCGCCGGTCGCCATGTCGATCGGCTCGCGGCGGCCGCACCGCCCGACCGGTTCCTGGGAACGGAGGTCGGGATCTTCGGCGTCCCGCCGGAGCGCGCTCCCGGAACCGTCGCCGGGGCGGCTGGCGCCTGGCGTGCCCGGGGTGCCGTCGACGCCGTCCGGGCTGTTCGGTGTGTCCGGGCTCGTGGGGCCGTCGAGGTCCGGCGTGTCGACCTTCCCGCCGCCGCCGTGCGCGGCCGACGGGGTGGTGCCCTCACCGCCCAGCTTGCGGCCCAGCTTGCTCAACTGCTGAATGATCTCGTCCAGCTTGCCGATCACCCGGCTGATCCGCGGCGACACGTTCCCGATCGTCTTGACCAGCTTCCGGATGAAATCCGCGATCCGCGTCACCGCCGACGAGATCGCCGCCGTGGCCTGCGCGGCGATCAACGGCGTCGCGAAACCCAACGTGCACGCCGCCTCCAGCGCCCACGTGATCAGCTTCCCCACCAGCTCGGCCACGATGTCGCGCACCATCTCGCGCACGAACCCCACCACCGTGCCCATGATCATCACACCGGAGGAAATCCCCTCCGCCAGCGACGCCGCCCCCGCCAGCGCCTCCGCCTGCGCCGCCCCGTTCTCCCGATAGGTGTCCGCCCCCTGACCGGTCCACCCCGCCGTGCCGCCGTCGACCTCGTTCTTGAGGTCACCCGCGACGGCACCGACCTCCCTGGCCACGTTCGCCCACGTGTCGGAAAACGACTGGATCACCGGCGGATCCCTCGCCAGCCAATCCAGCGCCTCCTTCAACGGCCGCACATGCTCGATCAGCCACGCCACCCCGTACTGCGCCAACGTGCCCAGCGGATCGATCACCATCGACAGGACCTCGAGACCCGTGCCCAGCGCCCCCAACCCGCCCTCGACCCACGACCCGTCCTTGATCCCGTTGGACAGGTCCCGCGCCGACTCCAGGATCCCGATCCCCGTCACCCCGGTCGTCGTCGACACCGGCGCCGCGACCAGCGGGTTGCCCTCGGTCATCCGTCCCCCAATCTGCCCGGGGTACGACGCAACCAGCCCCTGGGCCGGTTCCGCAAGATCAGCGGGCGACGAGTTTCGCGGCCGTCTCGCTGTCGGCGGGGGTGTAGGTCGTCAGGCGGACCTCGGAGCGGCGGCCGAACCACAGGTGCGTGTAGTCGAAGCTCAGCAGGCCCGCCTCGGGGTGCACGAAGCACTTCGTGAGGTTGCGCATCGGCTGGACGTCGTGCTGGTTCCAGATCGCCTCGAACTCCGGGGACTCCCGTCGCAGGCGTTTGACCAGCGCCTTCCAGCCCGGCTCTGCGACGTGCTCGGCCATCGACGCGCGGAACTGCGCCACCGAGCGCGGCAGGCCGTCCTCCCAGTCCCGCAGCCTCGCCCGCCACCGCGGGTTCGTGAAGGCCAGCAGCATCGAGTTGCGCTCCTCGACCGGCACGCTCCCGACGTCCATCAGCCAGTCGTAGGTGCGGTTGTAGGCGAGGATGTCGGTGCGCGCGTTCTGCACCGCCGCGGGGAAGGGCTCCAGCTGGTCGAGGATCGCCCGGATCTGCGGCGTGACGACCTTGCAGTCCTTCTCCATCGGCGGCTCGGGCGCGCCGGCGAGGGTGAACAGGTGGCTGCGCTCGTGCTGGTCGAGCTGCAGGGTCCGCGCGACCGCGGTGAGCACCTGCTCGGACGCGTGGATGTCGCGGCCCTGCTCCAGCCACGTGTACCAGGTGACCCCCACCCCGGCGAGCTGCGCGACCTCCTCGCGCCGCAGCCCGGGCGTGCGGCGGCGGCCGCCCGCGGGCAGGCCGACCTGCTCGGGCGAGATCCGTTCCCGGCGGCTGCGCAGGAACGCGGCCAGCTCGGCGCGGCGGATCTCGTCGGCGGACATGCGCACGGCGGTGGTCATGCTGCCAGCCTGGCACGCCACCGATCCTGTTACCAGGTAGTCCCGATACCTGGATCAACGCTATCTGGTACCAGGCTCCGCGAGAGCCCACGGTGGAACCATGACGACAACCCTGGCGCCGGCCGAGACCCGGCAGGCACTCACCCGCGGTGGGCTCGCCACCGTGCTCCTGGGGGCGGCGCTGGCGCCCATCGACCTGTACATCGTCAACGTCGCACTGCCCACCATCAATGCCGACCTGCACACGACCGCCGCCACGCTGGAGTGGATCGTCGCCGGTTACGGCCTCGCGTTCGCGCTCCTGCTGGTCGTCGGCGGGCGGCTGGGCGACGCGTTCGGCCACCGCCGCGTGTTCTCCCTCGGCCTGGCCGCGTTCACCCTGACCTCGCTGGTCTGCGGGCTCGCCCCGAACGCGGGCGTGCTGGTCGCGGCCCGTGTCGCCCAGGGCGCGGCGGCCGCGCTGGTGGTGCCGCAGGTGCTCTCGATCATCCAGGCCACCACCTCCGGCGAGCGGCGCTCCCGCACCATCGGCTACTACGGCGCCACCGGCGGCATCTCGATGGTCGTCGGCCAGCTGCTCGGCGGGGTCCTGGTGTCGGTCGACCTCGCGGGCGGCGGCTGGCGGCCGATCTTCCTGGTCAACGTGCCGATCGGGCTGCTCGGCCTGGTGCTGGCCCGCCGTCTGCTGCCGGACACCAGGGCGAACCACCCGCTGGGCGTGGACCTGCGGGGCACCGCCCTGCTCGGCCTGACCCTGCTCGCGCTGCTCGTGCCGCTGCTGGAGGGCCAGGCGCTCGGCTGGCCGGCGTGGTGCTGGGCGCTGCTCGTCGCGGTCCCGTTCGGCGCGGCCGCGTTCGTCACCGTGGAACGCCGGCTCGAAGCGCGGGGCGCGACGCCGCTGCTGCCGCCGTCGCTGGCGCGGATGCCGAGCATGCGCCGCGGGCTGGCGGTCGGCGTGCCGTTCTTCGCCGGGTTCGGCGGGTTCCTGTTCGTCTACGCGCTCGTGCTGCAGGACGGCCTGCACCTCGGCCCGCTCGCGTCGGGTCTCGCGCTCACCCCGATGGCCGTCGCGTTCCTGGTGTTCTCGCTGCTCAGCAGCCAGTTCGTGGCCCGGCTCGGGCGTCGCGTCATCGTGCTCGGCACGGCCGTGCAGGTGCTCGGGCTGCTCACCCTGATCGGCACCGTGCTGCTGGCCTGGCCGGACGTCACCGTCCTCGCCCTCGTCCCCGGCATGCTGGTGACCGGCGCCGGGCAGGGACTGGCCGGGCCGACGCTCTTCCGGGTCGTCCTGTCGCGGGTCCCGGCGGACAGCGCGGGCGCAGGCAGCGGGATGCTCACCACGACCCAGCAGAGCGCGCTCGCGCTGGGCGTCGCGACCATGGGCACGCTGTACGTCGCGCTGGCCGGGACGTGGGGCGCGCAGGACGCGTTGCTGCTGGTCACCGCCCTGCAGGCGACCGTGATGGCCGTCGCCGCGGTCGCCGCGCGGCGGTTGCCGGACCCGCGCGGCTGAAAATCCGCGCGAAGGGCGTCGGAGAACCGCTCTCCCGGGCGACGATGGGGGTGTGAGCGAACCGCGGGTACGACCGGACCCGGCCTTCGCGCTGCTCGACCTCTACGAGACGGCGCTGCCGGAGGTGTACGGCTACCTGCTCGCGCGCTGCGGTGACCGGGGCGTGGCCGAGGAGCTGACCTCGGAGACGTTCCTCGGCGCCGTCAGCGCGTGCCGGAACCCGGGAGCGCCGCCGGTGAGCACGCCGTGGCTCATCGGGGTGGCCCGGCACAAGCTGATCGACCACTGGCGGCGGCGGGAGCGCGAGGAACGCGGGCTGCGCGTGGTGCACGAGTCCGAGGCCGATTCGGTGGACCCGTGGGACGCCGAACTGGACGCCCTGCTGGCCCGCGAGGTGCTGGAGTCGCTGGGCGCGCACCACCGCGCCGCGCTGACGCTGCGGTACCTGGACGGTCTGCCGGTGCCGGAGGTCGCCCGCCTGCTGGGCCGGACCGTGCACGCCACCGAAGCACTGCTGGTCCGGGCGCGATCCGCGTTCCGGGCCACCTACCGGGAGAAGGAGGTGCGTGATGACTGACCCATTCGACGCACTCCGCGCCCCGGTCCAGCCGGTCGCCCCCGATCCGCGGTTCGCCGACGAACTGCGCGAGCGCCTGCGTCGCGCTGTGTTGAACGGAGGAGAGATGACCAGCACGGAAGCACCCGCACGGGCGGAACTGCACTCGCTGACCCCGTACCTCGCCGTGTCCGACGCGCGGCGGGCGCTGGACTTCTACGTCGAAGCGTTCGGCGCGCAACGCCGCGGCGACCCCATCGTGATGCCGGACGGCCGCATCGGGCACGCCGAACTGGCGATCGGCGACAGCGTCCTGATGCTGGCCGAGGAGTTCCCGGAGATCGGGCACGTCACGGCCGCGGGCGGGGCGAGCATCCGGATCGAGCTGTCCGATGTGGACGCCGCGGTGGCGCGCGCCGTCGAGCTGGGCGCGCAGGTGCTCGACCCGGTGTCCGACCGCGGGCACGGCCGGTCCGGCTCGATCCGCGACCCGTTCGGCCAGCGGTGGCTGCTGTCCCAGGCGCCGGTCCGCGCGAGCGGCCAGGACACCGCGCGGCACGGCCAGGCCATGTACTTCACCTTCCAGGTCCCCGACGACGAGGCCGCGAAGGCGTTCTACGGCAGCGTTCTCGGGTGGCAGTTCTCCCGCGGATCCGTCGAACACGCCTGGGGTTTCGAGGGGCCGGGTCTGGAAGGCGGCCTGTGGGGCGGGCCGCGGCAGGTCGGCTGGAAGCTGATGTACGCGGTCGACGACGTGCACGCCGCGGTGGAGCGCGTGCGTGCGGCGGGCGGTCAGGTGACCGAAGTGGACCGCAAGCCGTATGGGCTCACGGCCGATTGCATCGACAACCAGGGCATCGAGTTCTGGCTCTGGCAGCCATGATCGGACTGACGATGGGCCGCCTTTCGTAGCGGTGCGGGTGGCGGAACCTCAGACGCCCCCTCGCTGTGGGATCGCCTCCTCATGAACGCCAGTTCACCACGTCGGCGCTGTCCTCGCGAGGGGACGTCTGAGAACCCGCGGCGGCGCAAGCTGCTCAGCCGGCAACACCCGACGGACTCGGCAGGGCGACGCGGGCCGGGCGGGGGCGGCCGAGGCCCACATAGGACAGTCCGGCGTCCGTGATGGTCCGCGGCTCCAGCAGGTTCCGCGTGTCCACCACCCCGTCGCCCTGCATCAGGTCCGCCACGTAGCCCCAGTCCAGCTTGGTGAACTCGGCCCACTCGGTGAGCACGACGATCGCGTCCGCGTCCTTGGCCACCTGGTACGGGTCGTCGACCACGGTCATACCGGGCAGCGCCTCGCGCACCGCCGGGTCGTGGGCCGTCACCTCGGCGCCGTGCGCGGCGAGCATCGAGGTGACCGACAGGGCGGGCGAGTCGCGCAGGTCGTTGGTGCCCGCCTTGAACGCCAGGCCCAGCACGCCGATCCGGGCGGCGGCCAGGCTGCCGCCCACGGCGCCGGCGATCTTCGCGACGATCCGGTCCCGCTGCGCGATGTTCTCCACGATCGCCGCGGTGAGCAGCGAGAAGTCGAACCCGACGGACTCGGCGACCTGCACCAGCGCGTGCGTGTCCTTGGGCAGGCAGGAGCCGCCCCAGCCGGGGCCGGGCTTGAGGAACGACCGGCCGATGCGGCGGTCGTGGCCCATCCCCTCGGTCACCGACACGATGTCCGCGCCGAGCCGCTCGCACAGTTCGGCGATCGCGTTGACGTAGGACAGCTTCATCGCGAGGAAGCAGTTGGCCGCGTACTTGACCAGCTCCGCGCTGGCGGCGTCGGTGATGACGTTCGGCGCGGACAGGTCGCGGTATAGGTCGGCGATGCGGCGCGCGGCGGCCTCGTCGTCGGAGCCGACGACGATCCGGTCCGGGTGCATGAAGTCGGCGACCGCGGTGCCCTCGCGCAGGAACTCGGGGTTCGCCACCACCGGCAGGTCGTCGCGGCCGAGCAGGGCGCGGATGCGCTGGGCGGTGCCGACCGGGACGGTCGACTTGGTGACCACCGCGCACCCGGCCGGCAGGACGTCGGCGATCTCGGCGATCACCGCTTCGACGGCGCGGAGGTCGGCGGCGCCGCCCGCGCCCATCGGGGTCGGCACGCACAGGTAGACCGCGTCCGCTCCGGCGACCGCGGCGCGCGACCCGACCACGAACCGCAGCCTTCTCGCGGCGAGCCCGCGCGTGACCAGTTCCTCCAGGCCGGGCTCCAGGATGTCCACTCGTCCCGCGGCGAGCCGGGCCACCTTGACGTCGTCCACGTCCACGCAGGTCACCTGGTGTCCGAGGGCGGCGAGGCAGGCCCCGGTGGTCAGTCCGACGTATCCGGTGCCGATCACGACGATGCGAGCTCCGCTCATGCTGCCGACGGTGACAGCCGCAGTTGACCGCAGTCCTAACGGAAGTCGTCCGCCCCGGGTACGTCGCGCGACGGGTGAGGAGGGCCACGCCAGGCCGGGGAAAACGAGCGTTAACCTCGTGTGCAGAGCAGAGTGGCCGGCCACGGAAGGAACCGTTCATGCAGATCAAGGACACCGCCGCGATCGTCACAGGTGGTGCGTCGGGACTCGGTGGCGCGACGGCGAAGGCGCTCGCCGAGCGGGGCGCGCACGTGTTCGCGCTGGACCTCGCCGCCGGGATCGAGAAGGCGGAGAAGGTCGAGGGCATCACCTACGTCGAGGCCGATGTCACCGACGGTGACCAGGTCGCGGCCGCGGTGGAGCAGGCCGCGGGCGGGTCGGTGCCGCTGCGGGTCGTGGTGAACTGCGCCGGCATCGGGCCGTCCGCGCGGATCCTGTCCAAGAAGGGCAGGCACGACCTGAACCTGTTCCGCAAGGTCGTCGAGGTCAACCTGATCGGCACCTTCAACGTGACGACCCTGGCCGCCGAGGCGATCGCCAAGACCGAGCCCGTCGAGGACGGCGCCCGCGGCGTCGTCATCAACACCGCGTCGGTCGCCGCCTTCGACGGGCAGATCGGGCAGGTCGCCTACTCGGCGTCGAAGGGCGGTGTGGCCGGGATGACGCTGCCCGCGGCGCGCGACCTGGCTTCGCACGGCATCCGGGTCATGACGATCGCGCCGGGCATCATCGACACCCCGATGCTGGCCACGGTCTCCGACGAGTTCCGGGCCGGCCTGGCGGCGGGAGTGCCGTTCCCGAAGCGCCTCGGCCGGCCCGACGAGTACGCCCAGCTCGCGGTGAACATCGTGGAGCACGACTACCTCAACGGCGAGGTCATCCGCATGGACGGCTCGCTGCGGATGGCGCCGCGCTAGGCACGCAGCACCAGGGCCTGGGTGTCGGTCCCGGCGCTGACGTGCAGGATCGCGTCGGCGCCGTCGACCGTGGCCTGGTCCAGCGGGAAGTAGCCCTGCATGGGGTTGGTGTCGGTGCGCGTCTCCGCGGCAGCGAGTTCGCGCGCCGGCACCAGGCCCCACTCGTCGACGCGGCTCTGCAACCGGCCCTCGAACGTCTCCGGCGCGGGCTCGCCGAGGTCGATCGCCTTGCTGCTGCCCAGGCTGCCGACGATCAGCCGGTACCGCTCGCCCACCAGCGACGAGACGATGGCGCCCGCGCTGGACCAGTTCATGTCCATCGGGCCCAGCCGCATGTGGCTCTCGTTGCGCTGCAGGTGCCGGTTCTGGCCGAACACCAGGACCGGGCCGCGCTCGGCGTCCCGGATGTCGAGCAGGTTCTGGGCCATCATCGCGTCGCGGAACGCGCTCATCCGGGTCCAGCGGGCGCTGTCGTCGACCGGTTCCGCGGCCTGGCGGTGGTACCGCAGCAGGCCGAGGCCCGCGGTGAGGTGGATCCGCGCCCGGTCCCACTGCGCGCGAGAGGTCGCCGCGATCAGCATCGGCGCGCTGGCGTAAAGGGTGACCAGCATGTCGTCGGCGATCACGCGGAGCCGGTCCGCCTCGGGCGTGGCGCCGGGTGATTCGGCCGCCTTCAGCACCGCTTCCGTGCGGTTCCACCGCTCGTCGTCGCCGGTGAGGGCCGCGATGTCGTGGTCGAGGCCAAGGTAGTCCCGCGCGTGCTCCAGGTAGGTGCGCGGGCTGGGCGCGTTCATCATCTCGGTGGAGACGTCGAAGCCGTGGAAGGCGAGCGGCCGCTCGGCGGTCTCGTTGTACTCACGCATCCAGGTGATCAGCCGCCGGTTGTTGTCGAGCTCGCCGAAGCGGTGCGAGAAGCCCTCGCGCATCACCGTGTCCAGGTTGCCGGCGCCGTGCTGGACGTAGTCGTTCACCGCGAGCGCGGCGACGCGGTCGGTCTCCAGCGCGATCGCGGTGACCGCACCGGCGAGCTCGGCGAACAGTTCGTTGCGGATCAGGGCGAAGGCCGATTCCAGATGGGCGGGCTCGCCGAAGGCCAGGAAATCGACGTCCGGGGCGAGCAGTTCTCGAATGTCCATGAGCCTCAATCGTATCGTTGAAAGAACCGTTGAGACTTTTGTTCATTTGGCCTGGGTAGAGTGCGCTAAAGTCTCCAACCGGTGGTCACCTTGAAACCGGCGGATCTCGCGCGCGAGCACGGCATCTCGACGCAGGCGGTGCGCAACTACGAGCGCGACGGCTTCCTCCCGCGCGCCGACCGCACGCCCAGCGGGTACCGGGTCTACACGGAGGTGCACGCCGCGGCGCTGCGGGCGTTCCTCGCTCTCGTCCGGGCTTACGGGCACGCGATCGCCGGGCAGATCATGAATGCGCTCAACGAGGGCAGGCTCGACCACGCGCTGACGCTCGTGGACCGCGGGCACGCCCAGTTGCTGCGCGACCGCGAGACGCTGGACTCGGTGCGCAAGGCTGTCGGCCACCTGACCGAAGCCCCGCCCGTGCCGGAAGGGCCGGCGCGGACGATCGGCGAACTCGCGCGGAGGCTGCGCGTCACGCCCGCGACGCTGCGCAAGTGGGAGGAGGCGGGCATCGTCGTGCCCACCCGCGACCCGGCGACCGGCTACCGCCTCTACCAGCCCACCGACGTCCGCGACGCGGAACTCGCGCACCTGCTCCGCCGCGGCGGCTACCTGCTGGAGCACATCGCGGAGGTGGTGCGGCAGATCCGGGCCGCGGGTGGCACGGAGGCGCTGGCCGGCGCTTTGACGGCGTGGCAGGGGAAGCTGACCGCGCAGGGAGTGGCGATGTTGGAGGCCGCCACGCAGCTGAGCGCCTACCTCCGCGTGGCCGAGGCTTCGGGCTGACGGGCGCGCGGTGGGGATGGGCAGCGTGGGTAGGCAGGCCGCCGCCCGGGGCAGGCCGGTAGGCGAAGGCCAGGATGGCGCGGCCAGGCAGGCCCGTGAGCCGAGACCCGGGCGGCACAGCCGGACAGGGCCCGCGAGCCGAGGCCGGAATCGCGCGGTGGGGATGGCGAAGCGCGGGTAGGTAGGACGCCGCAAGCCCAGCCGACGGCCGCGGGGCAGGCCCGTGGGCGAAGGCCAGGATGGCGCGGCCCGGCAGGCAAGCCCCCAAGCGGAGGCCCGGATGGCGCGGCCCCACAGGCCCGCGAACGGAGACCGGGACGGCGCAGCCCGGCAAACAGACCCGCGAGCCGAGACCCGGGCAGCACAGCCCAGACCGGGCCCACGAGCCGAAACCCGGATCGCACGGCGGGGACGGCGCAGCCCAGGCAAACAGACCCGCGAGCCGAGACCCGGGCAGCACAGCCCAGACCTGGCCCGCGAGCCGAGGCCGGGATCGCGCGGTGGGGAGGGCGCAGCCGGGGCAGGCAGGGCCGCCATGCCGAGCCAACGGCCTCCCGGCAGTGCGCGGTCAGTGGCGCCCCAGCGTCCGCAGGCGGGCCACCACCAGGGAAAGCGCCACCAGGCGGCGCCTACCGGCCGCCCAATGACCTACAAATCGCCCATGAACGGGATGCCGTTCGCTGTCGTGGTCATCCACTCGCGCAGGGCGTGCGTGGCTCGTACGTCGTCCTCGTTGTAGCGCAGCAGTCGGTCGCGCTGGGTCAGGTCCGGCTCGCCGCCGTCCATGCCTACCGCTTGGCGGTACCAGCGCATCGACGCCTCGCCGCCTGCTTCCGGGTCGCGCCAGGTGAAGCCGGCCACCGGGGCCACCACCTTCAGCCCCTTGCCGCGCGAGCACAGGAACTGGTCGGACACGCTGCGGAACAGGTCCACCCACTCGTCCGAGTCCACAAAGGACTGGATCTCCGCCTTGGCAGGCATGCCGGGGTGGTCGCCGAACCGCTCGACCGACCCGAAGAGCCAGCGGTTCTCGGCCATCGCGTTGTAGCAGTAGGCCCGGAAGGTCAGGCCCGCGGCGAGGGTCCGTTCCCGGACCTCCCGCAGCCAGGTCCAGAACTCCGTGAACGACCGCGCCTCGTCCCCGGTCGGCAGCGGCTGCCAGGTCACGAACGCGCGGTAGCCCTGCTCGATCCCGATGTCCGCGCCGCTGAGCAGGCAGCCCCACAGGTAGGCGCCGGACTCGCCGAAGGACTCCATGTCGATGTCGACCTCGACGTCCGCCCGCGCCACCTCGACCTCGCGGACGCGGCGCACCATCGTCAGGTCCGCCAGCCACGCCCTCGCCAGCGCGACCGCGTCGGCGAACGGACCGGACGTCCAGATGATCGGCGGCTCGTCGTCCGGGTCCAGCGCGGCGAGCTTGTCCACTGTGGAAACCCCGGCGCGGCGCAGCTCCATCGCGTCCTCACCGCGCACGACCAGGCTCACGTCCCGCATCGCGGTCAGCTCCGCCTCGCACGTCGGCCACCACGGGCACGTGCGGCACTCCAGCACGCGAGACGGCTCCGCCAGCGCGGGGCCACCGCTGCGGGCCGCCTCGGCGATCGCCAGCCGGTCGGCGAAGCGCGTGTCGTACTCGGTCAGCGCCGTGCGGCCGTTCGGCCAGGTCGCGGCGGACAGGTCGTGCCACAGCACCACGTCGGCGTCCAGGCCGATGACACCGCCGACCAGCCGGGCGGACGCCACGCCATGCGCCTCCAGCATGCGGCGCAGGTGGGCCAGCCGCATCTGGTCGCGCGGGTGCGAGCGGACCCGGCGCGCCGGGTCGGGGATCGCGTGCCGCGGGTCGAGGTCGTGCGGCGGCGTGGTGACCGCGCCCGCGCCCGGGTCGGTGATGCGGTGGCGCACCACCAGCACCGGCAGGTACCCGCCCTCGGCGCGGACCAGCAGCTCGGACCCGCCGCGGCGGTGGCCGGCCCGGTCGGCGGGCAGCAGCGCGCCCCAGATGTAGTCGGCGCCCTGCGCCATCGCCTGCTGGGTCGCGGCGGCCCGCTCCGGCGGCGGCAGCTCACGGTCGACGACCACCCAGCTCGCGCCCTGGTTGGCCGCGATCAGCCGGTCGCGGATCTCGGCGCGGTGCGCGGCCGCGTCGGCGATGCGCTGCTCGGCCGATGGGTCCGGCGGGGCCAGCGGCACCTCGCGCATCGCCGGGTCGTGTTCGAGGTGCACGCGACGACGGCAGCGGCTCACCGCGCCGGCCTCGAGCAGCACCTCAGGTTCCATGACACCTACTTTAGAGAGGACCACCGACAGTTCCGCGCCGAGTGTGACCGGCGCATTACGTGTCGGACATGCTCCGGCTTGTGCGTGCCGCTACATTCAGCCCATGGCTCGCAAGAAGACCAAGACGCCGGCCGAGACGGGCATCACGCCGAAGAAGGCCAAGAACGCGGTCGCCGTGGCGAAGATCGTGGTGCCCGCGGTGGCACCAGCGCTGGCACCGCTCGCGGTCAAGGCGGCAAGCGCGGTCCGCGACGCCTACGACCACTACCAGGCGCGGCGCCTCGGCGTGCCGATCGACCGGCTGTCGGAGTTCACCGGCCGCGGCGCGCACCTGCTGGCGCGCATCGCCGGCACGTCCGAGGCGCTGGCCGAGGTGCGCAAGGCCGAACGCGCGAGCGACGACGACGTCCGCTTCGCGAAGGACTCGCAGGCGACGCTCGAACAGCTGACCGCCGCGGTACGGGCCGCCGAGCGGATGCCCGGCACGCGCCGCAAGGCCGCGCACCAGGCGGTGACGGCCGAGCTGGAGCGGATCGAGGGCCAGCTGCTCAAGCGCCTCGGCGTCTAGCTACTGGATGAAGCCCTTCGCGACCATCCAGTCGCGGGCGACCTCACCGGCGTCGCGGCCGTCGACGTCGACCTGCTTGCACAACTCGATCATCTGCTGGTTGTCCAGCGCCTTCGCGACGGGTTCCAGCACCCCGCGCACCGCCGGGTGCGCGTCCAGGAACTCCTTCTTCATCGTGACCGCCGCGTTGTACTGCGGGAAGAACCGCTTGTCGTCGGCCAGGACGCGGAGGTTCAGGCCGGCGATGCGGCCGTCGGTCGTGAAGATCTCGCCGAAGTTGCAGGTGCCGCTGGCCACCGCGGAGTAGATCGCGCCGGTGCCGAACGTCTTCACCTCCGTGGTCGGGAAGCCGTAGGTCCGCTGCACGCCCGGCATCCCGTCCTGGCGGCTCGCGAACTCCGTCTCCACGCAGAAGATCGCCTGTTCCGGGTGCTGCTTCAGGAACTCCGTCATGTCCGAATTGGACCGCAGGTTGTGCTGCCGCGCGTAGGCCTCCGTGGTGGCGAACGCGTAGGTGTCGTTCACCGGCGAGTAGTCCAGCCAGGTGATGCCGAACTGCGCCTCGTCGGCCGCCTTCGCCGCGTCGAACTGGGCCTTCTCGTCCGGGATCGGCTCGGTGTTGCCCTGGTAGGAGATCCACGCGGTGCCGGTGTACTCCCACGAGATGTCGATCTGCCCGTTGATCAGCGCCTGCCGCGCGGAGTTCGACCCGCTGATGTTCGTCAGGTCGGTGATGTCCGCACCGGCCGCCGACAACGCCAGCTCGGCCATGTAACCCAGGATGATGTTCTCGGTGAAGTCCTTCGACCCCACCGCGATGTCCACGCCCTCCAGGCTCGGCACCGGCCGGATCGACCCGGGCTTCACGTCGTACGGCAGCGCCGCGTTGACGTCCAAGCCGCACGCGGTGAGCGAGGTCGTCAGCAGCGCCGCGCCGAGAATCGCCTTGAACCGCTTCACGCCAGCCCCCTCGGTCCGAAGACGCGTTCCATGACCGCGCCCAGCCAGTCGATCAGCAGCGCGAGGCCGACCGCCAGGATCGCGCCGGTGACCAGCACGGGAACGCGGTTGAGCTTGTACCCGGTGTCGATCAGCTCGCCGAGCCCGCCGCCGTTCACGAAGAACGCCAGCGTCGCCGTGCCGACCGCGAGCACCAGCGACGTCCGCAGCCCGGCCAGGATCAGCGGCACCGCCAGCGGCAGCTCGATCCGGAACAGCACCGCGCGGCCGGACATGCCGATGCCGCGGCCGGCGTCGATCAGCGCCGGGTCGACCGAGTTGATGCCGACGATCGTGTTCCGCAGCACCGGGAGCAGCGAGTAGAACGCGATCGGCAGCACCGCGACCCAGAACCCGTCCCACTGCGTCCACAGGAAGAACAACACGATCACGCCGAGCGCGGGCGCGGCCTGCCCGATGTTCGCGATCGTCAGGAACACCGGCGCGACCGGCCGCGCCCAGGAGCGGGTGAGCACCGCGCCGAGCGGCACCGCGACGCCGACCACGATGACCGCGACCGCGACCGTGATCAGCAGGTGCTGCCACGTCGCCTCCAGCAGCCGGGCGGCGTTCAGGTTCTGCGCCTCGATGGCGTCGTTGTCCCGCAGCAGCGCCCAGGCCACGACCGCGGCGACGACCACCACGACCACCGCGGGCTGCACCAGCAGCCGCGCCCGTTCCGCGCGGCGCGAGCCGGATTCGGTGGTGAACCCCTTGTCGACGGCTGTGGTCACGCCGGTCCCCCGTCGTCCGAGTGCTCCTCGCGCAGCCGCTGGATCGTGCCCATCACGGTGTCCAGCTCGATCATCCCGGCGTACTCGCCACGCGCCCCGGTGACCGGCACGCCGCCACCCTCGACGAGCATCGCCTCCAGCGCGTCCTGCAGCGTCGACTGCAGGCTCACGTAGTCGCCGATCGGCTTGCCGACCCCCTCCAGCGAGGTCGCGCTGCCCAGGTCGCGGACGTGCACCCAGCGGACCGGGCGGCGGCGGTGGTCCAGCACCAGCGCGTACGTGCGGCGCTGCTCGGTCATCTGCCGCCGCAGCTCGGCGGGCGAATCGCCGATCGTCGCGGTCACCGTGTCCTGCTTCAGCTCGACGTCGCGCACCCGCAGCAGGGTGAGCTGCTTGAGCGAGGCGCCCGCGCCGACGAACCCGGCGACCGTGTCGTCGGCCGGGTTGGCCAGGATCGCGTCCGGGGTGTCGTACTGCAGGATCTTCGACTGGTTGCCGAGCACCGCGATCTTGTCGCCGAGCTTCACGGCCTCGTCGAAGTCGTGGGTCACGAACACGATCGTCTTGCCCAGTTCGGACTGCAGCCGCAGCAGCTCGTCCTGCAGGTTGCCGCGGGTGATGGGGTCGACCGCGCCGAACGGCTCGTCCATCAGCAGCACCGGCGGGTCGGCGGCGAGCGCGCGGGCCACGCCGACGCGCTGCTGCTGGCCGCCGGAGAGCTGGCGCGGGAACCGGTCGTGGAACTGGGCCGGGTCGAGCCCGACCAGGTCGAGCATCTCGTCCACGCGGTCGGCGATCTTCCTCTTGTCCCAGCCGAGCAGCCCGGGCACGACCGCGACGTTCTCCGCCACCGTGAAGTGCGGGAACAGCCCGGCCTGCTGGATCGCGTAGCCGACCTTGCGGCGCAGGCGGTCCGGGTTGAGGCTCAGCGCGTCCTCACCGCCGATGGTGATCCGGCCGGACGTCGGCTCGATCAGCCGGTTGATCATCCGCATCGTGGTCGTCTTGCCGCAGCCGGACGGGCCGACCAGGATCACGATCTTCCCAGCCGGGATCGTCATGGTGACGTCGTCGACCGCGGGCTGGCGCGAGCCGGGGTAGCGCTTGGTGACGTGCTCCAGCTGGATCTCGACGCCGGACACCGCGCCGGATTCGGCCTGTGCGGGAGATTCGATGGTTTCAGACACGGACACCCCTGGGAACGGTGAAGCGGGAGATCAGGACGTAGATGCCGTCGAGGATCAGCGCGAGGACCACCACGCCGATCGTGCCGGTGAGGGCCTGGCTCATGGAGTTGGTGCTGCCGGCGTTGGTCAGGCCGGCGAACACCTCGGACCCCAGCCCCGGCCCCTTGGCGTAGGCGGCGATCACCGCGATGCCCATCAGCATCTGGGTCGCCACGCGCATGCCGGCCAGGATCGCGGGCCAGGCCAGGCGCAGCTCGACGCGCGTGAGCACGCCGAACCGGCTCATCCCGATGCCCTTGGCCGCGTCGGTGACCGCGGGGTCGACCCCGCTCAGCCCGACGATGGTGTTGCGCACGATCGGCAGCAGCGCGTACAGCACGAGCGGGATCACGCTGGGCGCGACGCCGAGCCCGACGACCGGGATCAGCAGCCCGATCAGCGCGAACGACGGGATGGTGAGGACCGTGCTGGCCAGCGCGGTGGCCAGGGCCGATCCGATGGGGCTGCGGTAGACCGCGACGCCGATCAGCACCCCGATGACGGCGGCGATGATCGTGCACTGCACCACGGCGCTCACGTGGAGCCAGGCCTGCAGCCCGAGCCTGCTCCACCGATCGGCCACGTATTCGAACAGGTTCATCCCCGGTGGCCGCCTCCTCCCGGTTCGTCGTTCACTCGTCCGGCCTACCCACCGTTGCCGAAAAACGTGAAAGTCTCAACTACCGACACCGGGTGACGGTCCATTGAGCACCGATTTCCGGACCGCTCCCAGCGTTCACCACCCGGGACGCCGTCGCATGATCATTCCCGGTCTCCTACCCTGGATCGGTGAGCAAGCGACCCCAGCGACACGGAGCGTCACGCACCGTGCGCGGCGTCCTGCTCGCGCTCACCTCCGGCGGCCTGGCCGTCAGCGCGCACGCGCTCGCCCACGGCGGCCTGCCGGACACCGCGCTGACGCTGCTGCTCGTCCTGCTCGTCGGCTGGACCGGCACCGCGCTGGCCGACCGCACCCGCGGCCCGGTCGGCGTGCTCGCCGTCCTCGGCGCGGCCCAGCTGCTGATGCACGTCGTGCTCGACGAGCTGATGCCGCACGCCGGCGACATGCCCGGCGCGATGTTCGCCGCCCACGCGGGCGCGACCGTCGTGACCGGACTGCTGCTGGCGCACGCCGAAGCGCTGCTGGACGTCGCCGCCGCGCGGTTGTCGCTGCTGCTCCCGGTCCTGTTCGGACCGCTCCCGCCGCCGGTCCCGCCGCCCGTCGCGCCCGCTCCGGCGCCGGGCGTGCCGCAGGTGCGGGTGCTGTTGAGCCGGATGCACGCGAGGCGAGGCCCGCCCGCGCGCCCGGCGCACCACACCCTTCACCTCAGCGCAGCGCGCTGACCCACTCACTTCTTTCAGGAGCATCATGACGAACAACGCCGTCATCCGGCGCGGGCTCGTGCTGGCCGGCACCGTCGGGATCGCGGGCCTGCTGGGCGCGGGCGTCGCGTCCGCGCACGTCACCGCGAACGTCCTCGGCTCGGAGCCGCAGCAGGGCGGGTACGGGGCGATCACGTTCCGCGTGCCGAACGAGGAGGAGAACGCCGCCACTGTCAAGGTGGAGATCGACTTCAAGCCGGAGTACGCGATCAGCTCGGTGCGGTACCAGCCGATCCCCGGCTGGACCGCGGAGGTCACCAAGACCCCGCTGCCGGCGCCGGTCAAGAACGGCAAGGGCCTCGACGTCACCGAGGCGGTCACGAAGGTCGTCTTCACCGCTCAGCCGGGCACCAAGATCGGCCCCGGCGAGACCCAGTACCAGGACTTCGGCATCACCGCGGGCTCGCTGCCCGCGGTCGACGAACTGGTGCTGCCCGCGATCCAGACCTACGACAACGGCGCGGTCGTGGCGTGGGACCAGGTCCAGGCAGCCGGCGCGGAGGAGCCGGAGCACCCGGCGCCCACCGTGTCGCTGGCCGCGGCTTCGGCCTCGGGCGACTCGCACCACGCTAAGACCGCCGCCGCGCAGGCCGCCGCGGAGGAGTCCGCCTCCACCGACGACACGGCCCGCTGGCTCGGCGGCGCCGGACTGGTCGTCGGCGCGCTCGGCCTCGGTGTCGGCGCCGGCGCGGTCCTGCGGTCCCGGAAGGCGTCGAAGTAATGCGCCGCCTGCTCGTCACGGTCGCCACCGCACTGGTCGCGCTGGTCGTCACCGCCACCCCGGCGCTGGCGCACAACGTGCTCGTCTCGTCCGACCCGGCCAAGGACGCCACGCTCGCGACCGGGCCGTCGAAGATCACGCTGACCTTCGACGCGCCCGTGCAGGGCGGCAACGTCAACCAGGTCTCGGTCACCGGCCCCGGCGGCACCCAGTGGGCGGAGGGCGACGTGCAGATCAACAGCAACGTCGTCACCGTCGGCGTGCGGCCGCTCGGCCCCGCCGGGCAGTACACCGTCGGGTTCCGGATCCTGTCCGCCGACGGGCACCCGGTGACCGGCGAGGTGCCGTTCACCCTCACCACGGCCGGCAACGGCACCCCGGCCACGGCCAGCGCCGCGACCGGGGCCGACACGGCCGCACCCGCCGAGCAGTCCGGCGGCGGGGTTCCGGTGTGGGTGTGGATCGTCGGCGCGGTGGTCCTGCTGGCCATCGGGCTGACGCTGGCTCTCCGGATGGGCAGGGAGAAGGCGTGACCACGGCGGCCGGGGCCACCTCGCAAGTCCGTTACCAGGCGATCGTCGCGATCGTCACCGCCGCGCTGGCCGGCGCGCTGATCGGCGTCGCGCTGACGGCGACCGCGCCGGTGCCCGGGGTGGCGGAGGTCAGCGAGGTGGTCTCGGTCGCCATCCCGATCGTCCGCGTGCTGCTCGACCTGGCCGCGGTGACGACGATCGGGATCGCCCTGCTGTCCGTGCTGGTCGGGTACGACCGGCCGAAGCTCACCGAGCCGATCATGCGCCGCGCCCGTCCGATCGCGCTGGCCGCGTCGCTGGTCTGGACGACGACCGCGCTGGTCACGCTCGTGCTGCAGACCGCCGAGTACCGGCCGCAGGTGCCGACGGTGAGCTTCGCCGACATCTGGGACTACGTCGTGCAGGTTGGGGCGGGCAAGGCGCTGCTCGTCGTCGCCGTGCTGGCGCTGGTCCAGGTCGGGCTCGGGGTGCTGACGCTGCGGCACGGCGAGAAGGTGCCCGCCGAGGTGCGCGTCGGGCTCGGCCTGTTCGCCCTGCTGCCGCTGCCGGTGACCGGGCACGCGGCGAACTGGGACTACCACGACTACACGATGATCTCGATGGAGCTGCACGTCATGGGCGCGGTCGCGTGGACCGGCGGCCTCGGCGCGATGGTCGTGCTGCTCGCCGCCAACCGGACGCTGCTCGCGCACGCGCTGCCGCGGTTTTCCAAGCTGGCCACGCTGTGCCTGGTCCTGGTGTCGGCGACCGGGCTGTTCAACGCGGTCGTGGAGATCCTGCTCAACCCGACGATCGGCCTGTTCACCGCGCTGTTCACCACGCCGTACGGGCAGCTCGTGGTGCTCAAGCTGGTGTGCGCGGCCGGGATCGCGGTGCTCGGGGCGATGGTCCGGTGGAAGCTGATGCCGCGGATCGTCCGGCACGAGCGGACCGCGCTCGCGACGTGGGCGACGCTGGAGCTGACCGTCATGGGGCTCGCGTTCGGGTTCGCGGTGGTGCTCACCCGGGCCCCGGTCAGCTAACCGTCAGTAGCTGCAAGTTGCACGCGTGGGGGACGGATTAATCCACCCAGGGTGACTAGCCGGACCGAATTTCCCACCGCGCGCACAGGGATCCGGACATACGACGAGCGGTCTCCTGCGGTCGGTAAATGTCCCCGTTTTTCCCACGATGTGGACTAGCGGTAGCGGGCCCACTCCGTGCCGGCGCGGCCCGCGCGCAGGTCGCCCAGCCGTCGCCGCAGCTCACCGCGCACGTGCGGGTGGCTGCGCAGGATCGGCAGCACGCTGGTCACGAGCTTGAGCTCGCGGGCGGCCCGCAGCACGGCGAACCCGTCCCACGTGGTGACGTCGAAGCCGTACACGTCGGCGAGCATGCGGTACCGGCCCGCCGGGTCCCCGAACCGCTCGCGGCCGACGGCCAGCGGCGTGAGGTCCCACTCCGGCGGGCCGAAGCACGCGGAGTCGAAGTCGCACAGCACCGGCCCGTCCGGGCCGACGATCACGTTGCCCGGGTGCGCGTCGCCGTGGATCAGGCTCCGGTCCAGGGGGAACTCCAGCTCGCCGAGCGCGGCTTCGACCTCGGCGCTGCGGCGCAGCAGGAACCGGCGGTCGTCCGGGTCGAGCTCCTCGGCGTCGGCCACGCGGGCGCGCACGTCGGCCAGCGGCGCCCACTCGCCGACGCCGTCCGGGGCGGGCAGGGCGTGCACCCGGCGCAGCAGTCTGCCCAGGTCGGCGGCGTTCGCGCGGCGCTCGCCCGGCGGCACCCGGACCCACGCGGTGACGACGTGCTCGCCGACGTGGATCGGCTGGCCGACGCCGGGCAGCAGCCGGATCGCCGGCACGTCGTTGGCCTCGAAGTGCCGCGCGACCTCGACGACCTTGGCGACCCGGTGCCGCAGCGCGCGCGACCCGACGATGCGCATCACGACCGGCGCGCCGGCCAGCTCGTAGACGGCGTTGTTCGTGAACCGCAGCAGCCGGGCGCCGCGGTGGTCCAGACCCAGGAGGGCGCACGCCTCGGCCAGCACGGCGGCCAGTTTCTCCTTGGTGAACCGGCCGTCCAGCTCGTCCGCGACGGTGCGCATCTTCCTACGCGGCGAAGAACGAACTGATGCGTTCGTCCAGGTCGCGGGCGTCGGGGTTGTTGCGGCGCTTGGCCGCTTCCTCCTGCATCGGCATCATGCGGTCCTTCACGCGGGCCGACTTGAGGCCGTCCGCCGACTCCAGCGCCAGGCGGCCGATGCGGGCGCCGTGGTCGATGTCGCCCTCGATGAGGTGGTTGGTGGCCAGCGCGGCCTGGTTGAACACCTTGCTGCGCTGCATGTCCTCGCCGTAGGCCTCGATCGCCCTGGTCAGCGCCGGGATCGCGTACTGCGTGTGCTTCGTGTCGACGCCGCGCGCCAGTACCGTGTGGACAGTGCCGATCATGGCGTAGACGTCGGTCTCGTTGAAGAACTTCACCCAGTCCTCGGCCTCGGCCACGTTCGCGCGGGCGAACTCGTCCTTGGCCAGGCCGAGCAGCTTCAGCGACTGGTCCTCGTTGCCCATCATCGCGTAGGCCCACGCCTGGTTGGCCGCGAGCACGGAGATCGCCAGCTCGGAGCCGGATTCCTGCGCCGCGATCTGCCCCAGCTGGAACAGCTTGAGCGCGTCGTTGGGCGCTTCCTGGTGCAGGTAGACCCGGCCCATCCGGTACAGGATGTTGGCCACCAGGTGGTCGTTGTTGCCCTGCTTGGCCAGCTCCAGCGCGTTGGCGAAGTGCCCCCGCGCGGAGTCCATCAGTCCACTGTCGAACGACGTCCAACCGGCCAGGCTGTGCAGGTCGGCCAGCGCCACGAACAGGCGCGAGCGGACCGGGGTGGCCGCGGAGGAGTCGAGCATCTGCTGCCCCCAGGACAGCTGAGCGACCACGGCGTCGCGGCAGAAGCCGCCGCCGTACTGGTAGTCGAGCGCGCGCAGCGCTCTGGTCGCAGCCTCGACCTGGCGCACGTCGGTCATCCCGATGTGGCCGGGTGCCGGCGTCCTCGCGGGGCTCGCCGCCCATGCCCTCGGCGACGATCCCAGGATGGCCGCCCCCATCGTGACCTGGGCGGCGTGCGCGAGGAAGTTCCGCCGCTTCACGGACTCGTCCTCCTCAGCCTGCTGCTCGTCGGCTGCGCCGACGACCTGAATCTCGGTGGCCTCGTCGTAGGCGAGGCCCATGTATCCACGGGGGACACCCAAGCCGTCGGCGATCCGGGCGAGCACGTCGTAGGCCATCACCTGGCGGCCCTTGAGGATCTCCGAGACCTCCGACTGGGACTGGCCGGTGAGTGCGGCGATCTGGCGCTGGGAGATGCCCTCCTTGCACAGGTTCCGGTACACGGCACTGATGTTGCGGGCGGCCAGGGCCTCCCTCATCTCCCGCTTCTCCCAGGCATCCGAGCTGATCGGGTGTCCCTGGCGGGCATCAGTGTTGTCACCGGCGTCCATTGCGCCCCCTCACCGTCCTGTCGGGCGTCGATTCGCAGCGTAGGCACACCCATTGAACCCTGGGAAACGTCGTTGCGGGAGCCCTGATCGGTCGGGGTGAACTCCGGCGACCGTTCACCGGCTCGCCCGCGCCGGTCGCCGCTGTGACCGCGGTTCGCCTTCTCTTCGGCTGCGGTTCATCGCAATCTAGTTCTCGGGTTCGGCGTGACCGAGCGGATACGCCCCGCGATCACGCAGAGCTACGACGAACACGGACAGCAAGCCCGAAGCAGAGCGGAGACACGGTGGAGTTCATGAACTCGATCTCGGCACCACGCGCCCAGGTCCACCGGCGGTCCTTCGCCCCGGCCGGTGCGCCCGTCGCGAGCCGGTCGGCGATGCCGGCGCCGGACCCGCGTGCCGCGCAGCTGCGCCGCTACGAGGGTGGTCAGCTGGTGTGGCGGGTGCAGTGCGGCGACATGATCAACCGCGACCGCTGCGTCACCGTGCTCGTCCAGGACGACCAGGTGGTCCTCGTCGGACCGCCCGGGGAAACGGCCCGCCTCACCGCGGGTCAGCTCGGCCAGCTCCAGGCGGCGCTGAACGAAGCCGCCAAACTGGCGGAAAGGTGACGGTGAGAATTCCGTGGATCAGATCCTTGGGCAGGTCCTCCGCAACGCGGTTTGGGAGCGCCTCGACATGCTCGCCGATCTCGCCACCAGGGCGGACGCGCAGTCCCTCGTCTCAGTGGCCCGGTCGGAACTGCCGCGGCTGACCGAGGGCTGGCGCGCGATGCTGACCGCTCACGAGCCCGACGAGCGGGGCGACTGCCCCACCTGCTCCACCCGGTGGCACCGCTGCAAGGCGCCGTGCTCGGTGTGGCAGGTCGCGCACGAGCACCTCGTCGCCGGCGGTCTCGCCCCCCAGCAGGACCTGCGCCGCCCGTCGCGCCGCAAGCCGAAGGTCCCGGCACAGACCCGCGGTACGACGCCGGGTGAGACAACCGGTCGTCACGCGCTGATACCGCAGGTCGCGAACCGCTGACCACTCGGCGATTAATCGAAAAAACTCGGTAACAACCTCTAGCGGAACACCCCCGTCACCGCTATGTTGTCGATCATGGTCGAGGACGCGAAGTTGCAGATCGCACCTTGACCGCCCCGCCCTCGTGGCCCCGAGAACTCCGCGGACCGGTGCCGTTGCACTCCCCTCCCCCGACCGGCACCGGCCCGCGGGCCCAAAGGTACGGAGCTGAAGGGCTCCTCCGAACCCCGGAGGAGCCCTTCAGTGATTTCAGCGCACCGAGCGGACGCCGAGGACGAACGCCCCGGCCGCCATCGTCGCGACCGCCGACGCGGCGAACAGTCCCGGGTAGCCGCCGAGTTCGGCCAGGATGACGGTCGCGGCGACCGGCGCGATCACCTGCGGCAGCGCGTTGGCGATGTTGATGACGCCCAGGTCCTTGGCGCGGTCCTGCGCGGCGGGCAGCACCTCGGTGAGGATGGCCAGCGCCACCGCCCAGTACGCGCCGAACCCGATCCCGAGCAGCGGGGACGCCGCCAGTGCCGCGGGCCAGGTCTGCCACAGCACCAGCACGATCGCCGCCGCGGCCATCACCACGACCGCGCCCAGCACGAACGGCTTGCGGCGGCCGGTCCGGTCGGACAGCGGGCCGACCACGAGGCCGCCGATCACCAGCGCGACACCGTAGAGGCCCATCATGATCAGCAGCCCGGTGTCCGGGTCCGGGTGGTGCACCGCGTCCTTCAGGAAGAACAGCAGGAAGAACGTGCCCAGCGAGTTGCCCAGGTTGATCAGGAAGTGGCAGCCCCAGGCCCACGCGAAGTCCGGGTGCCGCCGCGGCGAAACCCACAGCTCGCGCAGGACCGCGCGGAACCCGGTCGCCGGGCGCCAGTCCCGCGGCAGGGCGATGTCCCGCGTGCGCAGCACGAACGCGGCCGCGCCGAGCACCACGACCGCGGCGCAGGCGAGGTAGCCGCCGGGCAGGCTGGTGACCAGGACCGTCACCAGCACGGCGCCGAGGACCGTGCCGAGCATCTGGCTGATGCCGACGAGGCCGCCGATCCGCGCCCGCTGGCCGACCGGGACCCGGTCCGGCACCGCCGAGGTGAGCGTCGCGAGCATGCCGCCGAGCCCGGCCTGCACCAGGCACCAGCCGACGACCATGACCGCCACGTTCGGCGCGACCGCCAGCACCACCAGGCCGAGCGCGCCGCACAACGCGCCCGCGAGCGTCCACGGGTGCCGCCGCCCGAACCGGGAGCGCGTGCGGTCCGAGGCCAGCCCGACCAGCGGGTTGGTGAGCAGCGCGACCACCGCGCCGATGCCGGTGACGATGCCGAACACCAGCTCCTTGTCCGCGGCGTCCAGGTGTTCGGCCTGCTCCGGCAGCAGCAGCTGGATCGGGGCGTAGACGCCTATCCACAGCCCGATGTTCGCCCCGAAGAGCAGGCCGATCCAGCCGGCCCGGACCGGGACCTCGGGTTCGGCGAGCGCGTCGGGCGTCCGCGTTCCGGTCATGCGCGCACCAGCTTCCGGTACCAGGAGAAGGAGTCCTTGGGAGTCCGGCGCTGCGTTTCGTAGTCGACGTGCACCAGTCCGAACCGCGGCGCGTACCCCTTCGACCATTCGAAATTGTCGAGCAGCGACCAAACGAAATACCCGCGGACTTCAACTCCCGCTGTTATCGCGGCGGCGACGGACCGCAGGTGCGCGTCCAGGAAGTCGATGCGCTCCTGATCGTGAACGCCGTCGAAGCTCGCGCCGTTCTCGGTCAGGTAGACCGGCGGCAGCTTCTCCCCGTACCGGTCGCGCAGGCCGGCCAGCAGCTCGAGCAGCGCGGCCGGCACGATCGGGGAGTCGTTGGTGGTGCGCGGAAAACCCTCGATCGGGCGAAGTTCGAACGGCAGCGGATTGCCCTCGCCGGGCGCCGCCGCGCCGTGCGGCTCGTAATAGTTGACGCCGTAGAAATCCAGCGGTTGAGCGATGTTCACCAGGTCATCGGCGTATCCGGCGGGAAGGTGCGGTTCGATTTCCGCGGGATAACTGCCGAGTAGCACCGGGTCCGAAAAGGTCCGGTTGAGCAACGCGTCCAGCCAGTGCGCGGCATCATGATCAGCTCGGGAGTTTGAAGTAGGCCAAACTGGACAATGATGGTTGGCGGTGCCGATGTTCGACGCACCCGCGGCCCGCAGAGCCTGGACCGCGAGGCCGTGGGCGAGGTGTTGGTGGTGTGCGGTGGGGAGGGCGTCCAGCAGCAGTGTCCGTCCGGGCGCGTACTCGCCGATCGCGTACCCGAACACCGTCGTCACCATCGGCTCGTTGAGGGGGATCCACATCCGCACGCGATCAGCGAAGCGCTCGCCGAGGACCGAGGCGTACTCGGCGAACCGGTACGCCGTCTCCGGGTTCAGCCAGCCGCCCGCGTCCTCCAGCGGTTGCGGGGTGTCCCAGTGGTAGACCGTCGCCACCGGCGCGATGTCCGCTTCGCAGAGCGCGTCGATCAGCCGGTCGTAGAAGGCCAGGCCCGCTTCGTTCGGCGCGCCGGACCCCGCCGGCTGGATCCGCGGCCAGGCGAAGGAGAAGCGGTAGGCGCCGACACCCAGCTCGGTCAGCAACGCGACGTCCTCCGGCCAGCGGTGGTAGTGGTCGCACGCGACGTCGGCCTGCCCCGGGGCGAAGGTGTCCCACACCGACGGCCCGCGACCGTCTTCGCTGGTCGCGCCCTCGATCTGGAAGGCCGAAGTGGACACGCCCCACAGGAAGCCGGGCGGGAAGGCGAGGTTCTCCACGAGCGACGTCCCTTCATCGGGGCTAACGTGAAAAGTTCTCAAATGCTAGCCCTTCCCTCGACCGGGGGGAAGCGGTCCGGCGCGCTAAAGTCCCTGTTCAGAGCACCAGAAGGAGCACAACGTGTCGGAGACCCAGGCGACGACGACCCCGCTTCGCCGGCAGCCCGTCCAGCAGCGCAGCGCGAAGCGGGTCGAGCAGATGCTGGACGCGAGCGCCGAGCTCATCGACGAGGTCGGTTATGACGCGTTGACCACCACCCTGATCGCGAAGCGCGCCGGGGTCGCCGTCGGTTCGCTGTACCAGTTCTTCCCCGACAAGCGGGCGGTCGTGCGGGCGCTGACCCAACGCAACCTGGACCGGTTCGTGCAGGCGGTGAGCGAGCGGCTGAGCCGCGAGGACCCGCGGCACTGGTGGGACGTCGTCGACTCGGTGCTGGACATCTACCTGGAGATGCACCGGACCGTGCCGGGCTTTTCGAAGGTCCACTTCGGCGACGTCGTGGACCGGCAGCTGCTCGACGACAGCCGGGACAACAACCGGGTAATCGCGGACTCGCTCGCCGACCTCGTCGGGAAGTACATCGACCTGAACACGCCGCGCCTGTCGCTGGCGATGACGGTCGCGATCGAGGCCGCGGACGGGCTGCTGAAGCTGGCCTTCCACCGCGACCCGCAGGGCGACGCGGAAATCGTGGGCGAGACCAAGCACCTCATCAAGCAGTACCTGGCCTCGCGCCTCGGGGAATAGCTCAATCCTTCTCGAAGTAGTGGCCCGCGTCGAGGTCGGCGAGCAGGCCGGGGTGCTCCGGCTTCCAGTCCAGCAGCCGCTGCGTGCGCTCGCTGGACGTCAGGTTGTCCATCGCCGCGAAGCGGGCCAGGAAGCCGAAGTACGCCTCGGCCTGCTCGGCGGGGATGCTCTCCGTCGGCAACCCCAGGTGGCGGCCGATGGCCTCGGCGATCTGCCGGAGCGGGACGCCCTCGTCCCCCACGGCGTGCAGCCGCGAACCGGCCGGCGCCTTCTCCAGCGCCAGGCGGTAGAGCCGCGCGGCGTCCAGCGTGTGCCCGGCGGGCCAGCGGTTGGCGCCGTCGCCGAGGTAGCCGGACCGGCCCGCCTTGCGCGCGGCCGCGATCAGGACCGGGACGAAGCCGTGCTTGTCGAGTGAGCTGTGCACGATCGGCGGGAGCCGGACGACCGAGGTCCGGATCCCGCGGTCGGCGAACCCGGCGAGCTCGTTCTCCGAGTCGACCCGGTAGCCGCCCGGCATCACGTCCTCCTCGGTGGCGGCGCGGTCCAGCCCGAGCCCCGCGACCATCGCGGTGCCCGAGGTCCCGACCAGCGGCTTGCCCGTGCCGGCCAGCACCTCGCCGAACGCCCGCACGACGGCCAGGTCGGTGTCGCCCGCGGCCGCGAAGTCCCCGGCGGTCATGGCTTCGTGGTCGAAGGCGAGGTGGATGACGCCATCCGCTTCGGCTGCCGCCTCCCGCAAGCCGTCCAGGTCCCGCAGGTCGCCCCGCCGCACCTGCGCGCCGGCGGCCGCCAGCTTCGCGGCCGAGGCCTCCGACCGCGCCAGGCCGACCACCTCGTGACCGGCCGAAAGCAGCTCCGGGACGACCGCCGAACCGATGTGCCCGGACGCGCCCGTGACGAAAACACGCATGGAATCCTCCTCAGTGATGTCACTTGGTGACATCAACAACGGTAGCACCGCATGACACCTGGTGTCATCACCTAGACTGAGCGAATGGTCCGGTGGGAGCCCAACGCGCCTGAGCGGCTGTCGCGCGCCGCGCTAGAGCTGTTCACCGAGCGGGGGTACGACAACACCACGGTCGCGGAGATCGCGGAGCGGACCGGGCTGACGAAGCGGACCTTCTTCCGGCACTTCGCCGACAAGCGTGAGGTGCTGTTCGGCGGTCAGGACGCGCTGGGCGAGGTCCTCACCGAAGCGATCACCGGCGCACCCGCCACGGCCACGCCGTTGGCGGCGATCGGCACGGCTCTCGAAGCCACCGCGGTGTTCTTCGGGCCGGAGCGGCTGCAGTGGGCGCAGCAGCGCCAGGCCGTCATCGACGCCAACCCCGAGCTGCAGGAGCGTGAGCTGCTCAAGCTCGCCACGCTCACCACCGCGTTCCGGGACGCCCTGCGCGAACGCGGCACGCCGGAACCCGACGCGAGCCTCACGGCCGAGATCGGGAACCTCGCCTTCCGGCTCGCGTTCACCCGCTGGATCGACCCGGCCAACCAGCTGGACTTCGCCGAACTGACCCGGCGGACGCTCGACGAACTGCGCGAGGCGGCGGCGACGCTGGCCTGAGTTGTCCACAGGGTTGTGGACATGTGGACAACTCAGCCGAAGTTCTGGCGTTCGCCCCGGTAGGTGGGCACCGTGCGCTCCACCCGGCCGTCCACCACGATGTGGTACGCGTCGAACCGCTCGGCGAGTTCGCCCGCCTTGGCGTGCCGCATCCACACCCGGTCGCCGACGCGCAGGTCGCGTGCCGCCTTGCCGGTCACGGGCGTCTGCACCTCACCGGCGCCCTCGAACGGCAGCAGCCGCAGCCCCGCAGGCAGGTGCGGGGACGGCAGACGGCTCGCCGAAGCCGGGCCGGAGGCGACGAAACCGCCGGAGTAGAGCGTGGCGATGTGACGCGCCGGCTTGTGGACGACCGGGAGCGCGAACAACACCGCGGGCTTCGGGTGGAAGCGGGTGTAGCCGTCGAACAGGGTCGAGCCGATCAGCCCGGACCCGGCCGCGACCTCGGTGACCACCCGGTCGGCCCGGGTCAGCTCGATGCTGCCGCTGCCGCCGCCGTTGACGAACTCCAGGTCGGCGACCTCCCGCACCGCGTGCACCGCGGCCGTCCGGCGGCGGGACAGCTCGGCCGACGACCGGCGCTGCATCCAGCGCACGGCGAGGTCGTTGAGGCGGCTGCCGGTGGCGTCGCCCAGCCCGGCGATCTGGCCCTCGTAGGCCATCACCCCGGTCAGGCGGAAGCCTTGGCGCGCCACGATCTTCCGCGCCAGCGCCGCGGCCTGCTTCGCGGTGAAGACCGGCGAGCGGCGGGTTCCGACGTGCAGGAACGGCAGCGGGCGCCAGGACGCGTCGAGTTCCAGGCACACCCGGATCTCGGGGTGGTCGTGGCCCAGCGCGGCGTCCACGAGGTCCAGGTGCTCGGCCGAGTCGACCACGATCGTGATCGCGGCGCGGGCTCGCTCGTCGGCCGCGAGTGCGCGCAGGGCGCCGAAATCGGCTGTCGGGTAGGCGACCAGGATGTCGTCGCTCGTGCCGAGGCCGGCGTGCCAGAGCGCCTCGGCCAGCGAGTAGCACATCAGCCCGGCGAACCCGGGCGTCGCGAGCGCGCGCTCGATCAGGTAGCGGCAGCGCACGGACTTGCTGACCAGGCGGATCGGCAGGCCCGCGGCGCGCTTGACCAGATCGGCGGCGTTGGCGTCGAACGCGGCCAGGTCGACGACGGCGAGCGGCGGATCAAGATCCTTCGTCGCCGTGTCGTACGTGGTCGCGGAGGTCGTCATGCTAGGACCGTACGTCAGAACGACTTGAAACGCGAATACCTTTCACTTACGGTTTCGTCACTCGACACGGACGGGTGAGCACTTCATGAGCCGGTGGCACAACTGGGCGGGAACCGCGAGCGCGGACCCGCAGCGCATCCACACCCCGCGCAGCGCGGCCGAGATCGCCGAGGTCGTCACCGGCGTCGCGGTGAACGGCCGCCGCGTCCGCGCGTGGGGCAGCGGGCACTCGTTCACCCCGATCGCGGTGGCCGACTCCGACGCGATCGACCTGCGCGGCTGGACCGGGATCGCCGCGGTCGACGCCGGGAACCACCGCGTCACCGTGCGGTCGGGCACCACGATCCGGCAGCTCAACGCCGAGCTGGACGGGCTCGGCCTGGCGCTGACCAACCTCGGGGACATCGACGCGCAGACGATCGCGGGCGCGGTGTCGACCGGCACGCACGGCACCGGCGCGCGGCTCGGCGGGCTGGCCACGCAGATCGTGCAGCTGGAACTGGTCCTCGCCGACGGTTCGGTGGTCACGTGCTCGGCCGACCGGCAGCCGGACCTGTTCGCCGCCGCCCGCGTGGGGCTCGGCGCGCTCGGCGTGATCACGCACGTGACGCTGCAGTGCGAGCCGGCGTTCGCGCTCGCCGCGCAGGAACGGCCGGAGCCGCTGGAGCAGGTGCTGGAGGGGTTCGACACCTTCGCCGCCGAGAACGACCACTTCGAGTTCTACTGGTTCCCGTACGGGAAGAACGCGCTGGTCAAGCGCAACAACCGGCTGCCTGCGGGGGAGGTGCCGCGCCCGTTGAGCCGGGCCCGCGAGTTCCTCGACTACGAGATCATGGAGAACGTCGCGTTCGGCACGCTGTGCCGCATCGGCCGCGCGGTGCCACGACTGGTCCAGCCGCTCGGCCGGTTCGCGTCGGCGGCGCTGTCGGCGCGGGCGTACTCGGACACCTCGCACCGGGTCTTCGTGACCCACCGCGGGGTGCGGTTCGTGGAGTCGGAGTACGCCGTTCCACGTGAATCACTGCACGAGGTCCTGCGCGAGCTGCGGGCACTGGTGCCGCGGCTGGAGAACCCGGTGGCGTTCCCGGTGGAGGTCCGCGTCGCGGCGGCGGACGACATCTGGCTGTCCACGGCGCACGGCCGCGACTCCGCCTACATCGCCATCCACCAGTTCGTGGGCATGCCCTACCGCGAGTACTTCGCCGGCTTCGAGTCGATCGTCGGAGCCGTCGGCGGACGCCCGCACTGGGGCAAGATGCACACCCTGGACGCCACCGCGCTGCGCGAGCGCTACCCGCACTTCGACGACTTCGTGAAGGTGGCACGACGCTGCGACCCGGCCGGGGTGTTCCGGAACTCCTATGTGGACCGTGTGCTTGGCCCGTTGCCCTAGGCAGCGCGTCAGTCGTGCCAGTAACGGCGGATCCACAGTGGATCAGTCGGCGGTTGCGGCCCGAACTCGGCGAGCAGGTCGCGGGTGAGCACCTCGATGACCTGGTACAGGTCCAGCGGCGCGAGCAGGCCGCGCGGCACGGTCTCGATGCCCCACCGGGCACCGGCGAGCGCGCCGGCCAGCATGCCGGTCGCTGCGGTGTCGCCGTCGTGGTTCGTCGCGAGGGACAGGGTTTCCCGCACGTAGTCGGTGACGACGACCGCGTAGACGGCGGCTCCGAGCGCCTGCGCACCGGTGGTGATGCCGCCGAAGGTGGCGGTCAGCTGCTGCGGTGAAGCCGGCGCCTCGACTGTGCGGGCGAGTTCGACCGCGGCGTCGATGGCCTGGACCACCGGGGCGGCTTCCGGCTGGTTCAGCAGCCGGGCCGCGGCGATCGCCGCCGGCAGCGGTTGCCCGCGCAGGAGTTGTTGCAGCAGAACGACGAACGCGCCCGCGGCCAAGTGGTCCTCCGGCCTGGGGTGGGTGAGGCGGGCGCTGTCGACGCCGATCTTGAAGCCGAGCGCGGGGTCGTCCGTCCACAGTGCCAGCGGCACGGCGCGCGCGACGCATCCGGGCCCCTCGCAGCGCCCGAAGTCCCGCTCCTCGCGCGCGTGCCGGATGAGCAACGTAGCGAGGGTGTCGTCGGCGGAGCGCCGGTCGAACATGTCCCGGTGCCGCACGAGCCAGCCGGTGTTGCGGTACTCCTGCGGCAGCGGGCCGAACACATCGTCGGGCGGGAATCCCTGCGTGACCGCCCAGCGCCGGTACCCGAACGTCACGTGCATCGCCGGGTTGGTCGTCAACGGCGGTCCGGGGATGGCCCGGTCCGCCGCGTGCGGTCCGATCATCGACTCGGCGGTGAACAGCATGAGCTGGGTGTTCGGCGAGACCGGCGCGACGCCGTTGGGGAACGCGGGCTCGGTGAACCACCGCTCGTTCTGGCGCCGCAACGCTTCGGCGCCCACCGCCGCGACCCGGTACCCCATGGCGTCCCCGAGCGCGGCCGAGAAGACCGCGCCGAGGAACCGGCTCTCGATGCCCGGCTGCCCGCGGCGCCGCTGGCCCGTCCCGTGGTCGGCCAGCATGATCTCCCGCTGGCGCTGCAGGTACTCCGCCTCCGCGTCCGCGGGCGGGTCGACCTCGAGGTGGTGCAGGTTGTAGTCGGACCCCTCCGGCCGCTGCTCCATGCCGAACGGGGCGCGGTCCACGTGCCGCATCGTCCACTCGTAGTGCCAGTCCGACATCTTGCGCGACCGGCGGCGGGCCTCGTCCGCAGGCCAGCCCGCGATCTCGATGCTGTCTGGTGTCATTTACAAGCGGGTGATCGCCTCGTCGACGGGTGTGTTGCCGGTCACCAGTTCCAGCGTGCGGCGGAACGAGCGGGGCTCCTCGAAGAGCGCGATCAGCACCGCGGCGACGTCCTCGCGTGGGATCTCGCCGTAGTCGACCTTTTCGGCCAGGTGGACCTCGCCGATCGCGGGCTCGTCGGTGAGGCGTCCGGGGCGCAGGATGGTCCAGTCCAGGTCCCGGGCGCGCAGGTCGTCCTCGGCGGCCTTCTTCGCGCGCAGGTACGCCGCGAACACCTCGTCGGTGCCGGGGCGGGCCGGGCGGTCGACGCCGATCGAGCCGATCTGGATGTGCCGCCGGACGCCGGCGCGCTCGGCGGCGTCGGCGAACAGCCGCGCGGCGCCGAGGTCCACCGTCTCCTTGCGGGCCGCGCCGCTGCCGGGGCCCGCGCCCGCGGCGAACACCGCGACGTCCGCGCCCTTCAGCACGTCGGCGACCTCGTCGACCGCGGCGGACTCCAGGTCGAGCACGACCGGCTCGGCGCTGAGGTCGCGCAGGGCGGGGGCCTGCTCGACGTTGCGGATGATGCCAACGGCCTCGTCCCCGGTGCCGGCCAGCAGCCGCTCCAGGTGACGCGCGATCTTCCCGTGCCCTCCGGCGATGACGACTCGCATGGGACCGACTCTAGGCCGGGGTCAGGCCACCGGCAGGTCGTAGGAGGCGAGCAGCTGCTCGTAGACCATCTCGTTGATCCAGCGGGACACCGCGTCCTCGGGGAGGAGGATGCGCTCGCGGCGCACGTCGATGTCCAGGTCGACCCGGGCGTCCTCGTCGGCGGTGACCACGCCCACGCCGTAGGAACGGGCGCGCGGCAGGCAGTTGTCCAGGTAATCGCGGCTCAGCACGGCCGACGTGGGCAGCACCACGGCCGCCTCGCCGTAGCGGCTGAACGGCACGGCGGAGGCCATCGCGGTGCGCCAGTGGCGGGCGACGGCGAGGACGCCGACGATCTCGGCGGCCGGGGCCGGGGCGGTCGGCGCGAACTCCGGCCACGTCCAGGTGGCGACGGTCGCGCGGTCGGTCACCGGGGCGACGCCCATCGCGATCCGCTCGGCGTGGGTGTCGGTGCGCAGCTTGGCCACGACGCACACGCGGCGGCCGAGCATCGTGACCTCGGGGAGGACGACGCCGTGCCAGCCCAGCTGGGCGGCGGCGTCGCGGGCCAGCACGCTGACGCTGGCGGGCAACTCGACGGGCGGCACCACGCGGGTGGGGAACGATCGTCCGCCGGCCACCACCGAGTTTCCGGTGTGCCCTGGTGTAACCGCCACGATCCGCCTCCTCTTACCGCTGATTCCCTACCCGCACCTCGTGAAAAGAGGCACATGGAAAGAGGTACCAGGGGTGGGCCGGTTGATCTGTGGACAACGGGAGCGCCTGCGATCGGCGGCGCTCAACGGTCGGTGACCGGTCGATGAGCGGTATCGGGACTTCAGCCCGACACTGCTTCCGAATGGGTGACGGACCGCTGAACGACCCGACGCCCAGCGTCTCCGTACCGCCGAACGGAGCAATTCCATTCGCGTTCCACTGTGGACAACGAACGGATCAGGGCAGGAGTTCCCGGCCCAGCGGGGTCATCAGGTCGGCGACCTCCGAGTAGGGAACCACGACCTCGTGGTACCCGCATGCCATCGGGTAGTTCCGCGCGTCCGTGGCGAGCCAGAACACCACTCCGTCGGGCCGGAATCCCAGCTGGAGCGCGGGCGCGTCGAGGATCCCCCACGGCCGCAGGTCCCCCGGCGCGAGCGGGGTGCGCTCGCCGAACGGCTCGCTGCCGTCGCAGTAGCCGCCGGGTGAGCGGGCGAGGATCCGCGCCTCCAGCGCGCTCATCGCGTTCTGGTCGGCCGCGATGCCGTCGAAGACGTCCCCCGCGGTGATCACCTGCCCGGTCGACAGGTCGACGTTGAGCCACAGGACGGCGTAACCCCCGTGGTTGCCGAACTGGCTCGACTGCACCGCCAGGTCGTAACGCACGGACACGATCCGCTGGTCCTGCCGCCCGATGGTGACCTTGTTCTCGATCACCGGGTCCTCCGTCGGGTCGAGGATCCCGGACTGGACGTAACCGGTGAAGTCGTCGAGCGGTTTCGCGAGCGCGGCGTTGACCCGGTCCTGCAGCGCGGGGTCCCGCATCCCGCTCACCGCGGCGTACTGGGCGTCGACGTGGAAACCGGCGCCCGGTTCGGTGCGGGTCAGCAGGTTCACCTGCACCGCCGCCTGCTGCTCGGCGGGTGGCGCGGCGGCGACCGGCGGCAGGGTTTCGCCGTTGCCGATCACCGCGATCGTGCCGATCACCGCGCCGACGCCGACCGCGACGGCCACCAGCGTGGCGCCGATCTTCGCGCCGAGGCCGATGCCGGTGCCGACCGCTGCCAGCCCGCCCGCCGCTGCTCCCGGCGCGGCCGCGGTCCCGGCGCCGAGCAGCGCCAGCGGCGACAACGCCAGCAACGCCCCGGCCCGCTGCGCCAGCCTGCCCAGCCCGCGCTGCTCCCAGTCCGGGCCGTACCCGGCGACCGCGGCGGTCTCCAGTTCGGCGACGAACTCGGCCGCCGCGGACGGCCGCCGGTCCGCCTCCTTCGCCATGCCCCGCGCGATCAGCTCGCGCACCGGCCCCGGCACCGCGTCGAGCGGCACCGGCGCGTTCTCGTGCTGGTCGCGGAGCTCGTCGGTGGTCGCGCCCTCGTACGGCTGCCGCCCGGCGATGCTCTGGAAGAACACGCAGGTCGCGGCGTACACGTCGGTCGCCGGGGTGGCGGGCCCGCCGCGCCACTGCTCCGGCGCCATGTACGCCGGGGTGCCCGCCGGCACGCCGGGCCGCCCGGCCAGCACGGCGATGCCGAAGTCGACCAGCTTGCTCTCCCGGCCCGGCCCGACCAGCACGTTCGCCGGTTTGTAGTCGCGGTGCACGACACCCGCCTGGTGCGCGTCGGCCAGCCCGAGCAGCGAGCCCTTCAGCACCGCGAGCGCCGACTCGGGCGGCAGCGCGCCGTCGTGACCGAGGACCTCGCGCAGGGAGACGCCGTGGATGGCCTCCATCACGATCGCCGCGCCGTGCGGGCTCTCGTGGAACTCGTAGAGCCGGGCGACGTGCGGCGACTGGATTCGGCTCAGCAACTGCGCCTCGTGCCGGAACGCGGTCAGCCGCGCCGGGTCGCCGAGGTGCTTCCCGAACAGGTACTTGATCGCCACCGGGGTTCCGGAGGTGTCGTGCCTGGCCAGCACCACCTCGCCGAACCCGCCCTCGCCCAGCAACCCGACCTCGGTGAACCCCGGCACCGCCCAGTTCCGCATCCGCACCTCACTCCGAGGTGAGCTTCGCCGCAGCGGTTCCCCTGGTTTCGTGGTTAGGGTTACTCGTCGGTTACCACGGCCGTGCCAAGGGAGGACGGATGCGCTCGCCGAAGGACTTCTTCGCGCCCCTCGCCGTGGGGGCGCCCGACCCCGTTCGCGAGATCCCCGCGCTGCCGTCGCGGATGATCCACTTCTTCGACCCCAGCAACGCGAAGATGGCGGCGAAGGTCCCCGACCTTGCCAAGAAGGTCGACGTGCTGCTCGGCAACCTCGAGGACGCGGTGCGCGCGGACCGCAAGGAGGCCGCGCGCCAGGGCCTGGTGGAGATCGCGAAGGCCACCGACTTCGGCTCGACGCAGCTGTGGACGCGGATCAACAGCCTCGACTCGCCGTGGGTGCTGGACGACCTGATCACGCTGGTCACCGAGATCGGCGACAAGCTCGACGTGATCATGGTGCCGAAGGTCGAGGGCGCGCAGGACATCCACTACGTCGACCGGCTGCTGGCCCAGCTGGAAGCGCGGGCGGGTCTGCGCAGGCCGCTGCTGGTGCACGCGATCCTGGAGACCGCGAGCGGGGTCGCGAACGTCGAGGAGATCGCCGGCGCGAGCCCGCGCATGCAGGGCATCTCGCTCGGCCCGGCGGACCTCGCCGCGAGCCGCCGCATGAAGACGACGCGCGTCGGCGGCGGGCACCCCGGCTACCTGGTGCGGACCGACCCGGTCGGCGAGGACCTGCACGAAGGCCGCACGACCTTCCAGCAGGACCTGTGGCACTACACGGTCGCGCGGATGGTCGACGCGTGCGCGATGCACGGGATCCTGCCGTACTACGGGCCGTTCGGGGACATCCGGGACGTGGTGGCCTGCGAGGACCAGTTCCGCAACGCGTTCCTGCTCGGCTGCGTCGGCACCTGGACGTTGCACCCGGTGCAGGTGGACATCGCGAAGCGGGTGTTCTCGCCGGAGCCGAAGGACGTCGCCTGGGCGCGGAAGGTGATCGCGGCGATGGGCGACGGCACCGGCGCGGTCATGATCGACGGGAAGATGCAGGACGACGCCTCGGTCAAGCAGTGCCGGGTGGTCGCGGAGCTGGCGGACAAGCTGGCCGAGCGCGACCCGGAGCTGAAGCAGGCGTACGACGAGGCGACGAAGGAAGCGCTGGCATGAGTGGAGTGAAGCCGCGGCGTTCGGTGCTGTACATGCCGGGCGCGAACGAGCGGGCGCTGGAGAAGGCGAAGACGCTGCCCGCGGACGCGCTGATCCTGGACCTGGAGGACGCGGTCGCCCCGGACGCGAAGGAGGCGGCGCGGGAACGGGTGTGCGCGGCGGCGGCGTCCGGCGACTACGGCAGTCGCGAGGTGACCATCCGGGTCAACGGACTGGACACCGAGTGGCACGACGCGGACCTGCGGGCGGCGGCCCAGGCGGGCCCGGCCGCGGTGGTCGTGCCGAAGGTCAACTCGGCGGCCGAGGTGCACAACATCGAGCGCGCGCTGGAACTCGGCGGCGCCCCCGATGCGACGAAGATCTGGGCGATGGTCGAAACCCCGGTCGCGATGCTGCACGCGGAGGAGATCGCGGCGGCGAGCGAGCGCTTGACGGTGCTGGTGATGGGCACCAACGACCTGGCCAAGGAGCTGCACGCCGAGTTCGTCCCCGGCCGCGCCCCGCTGCTCGGTGGCTTGTCGCTGTGCCTGCTCGCCGCACGGGCGACGGGCAAGGTCATCCTGGACGGCGTCTACAACGACGTGAGGGACCTGGCCGGTTTCGAGGCGGAGTGCCTGCAGGGACGGCAGTTCGGGTTCGACGGCAAGACACTGATCCACCCGGGACAGATCGAGCCGTGCAACCGGGTGTTCGCGCCGTCGGACGACGAGGTCGCCCAGGCGCGGAAGATCATCGCCGCGTTCGAGGAGGCCAAGGCCGAGGGACGCGGCGTGGTGACCGTGGACGGGCGGATGATCGAGAACCTGCACGTGGAGAACGCGCAGCGAATCCTGGCACTGGCAGAAGCAATCGCCGGAAAGAACTAGCCAACACAAGAAAACCGGCACCCGGCAACGCAAAGCAGCCGACTACCCCAACCAGACCTCCCCCGCCCCCGATCCACAGCCGATCTTTAGTCGCCGATCAGCGGGGTCAAGGCACGCTTTCCCGCCTTGACGCCGTTGCTCGGCGACTAAAACACAATCAGGGAGAGGGGGCGGGGGTGGTCGGAAGGTGACCTTTCGAGCGCCGTGAGGCGCATCCGCCCGCAGGGCGGACTCCCCGCCGCGCGAAGGCGCGGCTCTAAAGATCAAAAGAGTCCTCGCCGGACGGGCAGGCTCCGGGATGACAGAAAGCCCTCTCGGCTCACCTCAGGTGGGTGGCTGGGTGGTCATCCCGTCGCCTTCCGGTTTGTGCATATCACCTTGAGCCAGGGCCGCAAGGTTGGCATGTCCGGCCGCCGGTGAGCACGGAGGTTGCGGCCCTGGCTCAAGGTGATCGTCCAGTTTCAGGCGACGGGATGACCACCCAGCTACCTTGGTTCGTTCGTTCAGAACGGTTCGTCGTGCAGCCAGTCCAGTGCCTTGCGCGCCGCATTGGACACGGCGCGGTCGGGGTGTGCCACGACGACCGATTCGAGCACTTCGCGTGCGCTCGGGTGGCCGCAGATCGTCGCTCCGGCCAGGAACAGCAGTTGGTCCGGCCGGGGTTGTGAGGCGAAGTCGGCGAGGGCCTTTTCCCGGCCTTCCGTCCGGATGTCCGCCGCCAGGAGGTCCACCTTGCTGTACGTGCGCTCGCGGCCGGCGACCTCGCTGCGGTCGATCAGGCCGGCGTCGAACAGCCACGTCGTCGCGGCTGGGCCTGCTGCCGAGTGGTCCCGCAGGGCGGCGATCGCCGCGACGCCGTCGCCGCCGAGGCGCGCCAGCAGCCGGAACGTCAGCATCAGGTGTTCGAAGTCGTCCGTGCGGCGGGCCAGCGCCGACAGCTCGGCGATCGCTCGTTCGGGGTCCCGGGCGCGCAGCCACGTCGCCGAGCCCTCGTCGAGCACCTGCGCGTCCAGCGGCGCCAGGCGCGCGAACAGGACCTCCGCCGTTTCGGTCGCGAGGTCGTCCACCGTCAGCACCGGCTCGCCCTCGGCGACCCGCAGTTCGTAGGCCGCCTGCACGCCGAGCGGCAGCAGTTGCACGACCTGCCGCTCCTCTTCGGGCACCTCGTCGAGGTAGTCGACCCCGGCGAAGTCCAGCAGGTCCTCGACGTGCTCCTCGCCCGCCGGGAAGATCTCCACCAGCCCGTACTCGGCCAGCCGGTGCACCACGCGCAGGATCGTGCCGCCGTCGCCGCCCAGCATCTCCACCAGCATCGGGATCGTGGCAGGCTCCGAAGCCAGTTCGGTGACCATCTCGGCCGCGACCGGGTTGCCCAGGACCGACGCCACCGCCGCCCGCCACAGCTCGACCGGGTCGGCCAGCCGCCGCGCCGCCTTCTTCACCGGCACCAGCCGACCGCGGTAGACGCGCACCACCCCGGCCCGCTTGGCCATCGCGACGAACTCGGCAGGCGCGCTGATCTCCGCCAGGTCCCGGCCGTCGCCGACCCACTCGACGAACCGGCGCAGCTGCGGCACCACCGCCGTGACCTCGGCCTCCGCCGCCAGCCGGTCGGGCGACGCGAGCGGGAACACCGGGGACGGCGCGGCCGCCTCCGCGTCCGGGTCGCCCTGGTAGTGGCGGTACGCCAGGTCGTGCAGCAGCGTCTGGTCGACCTCGACCTCACCCCGCCGCACCCGGTCGATGAACGCCTGCGCGGCCACCTCGTTCAGCGGGTCGATGCCGTGCTCGGCCATCGCGACGGCCCAGAACTTGGCCAGCCCGAAGTTCGACGGCTCGTTCATCGCCGTGTCGAACCGGTCGGCGATCGCGGTCAGGTAAGTGCGCAGCACGGCCGGCTGCTCGCTGCGCTCGTCCAGCAGGTCGGCGTCGTCGAAGAAGTCCATCAGCGCCTCGACCGTGGACAGCACGGCCGAGGAGTGCGGGTCGAGCAGCACGACCTTGCGCGGGAACCACACCAGCAGCGCGTTGCGGAGGATGTCACGCGTCCAGCGGCCGAGCAGGCCGTCCCGTTCGAAGCGGAAGTCCAGCATCGCCCCGGCGACCACCGGGTCCACCACCCGTTGCCGCATCTGCGACCAGGCGTCCAGCTCGACGAGCAGCCGCTGCCGGGCGTCGATGAACTCTTCCTCGTCCGCTCCGGTGTACACCATCCGCATGAGTCCGATCGTCCCCCAGATGGCGCGTCTTCACACCCCCGGCGACCGTTGCGGGCCGCGAATTCCTTCGAACGCCGCAGCCAGCTGCAGCACACCGAGGTCGTCGAAGCGCCGTCCGGCGATCTGCAGCCCGACCGGCTGTCCCCCACTCGTATAACCGCAGTTCAACGACACCGCGGGCTGGCCGGACATGTTGTAGGGCACGGTGAACGCGATGTGCTCGAACGGCCGCTCCGGGTCGTTCGTCGGCGACGCCCACTCCGCGGGCGGGGCGGAAACCGGGCAGGTCGGCGACAGGACGAAGTCGTACGGCTCACCGGCGCGCAGCGCGGCGACGCTGATCGCGTCCATCTGGGCGAACCCGCGGTACGCCGCGACACCGGAGACCTCCGCGCCGCCCTGCGCCCAGGCGGCGATGTACGGCAGCACCAGCGCCTGCCGTTCCGGTGGCAGCGCGCTGATGTCGCACCACGCCCGCACGCGCCAGAAGTCGTCGAGCCCGTCCAGCATTTCCCTGGTCAGGAAGGGTTCGACCGGTTCGACGATCGCGCCGGCCGCCTCGAACCGGCTCGCCGCGTCGAGCACCGCGGCCCGCACGTCGTCCTCCACCGGCAGCCCGACCCCGGCGTCCAGCTGCAGGCCCAGGCGCAGTCCGGTGACGTCGAGTTCCAATTGTGACCAGGCGATTTCCGCCGGCGGCAGGCTCAGGTGGTCCCGGCTGTCCGGCGCGGACACCACACCCATCAGCAACGCCGCGTCCGCCACCGTGCGCGTCATGGGCCCGGCGACCCGCCCGGCGAACGGCGGGTGCACCGGCACCCGCCCGAAGCTCGGCTTCAGGCCGACCAGCCCGCACCACCCGGCGGGCAGCCGGATCGAACCGCCGATGTCGGTGCCGACGTGCAGCGGCCCGTACCCGGCGGCGGCCGCGGCGGCGGCGCCCGCGCTCGACCCGCCGGGCGTCCGCGAGAGGTCCCACGGGTTGCGGCTCGCGGTGTGGAAGCTGGACAACCCCGAGGTCAGCATCCCGTAGTCGGGCATCGTGGTCTTGCCGAGCAGCACCGCACCGGCCTCGCGGACGCGGGCGGCGGCGGGCGCGTCGGCCGGGGCCGGGACCAGTTCGGTGGCCGCGGTGCCCAGCGGCACCGGCGTGCCCTTGGTCGCGATGTTCTCCTTCAGCGTGAGCGGCACGCCGTCGAGCGGCCCCGCCTCCCCCGCGACCCACCGCTGCTCGGACGCCTTGGCCGCGTCCCGCGCCTGCGACGGGTCGTAGGCGTAGAGCGCGTGCAGGGACGGTTCGAGTGCGTCGATGCGGGTCAGCACCGCCTCGGTGACCTCGACCGGGGACAACGTCCCGGCGCGGTAGGCGGCGAGCAGTTCGGTCGCGGTCAGATCGGTCGGCTCCACGGGTCCCTCCTCATTCCGGCGGTGTGTAGCGGCCGTCCACCGCGGTCCAGCCGCCGTCGACGGCCAGCACCGCCCCGGTGACGAAGCTCGCGGCGTCGGAGGCCAGGTAGACGACGGCCCCGGCCAGCTCGGACGCCTTGGCCCAGCGGCCGAGCGCGCTCTTGCCCGCGTACGCGGCGTACCAGTCGGGGCTGGCCTTGATCTGTTCGGTCAGCGGCGTCTCGACCACGCCGGGCGCGATCGCGTTGACCCGCACGCCGGACGGCCCGAACTCGGCGGCCGCGGTGCGGAACAGCTGCACGAGCCCCGCCTTCGTCGCCGCGTACGGCCCCTGACCCGGTTCGACGGTGGTGCCGCGGATCGAGGAGAACCCGATGATGCTGCCGCGCCCACGCTCGACCATGCCCGCCCCGAAGGCCCGGACGACGTCGAAGGTCGCGCCGAGGTTGAGCGCGACGACCCGGTCGAACTCCTCGCGCCGGTAGTCGAGCAGGCGTTTGCGCACGTTCGTCGCCGCGGTCAGCACGACGACGTCCAGCACACCGAGCTCGCCCGCCGCCCGCTCGACGGCAGACGAGTCCAGCACGTCGATCTCGTAGGAGTCGCCGCGGATCTCGCACGCGGTCTCCGCCGCGGCGGCGGCGTTGCGGTCCGCGCAGATCACCTCCGCGCCGTGCGCGGCGAGCGCGAGCGCCGACTCGCGGCCGATGCCGCTGCCCGCGCCGAGCACCACGGCACGCTTCCCGTCGAGCCGGAACAGCTTCTCGTAGTTCACGCCCTGATCACCGCCATCCGCGTCACGGTCAGCTCGTCGATCGCGAACCGCGGCCCCTCGCGCCCGATGCCGGAGTCCTTCACGCCGCCGTAGGGCATGGTGTCCGACCGGAACCCGGGCACCTCGTTCACCACGACACCACCGACCTCCAGCTCGTCGAGCGCCCGCATCGCGGTGCGCAGCGAGCGGGTGAACACGCTCGCGTGCAGCCCGTACCGCGAGTCGTTGACCTGCGCGAACGCCGTGTCCACGTCGGGCACGCGGCGCAGGCAGACCACCGGCCCGAAGATCTCCTCGTCCCAGCAGTCCACGCCGTCGGGCACGTCCGTCAGCACGGTCGGCCGGATGATCCCGTCCACCGCCTCGCCGCCCGCGGCCACCTTCGCGCCCGCGGCGACCGCCGCCGAGATCCAGTCCAGCACGCGACGGGTGGACCGTTCGTCGATCAACGCGGACACCCGGGTCTTCTCGTCCCGCGGGTCGCCGGTGACGACCTCGGGCAGCCGGGCCAGCAGGCGTTCGGTGAACTCGTCCGCCACCGCGTCGACGACGAGCAGCCGCTGCACGGAGATGCACGCCTGCCCGGACGCGTAGAACCCGCCGCGCAGCACCGCGTCCACGGCCGCGTCGAGGTCGGCGTCCTGGGCGACCACCAGTGCCGAGTTCGAACCCAGTTCCAGCAGGGTCTTCCGCGGCGCCGCGTCCTTCGCGATCCGGTGCCCGACGGCAGCCGAGCCGGTGAACGACACCGCGCCGATCCGCGGGTCGGTGACCAGCGCGGATCCGACCTCGGCATCACCGGTGACCAGCTGGACCATCGGCAGCGGTGCGCCGACGGCAGCCGCCGCCTCGCGCACGAGGTGCACCAGCCACAACGTCGACAGTGGCGTCTGCGGCGCCGGCTTCACGATCACCGGGCACCCCGCCGCGATGGCGGGCGCGATCTTGTGCGAGGCGAGCAGCAGCGGGTAGTTGAACCCGGCGACGCCGACGACCACGCCGATCGGCTTGCGCACCCAGAACCCGGTGAGCCCCTCGCCGGCGGGCAGCAGGTCCAGCGGCACGGTCTCGCCGTGCAGCCGGGCGACCTCCTCGGCCGCGGCCTGCCACGTCACCATGGTGCGGGCGACCTCGACGCGGCAGTCGACGAGCGGCTTGCCGGTCTCCACGACCAGCAGTCCCTCCAGCTCGTCCCGCCACTCCACCAGCGACCGGTGCACGCCCAGCAGCACCTCGCGGCGCACGTGCGAGGGCAGCTTCGCCACCTCACGCGCGACGAGCACCGCCTCGTTGACCGCGAGGTGCGCCAGGTCGGGCGTGCCGACCGGCGCCCGCGCGACCACGCAGCCGTCGTAGGGGAACCTGATCTCCGTCGTGTCCGGTGTGGACACCCAGTCGGACCCGATCGGCAGTCCGTCGGGATAGGGGTCGAACATCATCGTCCTCCCTGCAGCCTGGCCAGTTCCGCACGCAGGTTCGGGGCCGCCGCGACGAGCTCCCTCGTGTAGGGATGTCGCGGATCGCCGTAGACCTGTTCCACCGCGCCCAGCTCGACGAGCTCCCCGGAGCGCATCACGGCGACCGTGTCGCAGACCCGGCGTACCACGGCGAGGTCGTGCGAAACGAACACCAGCGTCAGCTCGAAGCGCTCGGTCAGCTCGGCGAGGAGGTCGAGGATCTGCTTGCGCACCGACACGTCCAGCGCGCTGACCGGCTCGTCCGCGATCAGCACCCGCGGGCGCGGCGCGAGCGCGCGGGCGATCGAAATCCGCTGCCGCTGGCCGCCGGAGAACTGGTGCGGGTACCGGCTCGCCGCGTCCGGCGGCAACCCGACCGCGGTCAGCAGCTCCGCGACGCGGTCCGGATCGCGGCGGCCCAGTGGTTCGGAAATGATGTCCCGCACGCGCATCCGCGGGTCGAGCGAGCCCATCGGGTCCTGGAACACCACCTGCAACGCGTTGCGCAGGAACCCCAGCTTCCGCTCGGGCAGGCCGTCGATGCGCCTGCCGTCGAAGGAGATCTCGCCGGAGGTGGGCCGGTCCAGCCCGGCCAGCAGGCGCACCAGGGTGGACTTGCCGGAGCCGGATTCGCCGACGATGCCGAAGCGCTGCCCTGCCGCGACGGTGAACGACACCCCGCGCAGCGCGTGCACCTCGCGTGGCCGCCGGTAGTGGCGGTGGACGTCCCGCAGTTCGATCACGCCGCCTCCAGGTCCGACGCGGCCAGCAGCTTCTTCGTGTAGTCGTGCCGCGGCCGGGTGAGAACGTCCGAAGTGGACCCTTCCTCGACGATCCGGCCCTCGAACATGACGAGCACCCGCGTGCACACCCGCGCCACCACCGCGAGGTCGTGCGTGATGAACAGCAGGGCCGTCTCCCGCTCCGCCACCCCGGTCAAGATCAGGTCGAGCACCTGCGCCTGCACCGTGACGTCCAGCGCCGTCGTCGGCTCGTCGCAGATCAGCAGCGCCGGATCGTTGGCCAGGGCGATCGCGAGCACCACCCGCTGCCGCTGACCGCCGGAGAGCTGGTGCGGGTAGGCGCGGGCGAGCTGCTCCGGATCGGGCAGCTTCACCGCGTCCAGCAACGCCACCGCGGCCTCGTGGGCGGCTCGCCGCGACTTGCGGGTGTGCAGCCGGATCGCCTCGGCGACCTGGCGGCCGACGCGCATCAGCGGGTTCAGCGCGGTCATCGGCTCCTGGAACACCATCGCCAGGTCCCGTCCCCGCCGACGCGACAGCTCTCGTTCGGACGCGCCCAGCAGCTCGGTGCCGGTCAGCTTCGCCGAACCGCTCGCCCGCAACCCCTCCGGCAGCAGGCCCATCACCGCGGACGCGGTCAGCGACTTGCCGGACCCGGACTCGCCGATCAGCCCGACCCGCTCACCGGCGCCGACCGCGAACGACACCTCGCGCACCAGCGGGTGCGCGCCGGCGTGCACGGACAACTCCGAAACTTCGAGGGTCATCGCCGCTCCAGCCGGGGGTCGAGTCGGTCGCGCAGACCGTCGCCGAGCAGGTTGAACCCGAGCACCGCGATCGCGATCGCGAGACCCGGCACCAGCGCGAGCCGCGGCTGCACCGTCAGCAGCTCCTGGGACTCCTGCAGCATGCGTCCCCAGGACGGCGTCGGCGGCCGCGTGCCGAACCCGAGGAACGACAGCGCCGCCTCGGCCAGCACCGCGATGCCGAACGACACCGAGCACTGCACGATCACCAGCCCGCCGATGTTCGGCAGCACGTGCCGCCGCGCGATGAAGAACCGCGACCGGCCCGCCGAGCGCGCCGCCAGCACGTACTCCGTGCTCATCACCTGCAACGTGCCGGAGCGGGCCACCCGCGCGAACGACGGGATGGTCGCGACTCCGATCGCGATCATCGCGGTGACCGTGCTCGCGCCGTAGACCGCACCGAGCATGATCGCCAGCAGCAGCGCCGGGAACGCGAGCACCAGGTCGTTGACCCGCATGACGAACTCGCCGAGCCACCGCTTCGACATCCCGGCCAGGATCCCCAGCGGCGTCCCGACCAGCGCGGCGACGCCGACCGCGATCACGCCGACGTACAGCGTCGTGCGCGCGCCGACGAGGATCTGGCTGAACACGTCCCGGCCGAACTTGTCGGTGCCGAACCAGTGCTCACCGGTCGGCCCGAGCAGCCGGGCGGTCGATTCGACCTTCAGCGGATCGTGCGGCGTCCACACGAACGACACCAGCGCCGCCAGCACCACGAGCCCGACCAGTACCGCCCCGGCGATCAACGCCGGCGATGTCCGCCCCTTCACCGCGCCGTCCTCAGCCGGGGGTCGATCACCACGTACAGCAGATCGACCACGAAGTTGACCACCAGCACCGCGACCACCAGCACGAGCACGATGCCCTGCACCGACAGCAGGTCACGCGCCGACACCGAGTCCAGCAGCATGCTGCCCAGGCCGGGCAGCACGAACACCCGCTCCACCACGACCGCGCCGACCAGCAGCGTGGTCAGCTGGAGCCCGAGCACGGTCACCACCGGGACGGCGGCGTTGCGCATGCCGTGCCGCATCAGCGCCGGGTACGGGCGCAGGCCCTTCGAGCGGGCGGTGCGCAGGTAGTCCTGGCCGAGCGTGTCCAGCACCGCCGAGCGCACATACCGGGTGAGCACCGCGCCCTGCACGAGCCCGAGCGACAACGCGGGCAGGATCAGCCCGCGCAGGAACTCGCCGGTGTCGACGTTCGGCGGCGTCCACCCGCCCGACGGCAGCCACCGCAGCTGCACCGCGAACACCTGCACCAGCAGGATCCCGGCGAGGAACGCCGGCACCGCCACCCCGAGCTGCGACAGGCCGGAGATGGCCGTGCCACCGAAGCGCCGGTGCCACACCGCGGCCAGCGCGCCGAACGGCACCGCGAGCACGACCGCGACCAGCATCCCCGCGCCCACCAGCCACAACGTCACGCCGAGCCGGTCCACCAGCTGCGGCCCGATCGCCTCGCCGGTGACGTAGGAGCGGCCGAAGTCGCCCTGCAGCACCCCGCCCATCCAGCTCAGGTACTGCTCCACCAGCGGCCGGTCGAGGCCGAAGTCGGCGCGCGTCCTGGCGAGCAGCTCCGGGGTGGCGTTGATGCCGAGCGCGACCTGCGCCGGATCGCCGGGCAGCACCGCCATGAACGCGAACACCACGATGGAGGCGACCAGCACGCTGACCACCAGGATCGCCACGCGGCGCAGGATCGCGGCGGTCATCAGCCCAGCCCCGTCAGGTCGAAGGACTCGCTGACCTGGTTGGCGGCGAGCCCGGTCACCTTCTTCTTCGCCACCACCACGTTCGGGTACAGGAACAGCCAGTCGGCGGCCGCGTCCGCGGTGATGGTGCGGGCGGCCTCGCGCATGTCCGCGACCTGCTGCTCCGGCGTGCCCGCGTCCGCGTCCGAGATGAGCTGCTTCACCCGCGGGTTGTCGTAGCCCCAGTAGTACTTGGGGTTGCCGAAGGTGGTGATGTCGCGTGCTTCGACGTGCTGGACGATCGAGGCGTCGAAGTCGTGGTCGGTGAAGACCTGCTTGAGCCACACGGCCGGGAAGTCCAGCGGCTCGATCGTGACTTGCACGCCGATGTCGGCCAGATCCGAGGCGACCACCTGCGCGGCGGCCGTCGCGTACGGCAGGTTCGCGACGCGCAGCCGGATCGACAGGTTCGTCTGCCCCGCCTCGGCCAGCAGCGTCTTCGCCTGCACCGGGTCGTGCGGGTAGTAGCCGGCGAGGTCCTCGTACCACGGGTCGGTGGGCGGGACCATGCTGCCGAGCACCGTGCCGCGTCCGGCCCACGCGGTGTCCAGCAACGCCTTGCGGTCGATGGCCAGGGTGAGCGCGCGGCGGACGCGCACGTCGTTGAAGGGTGCTTTCGCGCCGTTGAAGGAGAGCACGACCTCGCCGTTCGTGGTGCCCTGCAGGACGGTGAACCGGTTGTCGTTCTCGAACTGCGGGATCGAGTCCGGCGCGGTGATCTGCGCGATGACGTCGATGCCGTTGCTGAGCAGCGCGTTGTTCAACGCGGTCGGATCCTTGATGTACTTCAGGATCACGGTCCGGTAAGCCGGTTTCCGGCCCCAGTAGCCGGGGTTGGCGGCCAGGACGATCGAATCGCCGCGCCGCCGGGACTGCACCTCGTACGGCCCGGTGCCGACGGGCTTGCCCGCCAGGTCGGCGACCCCGGTGGGGCTGAACATCGCGCCGACGCGGCCGGTCATGTCGAACAGCCAGCCGTTGCTGGGCTTCTTCAGCACCACGCGGGCGTGCAGCGGGTCGACCACCTCGACGTGGTCCACGACGTCCATCTTGGACTTGATGGAGATCGTCCAGTCGGTCTTGACGCGGTCGATGGAGAACTTCACGTCGTCGGCGGTGAACGGCGCGCCGTTGCTGAACGTCACGCCGGGCTGGAGCTGGAAGTCGTAGGTGCGCCTGTCCTCGCTCACGGTCCAGGACCTGGCGAGCAGCGGCACGATCTTGCCGCTGCTGTCCAGCTTCACCAGGCCCTCGTAGACGTTGTAGAGCAGGGCCTGCGGGATGGCGGTGCCGTCGGTGCGGGTGAAGTCGAAGTTCGCCGGCTCGGCGGTGAACCCGACCGCGAGCGTGTCCGGGCCGGAGCCGACCGTCGCCGTGGATCCGGCGGAGCAGGCCGAAACCACCAGCAGGAGTGCCAGTGCCGCGGAAATTCGGACTTTCATCCTCACCCCGAGTCAGTATGCTGGTCCGACCAGTAGCCTAGGTTTGCACCACACGGGGTGAAGGTCAAGACACGATGGAATTCGAGCCGGTCAGCCCGGTCCGCGCCTACGAGCGGATCGTGGAACAGATCGAGCAGGCCGTGCTCACCGGCCGGCTCCGGCCGGGCGAGCGGCTGCCCGGCGAACGCGAGCTGATGGCCCAGTTCGGGGTCAGCCGCTCCACGATCCGCGAGGCGCTGCGGGTCCTGCAGGCCGGCGAGGTGATCCGCTCGCGTCCGGGTGATCCGCGTGGGCCGGAGGTCCTGCCCGCGTCCCCGGCGAGCCTGCAGAAGTCGCTGGACCGGCTGGCGCGCGCGGAAACGCTCGGGCTGGCCGAGCTGCTGCAGTTCCGGATGATCCTGGAGGGCTCGGCGTACCGGCTGGCCGCCGAGCTGCGGACCGAAGAGGACCTGTCGGAGCTGCGCGCGGCGCTGGCGGCGATGACGGAGAGCCTGGACGACTACGCGACCTTCAGCCGCGCGGACGTCGCGTTCCACGACGTGGTCGCGCGGGCCGGGCGGAACACGCTGATCGTGGTGTGCGGCAAGGTCGTGCGCGGGGTGGTGCTGGACCTGATCGCGGGCAAGCTGGAGAACTCGACGGACCGGCAGTCGCTGATGGCGGCGTCGGTCGCGCACCACAAGGAAGTGCTGCGCGCGGTGGAGGACGGCGACGGCCCGCTGGCGGCCCGGCTGGCGCGGCGCGCCCTGTTCGACTACTACGCCGAGTACGTCGGCGCGGACGAGCGGGTCGTGCTGGAACACCTGCTGGACTGAAAATTCCGTGGTGCCGCGCCGTGGATGATCGCTACCGTCCGGGCGTGGCGTACGAACACCCGCTGGCCTACGTCCTCGGCCTGGAAGGCCTGGCGCTGCTGCGATCCTTCCGCGGCGAGCACGACCGCGCGTTCGTCGCGGAACGCCTCGCCGAGATCCGTCGGCTGCTGGCGGATTCCCCGGACGGCGTGGAGGTCGCGCACGTCGACCCGGTCGAGGGCTACGACCTGTGGGCGCCGACCTACGACTCCCCGAACCCGGCGTTCGACTTCGACGAGCCGTTCGTGCGCGAGGTCGCCGGCCGGCTGTCCCCGGGGGTGGCATTGGACGCGGCCTGCGGAACCGGCCGGGTGACGGCGGTGCTCGCGGAGTGCGGCCACCGGGTGGTGGGCGTCGACTCCTCGCCCGGGATGCTCGAACTGGCCCGGAAACGCTTGCCGGACGGCGAATTCCACGTCGGGAGTCTCACCGCGCTGCCATCCGGGCCGGTCGACCTGGTGACCTGCGCGCTCGCGCTGACGCACGTGCCGGACCTGGGCCCGGTGTTCGCGGGGTTCGCGCGCGTGTTGCGTCCCGGCGGGCGCGTGGTGATCGCCGACGTGCACCCGGAGCAGGTGGCGCGTGGTCACGTCCCGGCAGTGCGCCGCGCGGACGGTGCGCCCGGCCGGGTCCTTTCGCACTGCCACCGCACCGGCGACTACCTGCGGGCCGCGCTCGCCGCCGGGCTGGAACCGGTGCGGTGCGAGGAACCGGTGGCGCCGGCGCGGGAGATCCCGGCGTCCGAGCCCGGCCCGTGGGAGACGTGGCCGTGGTCGCTGGCCGGACTGGCGCCGGCGGCCGCGCAGGCCGCCGGCGCCGGTGTCCCGTCGATGATCCTCTGGGAGTTCCGGAACTAGTCCTCGGCCAGTAGCGCGTCGATCTGGCCCTCGGCGAGCTTCATGCCCTCCTCCATGCCCATCTCGATCAGCTTTTCCAGCTGCTCCAGGCTCTCGAAGGAGTTCACGGTGGTCATCCGTGTGCCGCTGCCGTTCGCCTCGATGGTGACCGCGCAGTGGATGACCGGCATCTCCGTGTTCCGCTCGCCCTTGTCGTCGGCGAAACCGTCGTCGAACTCCAGCCGGTGCGGGGCCTCGACCGCGGTGATCTCCCACCAGCCGTGGGACTTCGTGCCGTCCGGCCCGGTCATGAAGTAGCTGGAGCGGCCGCCTGCCTTGAAGTCGTGCTGCTCGAACGTGGCGGGCCAGGTCGGCGGGCCCCACCACCGCTCGAGCTTGCGCGGGTCCTCCCACACCCGCCACACCCGCTCCGGCGCGGCGTCGTACTCCGCGACGATGGTGAGGGTGAGGGCCTCGGTGTCCTTGTGCGAGCTGATGACCGTCATTCGTCCTCCTCGGACAGGATGTCGCCGATCGCGTCGGCGCGGTGGCGCCAGATCTGTTCGTATTCGTCGAGCAGGCGGGCCGCCTTGCGCAGGACCTCGGGATTGCCGTGCACGAGCTGCTCCCTTCCGCTCCGCTGTTTGACGACCAGCGACGCCCGCGCGAGCACCGCCACGTGCTTCTGCACGGCGGCGAAACTCATGTCGTACCTGCGGGCGAGCTGCGAGATCGACTCCTCCTGGCGGAGCACCCTGGTGACGATGTCGCGCCGGGTGGTGTCCGCGAGTGCGTGGAAGATGCGGTCGATCTCCGCGTCGTCGAGTTGACTTACAACCACATGGTTGTAAGTTAGTGGCCGCGGAACCGTCTGGCAAGAGGTGACTCCTTGCTCCCGGCGGGACACCCGTAGTACACCCGTCCGTATGACTGGGGTCGGGCTTTGCCTGTCCGGTGGCGGCTATCGCGCGATGCTGTTCCACCTGGGCGCGTTGTGGCGCATCAACGAACTGGGCTGGCTACCCGAGCTGACGCGGATCTCCAGCGTCTCCGGCGGCTCGATCACCGCAGGCGCGCTCGCCGTCGCGTGGCCGCGGCTGGAGTTCACCGGCGGGGTGGCGGCCAACTTCACCGACGAGGTCGTGCGGCCGGTGCGCGCGCTCGCCGGGCGGACGCTCGACGTGCCGGTGATCCTGCGCGGCTTGGTGACGCCCGGCCGCAGCACCGGGGAGTTTCTCGCGGCAGCGTACCGGAAGCACCTGTTCGGCGACCTCCTGCTGCCGGACCTGCCCGCGCACGGCCCGCACTTCGTGTTCACGGCGACCGACCTGCAGGACGGCGACCAGTGGTGGTTCTACCGGAAACGGCAGCAGGACCCGCCGGTCCAGCTCGCGACCGCGGTCGCGGCGTCGTCGGCGTTCCCGCCGTTCCTGTCGCCGGTCGTGCTGACCACGCCGGTCCCGGGCGAGGACCGGCGCATCGAGCTGAGCGACGCCGGCGTGTTCGACAACCTCGGCCTGGACCCGGTGATCGGGCACTGCGACACGGTGCTCGTCAGCGACGCGGGCAAGCGGATGGACAAGCTGCGGTCGGTGTCCCGGAACTGGCCGGGCCAGCTGCTGCGCACGCTCGACATCATGGACAACCAGGTCCGCACCCTGCGCACGTCGTCGCTGATCAAGTCCTATGTGGACGGCACGTTCGCGGGCGCCTACTGGGGCAGCTACAGCGACATCGACAACTTCGAGGTCGACGACGCGCTGCCCGCGCCGCTCAGCCGGACCCGCACACTCGCCGAGTCACCCACCCGGCTGCGGCGCACCCCGGCCGCGGCGCAGGAGCGGCTGATCAACTGGGGCTACGCCATCTGCGACGCCGGAATGCGCCGGTGGGTCGACCCGAAGGCCAAGCCACCGGTGGACTTCCCCTACCCCGCCGCGGGGGTTTAGCGAAGCAGCTCCTCCAGGAGGTCGGCCGCCCGCGTGGAGCCGCCCTCGGCGCGGGTCTCCTCGCGCAGCCGGGCGGACCTGCGGGCGACCTCGGGGTCGGCGACGAGTTCCAGCAGGGTGCTCCGCAGCAAGTCGGCCGTCGCGTCCGGGGTGTCGATCCGCCGCGCCACGCCGAGTTCGACCAGGCGGTCGGCGTTCATGAACTGCTCGGCGGCCTGCGGTACCGCGATCATCGGCACGCCAGCGTGCAGTCCTTCCGCGCTGCTGCCCATGCCGGCGTGCGTGACGAACGCGTCGGCCTGGGCCAGGATCGCCGGCTGCGGCACCCAGGACCGGACCTCGACGTTGGCCGGGACCTCCCCCAGCTCGGCCGGGTCGACGTACTTGCCGATCTGCAGCACCACGTGCCAGCCGGGCAGGTTCCCGAACGCGGCGAGGCATTCCCGGTAGAACGCGGCCTGGCGCGTGTAGGCCGAGCCGAGCGAGACCAGCAGGACCTTCCCGGCGTCCGCGGGTCGCGTCCACCCGCCCGCGTCCGCGCGGTCGCCGAGGCACGGCCCGACGAAGGTCACCCCGTCGTCCACCCGGTCGGCGTTCGGCTGCATCGCGCGGGGGATCAACGCCAGCGCGCGCGGCGGCCGGCCGGAGAACGCGTCGCTGTCCAAAGTGGTCGCCCCGGACGAGGCGAGCCAGTCGGCGAACTTCGCCCGGTGCGCATCGGCACCGGGCAGCGCCCACAACTGCGCCGCGACCTCTTCCTCGTAACCCTTCCAGGCCACGAACGTCGGCGACAACTGCACCAACGGGCGCCCCTGCGATTCGGCGAGGACGCGCGCGCCGTACGCGCCGATGTCGTAGAGGTAGAGGTCCGCCGGATCCGCGTCGTAGACGGCACGCAACTGCGGGAGCGCCTGGATCGCGTCGTCGAGGAACAGGTCCATCGCCGCGATCGGGTCGGCGGGCCAGTCGTTGTCGGCTACCGGCAGCGTCGAGGTGCACGGCACCAGCTCGGCGCCGGTCGGCTCGATCAGGTGGGCCACGGCCGGGTCGTTGGCGTAGGTCACGCGGTGGCCGCGGGCGACCAGCTCGCGGATCACTTCGAGGCTGGGCAGGACGTGGCTGACGGCCGGGACCCCGACCATGGCGATGTGCTTGCTCATGTCAGCGGCGACCCTAGCGTGATCACGCCGGGCGGGCATCCGGATTTCCTTGACCTCCAGTTATCTGGAGGTTCTAGCGTGAATCCCATGATCTTCACCGAACGCGAGCGCGCGTACCTGGCCGGCCAGCGGCTCGGCCGCATGGGCACCGTCGACGCCAAGGGGCGCCCGCAGGTCCGGCCGCTGAGCTTCCGGCTCAACGACGACGGCACCATCGACATCGGCGGACCCGCGCTCAGCAAGAGCCAGAAGTGGCGCAACCTCGAACGCAACCCCGAGGTGTCGTTCGTCGTCGACGACATCACCCCGGACGAGCCGGGCGCCGTCAAGCCCGGCTGGGGGCGCGGCGTCGAGGTCCGCGGCACCGCCGAACTGATCACCGGCGTCGAGCCGCCGGAGTTCGGCCGCGGCTTCTTCAGCGACGAGCTGATCCGGATCCACCCGCGCGTCGTGCACGCCTGGCACCTGGACCCGGACCAGCTGACGCGGCGGGCTCAGGTCAGCGCCTGAGCCAGGTCCCGCCAGAGGTCCTCGGGGTCCTCCAGGCCGACGCTGAACCGCACCAGGCCGGCGGGCACGTGCGCGTCGCCCGGCCACATAGCGCGGCGCTCGACGATGCTCTCCACCCCGCCGAGGCTGGTGGCGTGCCGGATCAGCCGCAGCGACGCGCACAGGCGGTCGGCGGCGTCCGCGTCGGCGAGGTCGAAGGCGATCATCGTGCCCTGGCCGGGGTAGCGCACCTTCGTCACCGCCGGGTGCGCGCCGAGCCGCTCCGCGAGCAGCGCCGCGGTGCGGGACTGTTCGGCCAGCCGGACCGGAAGCGTCCGCAACCCGCGCAACGCGAGCCACGCCTCCAGCGCGCCGGGGGTGGCGCCGTTGCGGGTGCGGGCGTCGCGCAGCTCCGCGGCCACGCCCTCGTCCGCGGCGATCGTCAGCCCGAGCAGCAGGTCGCTGTGCCCGCCGATCAGCTTGGTCGCGCTGTGCACGACGATGTCCGCGCCCAGCGACAACGGCTGCTGGGCCAGCGGCGTGGCGAACGTGTTGTCCACGACGACCCGCGCGCGCTGCCCCGTCAGCGCGGCGATGTCGATCAGGTCGAGGGTCGGGTTGGTCGGCGACTCGACCCACACGATGTCGGCCTCGCGGGCGGCGGCCAGCCAGCCCTCCCGGTCGGACGGCTTGATGCGGCGCACCTTCAGCCGCCCCTTGGCCGCGGCGTGGTCGAGCAGCCCGCGGGTGCCCGCGTAGCTGTAGACCGGCACGGCGACCTCGGCGCCGACGTCCAGCAGGTCCAGCACCGCGGCCGCGGTCGCGATGCCGGAGGCGAACGCCGTCGCGTGCCCGCCTTCGAGCGCTCCCACGGCTTCTTCGAGCGCGGCCCAGGTCGGCGTGCCGTCCTCCCGCGCGTACCGGAAGCCCGCGCCGGCGAGGTAGGTGCTCGCCGGAACCAGCGGGGTGTTCAGCGGCTCACCGGCTTCGTCCGGTCGTCCGGCGGCCACCGCACGGCTGCGCGGCGTGAGGTCGTCGAGGTTCACGCTGCTCATTACAACAGCCGACCACGAGCTGGGCGTGCGGCCCCCGGAGCCGCTGGGTACCGTGCAGCGACCGCAAACACAGGGAGGAACACGCATGGCACTCGAACGCCCCGAGGTCGACAAGCCGACCGGGCCGCCCCCGGCCGAGCTGGAGGTCACCGACCTCACCGTCGGCGACGGTCCCGAAGCCGCCGCGGGCAACGTCGTGTCCGTGCACTACGTCGGCGTCTCGCACTCGACCGGCGCGGAGTTCGACGCGTCCTGGAACCGGGGTGAGCCGCTGCGCTTCCCGCTCGGCGCCGGGCACGTCATCCCGGGCTGGGACCAGGGCGTGCAGGGCATGAAGGTCGGCGGCCGCCGCCGTCTGGTCATCCCGCCGCACCTGGCCTACGGTGACCGCGGCGCGGGCGGCGTCATCAAGCCGGGCGAGACCCTCGTCTTCGTGGTGGACCTGGTCGACGTCAGCTGAGCCGGGACGCCACCCGCGCCAGCAGGCCGGCCACGGCCTCGACGTGCGCGGCCGGCCGGGGGCGGTGCACCGCGTACACCTCGCGGTCCAGCGCGCTCCCGGCCAGGTCGCGCACCACGATCCCGTCGACGCCGCGCACCACGCTCGCCGGCACCAGAGCCGCGCCCAGCCCGGCCCGGACCAGCGCGAGGATCGCCGCGTAGTCCCGGGTCTCGTAGGCGATCCGCGGCTCCACCCCGTCCTTCGCGGCCAGCAGGTCCAGGCACTGGCGGTCGGCCGAGATCCAGTCGTCGTCGGCGAGGTCGATCAGCTTCACCTCGGGCTTGCGCGCGGCCGGGTGGTGGGCGGGCAGCACCAGCCGCAGCCGATCGGCGAGCAGCGGCACCCGCGTCAGCCCGCGTGACGGCGGCAGCTGCCGCCCCGGGTAGCGGTGGGTGATCAGCAGGTCCAGCTCGCCCGAGACCACCAGGTCGTAGCCCCCCGGCGGCTCCAGGTCCACCAGCCGCAGCCGGGTCGACGGGTACGCGCGCCGGAACTCCCCCACGACCTGCGGCAACAGCACCTGCCCCGCAGTCGCGAAGGTGCCCACCGTCAACGCGGCGGGCGGCTGGTCGCGCAGGGCCGCAAGCGTTTGCTCCGCCTCCCGCAGCTCCCCCGCGATCGCCTCCCCGTGCCGGACCAGCAGCCGTCCGGCCTCGGTGAGCACCGTCCCGGTCGCGCGGCGCTCCAGCAGCGCGCAGCCCGCCTCGCGTTCGAGCCGGGCCAGCTGCTGGGACAGCGCGGAGGCGGTGAAGCCCATGCTCCGCGCCGCGGTGGCGATGGACCCGGCGTGGGCGACCTCGACCAGGACGCGCAGCCGTTCGGCGACGAGCATGCCGTAAGTATCGCTAATGTCGGGCAACGGGAAAGCGCTGGCGGCTTACGGCCGTCCTGCGCACAGTGGACTCATGACAAGCACGGTCGTCCCCGACGTCACCGCCGCCGCGGAGCGCATCCGCCCGTACGTCCGCCACACCCCGGTGCTGCGCGCCGAAGTCGACGGTCGCCCGCTCGTCCTGAAGCTCGAGCACCTGCAGCGCACCGGCTCGTTCAAGCTGCGTGGCGCGCTGAACGCCCTGCTCGCCGGGGAGCGGCCGGAGCAGGTCGTCACCGCGTCCGGCGGCAACCACGGCATCGGCGTGGCAACGGCCGCGGCGATCCTCGGCCTGCCCGCGACCGTGTTCGTGCCGGACGGCGTCCCGGCCGGCAAGGCACGCCGGATCGAGGCGGCCGGCGCGCGGCTGGTGCGGGCGGGCGCGCGGTACGCCGACGCGGCGGCGGCAGCCCACGAAGCCGCACAGGCGCCGGGCGCGCGGTACGTCGAGGCCTACAACGACCCGGTCGTGATCGCCGGCCAGGGCACGGTGGCGGCGGAGATCGTCGCCGACGCGCCCGAGGTGGATGCGATCGCGGTGGCCGTCGGCGGCGGCGGGCTCGCGGCCGGGGTGGCGCTCGGCTCCGGCGGTCGGCTGACGGTCGCGGTCGAGCCGGAGCGGTGCTCCTGCCTGCACCAGGCGCTCGCGGCCGGGCGCCCGGTAGACGCGGAGGTGGACTCGGTCGCCGCGTCGGCGCTGGGCGCGACCCGCGTCGGAGAGGTCCCGTTCGAGGTGCTGTCCGGGCCGGGCGTGCGGTCGCTGGTGGTCAGCGAGGCGGAAATCCTCGCGGCGCGGGACCGGCTGTGGGACGAGTTCCGGCTGGCCGTCGAACCGGCGGCCGCGGTGCCGTTCGCCGCGTGGCTGGCCGGCGCCGTGCCCGGCGAAGTGCCGTGCGTCCTGCTCTGCGGCGCCAACGCCGACTGGACGCCGTGACCACCACGGGGCCGGGCCGGAACCGATCCTGGTGAGCATCGCCACCGCCGCCGCTACGCCTGAGGCGCCGGAGACCGTCGAGGTCCTCGCCGATCTCGTCCAACCGCCCCGCCGCGGCCACGTTCAGGTTGTCCCGTCGACGCGGTCACGCATGTGACAGTCCCCGTCGTTGTGCATCAGAACTCTCACCACCTCGCGGGAGCGCTCCGCACCGCGGCCGGGTGAGATACGTGGAACGAAAAAACCCGGGCTCTGGGATCCAGAGCCCGGGTCATCGGGTGGGCGAGGAGGGAGTTGAACCCTCACGTCCTTTCGGACACACGGACCTGAACCGTGCGCGTCTGCCATTCCGCCACTCGCCCGAGTTGCCTGCGACAGCGAAGAGAACTCTAGCAGGCCGTTTCGGGGCCCTTCACCGGGGGTCGTGTCGAAGGGCGCGGATCCCGATAGGATCGATGCGAAAGCACATGGTGCGAAGGAGGGTGAGGGGTTCCGTGGGTCGCGTTGAGCGCTTCGATCGACGCCTGGAATCCCTGGTGGGAAACACCTTCGCACGCATGTTCGGCGGCAACGTCGTCACGCAAGAAGTGGCGCAGGCCCTGGAACGCGAAGGCGAGGACAACGTTCGTGAGCTGGCCGGTGGCAGGCTGCTCGCCCCCAACCACTACATCGTGTCACTGGGGCCGACTGACTACGACCGGATGGCCGGCGATGAGTTGCGCGTCACCAGGGTGCTCACGGAAGCCGTCAAGGAGCACCTCGCCGAACACGGTTGGGACACCTATGGTGACGTCGTAGTTTCGCTCGAGCGCAACGACGCGCTGCATACTGGACAATTCAAGACCCGTTCATCCGTCGACCCCGACGTCAGCGCGCGTAACGTCGCGGGTGCAGGACGGTCAGCACGACCCAGCAACGCAGGAGACCCAGCAATGAGCCAGCCCCCCGGCTACGGCCAAGGCCAATACGACCAGGGTGACCCGTACGGCCAGCAGGGCCAGTACGGCTACGGACAGCAGGGACAGCCCGGTTATGACCAGGGTGGCTATGGCCAGCCGGGTTACGACCAGGGTTACGGCCAGCAGCCCGGGTACGACCAGGGCTATGGCCAGCAGCCCGGGTACGACCAGGGCGCCGGCTACGGCGGCCAGCCGGGTTACGACCAGGGTTACGGGCAGCAGCAGCCCGGCTACGACCAGGGCTACGGCCAGCCGCAGGGCGGCTACGACCAGGGTTACGGCCAGCAGCCCGGCTACGACCAGGGCTACGGCCAGCAGCCCGGTTACGACCAGGGCTACGGGCAGCAGCCCGGCTACGGCACCCCGCCGGGTGGCTACGGCCCGCCGCAGGGCGCTCCGGACCCGTACGCGCAGCAGGGCTACGCTCCGCCGCCCGCCGCGCCGGGCGCGGGCCGCCAGCTGCAGGCCGTCCTCCAGCTCGACGACGGCTCGAACCGGAACTACACCCTCAAGCAGGGCGGCAACGTCATCGGCCGCGGCCAGGACGCCGACTTCCGCCTGCCCGACACCGGTGTCTCCCGCCGCCACCTGGAGATCACCTGGGACGGCCAGAGCGCGACGCTCGCCGACATCGGCTCCACGAACGGCACCACGGTCAACGGCACGCCGGTGCAGACGTGGCAGCTCGCGGACGGCGACGTGATCCGGGTCGGCCACTCCTCGCTGGTGTTCCGCACGCAGGGCTGACACGCGCGCCGGTAACCTGCGCCTGACCGGGTTCGCACCCGAAATCCCGTGTCCCGCAGAATGACCCCTGCGGGACGCCGCGGCGCACGCGTGCCACGGTCGGGAGAACAGAAGGCGGAGACACGTGCCGGAGCTGGTCGTTCAACTCACCAGAGTGGGCTTTCTCGTGCTGCTCTGGCTGTTCGTGCTGGCTGCCCTTCGGGTGGTGCGCTCGGACCTGTACGCGGCGTCGGGCCTGAAGGTCGCGATGCCCGGGTTGCGCCGCGCCAAGGAGCAGAAGAAGCCGCGGGGCAACGCCAAGACGCCCCGCCAGCTGCTCGTCACCCACGGGGCGCTGGCCGGCACGCGGATCACCCTCGACGGCAGGCCGATCACGCTCGGCCGGGCCGACGACTCCACCCTGGTGCTGGACGACGACTACGCCTCGACCCGGCACGCCCGGCTGTCGCTGCGCGGCACGGACTGGTACGTGGAAGATCTGGGATCGACCAACGGGACTTATCTGGACCGGGCTAAGGTCACTGCACCCCTCCGAGTTCCACTCGGTGTCCCCATCCGGATCGGCAAGACGGTGATCGAGCTTCGCCCATGACACTCGTTCTTCGCTACGCGGCCCGCAGCGACCGTGGCCTGGTGCGGTCCAGCAACCAGGACTCGGTGTACGCGGGCCCCCGCCTGCTCGCACTCGCCGACGGCATGGGTGGCCATGCCGCGGGTGAGGTGGCCAGCAAGGTCGTGATCGCCTCGCTCGCCCCGCTCGACGACGACGAGCCCGGCGACGACCTGCTGACCATGCTGAGAGACGCGGTGGCCGGCGGCAACGCGGCCATCAGCGAACTGGTGGCGAACGACCCGGACCTCGACGGGATGGGCACCACGCTCACCGCGATGCTGTTCTCCGGTTCGCGCCTCGGCATGGTGCACGTCGGCGACTCGCGCGCCTACCTGTTCCGCAACGGGCAGCTCACCCAGATCACGCGCGACGACAGCTTCGTCAACGAGCTGCTCGAACAGGGCCGCATCACCGCGGACCAGGCCGCGACCCACCCGCAGCGCTCGCTGCTGCTCAAGGCGCTCACCGGGCACGAGGTGGAGCCGAGCCTGACCGTGCGCGAGGCCCGCGCGGGTGACCGGTACCTGCTGTGCTCGGACGGCCTGTCCGGCATGGTCAGCGACGAAACGCTGGCCGAGGCGATCCGCATCCCGGACCCGCAGGACTGCGCCGACCGGATGATCGAGCTCGCGCTCAAGGGCGGCGGCACCGACAACGTGACGGTCATCGTCGCGGACGTGGTGGACGTCGACTACGGCGAAAACGCCCCGATCGTGGGCGGCGCGGCCGGCGACGGCAGCGACCAGTACGACCACCAGGGCGACTCCCCCGCGGCCAGGGCACGCGCGCTGACCCAGCCGCCGCCTCCGCCGCCGCAGATGATCGCGCCGCCGGAGGAGCCGAAGAAGCGCCGCAAGTGGCGCTGGATCGTGGGCGTCCTGCTGGTGCTGGTGGTGCTGGGCGCGGGCGCGATCGCGACCCGCTACTTCGTGCTCAGCCAGTACTACGTCGGCGAGGGCGCCAATTCGGAGGTCGCGATCTTCCGCGGCGTGCCCGGCAGCATCCTCGGCATCCCGCTGCACCAGCAGGCCGAGGGCTCGTGCCCGTCCGGTGACCAGGTGTGCGACGAGCTGACCGTGCCGCAGCTGCAGCAGGACGCGCAGGCCGCGGTGCGCAACGGCGTGAAGAAGGACAGCCTGGCCGACGCGCGCGACTACATCGACAACTTCCTGCGCTACAAGACGCTGCGGGACTGCACCCAGACCACCATTCCCGGCGTGCCGACGCTGCCGAGCGAATCGACGAGCCAGCAGGCGGGGAGGGACTGCGCGACGACGACGGTGCCAGGTGGCGGTGGCTGATGAGCCAGCCACCGCTGTCGGACCAGGCAGCCTCCATCTACGCGACCAACCCCCCGCGGGAAATGCCGACCCGGCGTGGCACGGAACTGGCCATGCTGGGTTTCGCCGCGTTCATCGTGACGTGCGCGTTCGTGCTCGTGCAGGCGAACCAGGAGCAGGAGCTGTCCTGGTCGATCGTCTGGTACGGGCTGGCCTACCTGGGGCTGTTCTCGGTCGCCCACGCGGCCGTGCGCAAGTGGGCGGCGTACGCGGATCCGCTGATCCTGCCGTGCGTCGCGCTGCTCAACGGCCTCGGCCTGGTGATGATCTACCGGATCGACCTGGCCAACGCCGAGAAGGCGACGCAGGCCAGCAAGGACTTCACCGCGGACGCGCCGAAGCAGGTCTTGTTCACCGCGCTCGCGCTGGTGCTGTTCCTCGCCGTGCTGATCCTGGTCAAGGACCACCGGACGCTGACCCGCTACGGCTACACCGCCGGCCTGGTCGGCATGGTCGCGCTGGCGCTGCCCGCGGTGCTGCCCAGCTCGCTGTCCGAGGTCAACGGCGCGAAGGTGTGGCTGAAGCTGCCGGGCTTCTCCATCCAGCCGGCGGAGTTCTCGAAGATCCTGTTGATGATCTTCTTCGCGTCCTTCCTGGTGGCCAAACGCGACCTGTTCATGATCGCGGGCCGCAAGGTGTTCGGCGTCGAGCTGCCGCGCGCGCGTGACCTGGGCCCGCTGCTCATCGCGGCCGGTGTCTGCCTGCTGGTCCTGGTGTTCGAGAAGGACCTGGGCACCTCGCTGCTGCTGTTCGGCATCGTGCTGGTGATGCTCTACGTCGCCACCGAGCGCGCGATCTGGGTGGTCACCGGGCTGAGCTTCTTCATCGTCGGCTGCCTGATCGCCTACCAGCTGTTCACGCACGTCGAGCAGCGCGTGGCGAACTGGATCGACCCGCTGGCGACCTACTCCGACCCGGGCGGCGGCTACCAGATCGCGCAGGGCCTGTTCGGCCTCGGCACCGGCGGCGTCGGCGGCACCGGCCTCGGCGCCGGGCGCCCGGAGATCGTGCCGGAGTCGAACACCGACTTCATCACCGCCGGCCTCGGCGAGGAGCTCGGGTTCGTCGGGCTCGCCGCGATCCTGATGATCTACCTGCTGCTGGCCACCCGCGGCATGCGCAGCGCGCTGGCGGTGCGGGACACCTTCGGCAAGCTGCTCGGCTGCGGCCTGTCGTTCGCGATCGTCATGCAGGTGTTCGTGATCGTCGGCGGGGTCACCAAGCTGATCCCGATGACCGGCATCACGACGCCGTTCCTGTCCTACGGCGGCTCGTCGCTGCTCGCCAACTACATCCTGGTCGCCCTGCTGCTCCGCATCTCGGACGCGGCGCGGCGGCCCGCCCAGAAACCCCGGCCCAAGCAGCCGCAGCAGCAGGCTCCGCTGGCCGAGGCGCACACGGTGATGGTGCAGCGGCCGCCGGCCGGGGGCAATCCGACAGGGGAACCGACGGCATGAACAAGCCCATGCGCCGCGTCGGCATCGCCATGATCACCATGGTGGTGCTGCTGCTGGTCAACATCACCTACATCCAGGTGGTGAAGGCCGACGACTACCGCACCGACTCGCGCAACCAGCGGGTGCTGCTGGACCAGTACTCCCGGCAGCGCGGCAGCATCGTGTCGCAGTACGACGGCCAGGTGCTCGCCGACGTGGTGGCGACGAACGACAAGCTGAAGTTCGAGCGCCGCTACACCGACGGCCCGATGTACGCGCCGGTCACCGGCTACTACTCGGTGCGCTACGGCTCCGGCGGCCTGGAGCGCGCCGAGGACGACATCCTCAACGGCGAGGACCCGCGGCTGTTCGTGCGCCGCCTGTCGGACATGGTCACCGGACGGGATCCGCGCGGCGGCAACGTGCAGCTGACGATCAACCCGGCCGTCCAGTCGGCGCTGTACAACGCGATGACGTCGAAGGGCTACACCGGCGCCGCGGTCGCGATGAACCCGAAGACCGGCGAGATCCTCGCGATGGTCTCCACCCCGTCCTACGACCCGAACGCGCTGGCCTCGCACGACAGCACGGCCCAGCAGGAGGCGTGGACGCGGTTCACGGACGACCCGAAGGAGCCGATGCTCAACCGGGCGATCTCGCAGACCTACCCGCCGGGCTCGACGTTCAAGCTGCTGGTCGCGGCCGCCGAACTGGAGAACGGCGCCACCGCCGACACCCCGGTGAGCAACGCGCCGAACGTGCAGCTGCCGGGCACCCGGGTCACGCTGGAGAACTACGGCGGCGCGGCCTGCCCCGGCACCACGTTCAAGGAAGCACTGGCGCACTCCTGCAACGTGCCGTTCGCGACGTTCGCCGGCCAGCTGGGCGCCGACAAGCTGAACCAGATCGCGGTCAACTTCGGCATCGGCACGCCGCTGTCGATCCCGATGAACGTGGCGCCGTCCAGCCTCGGTGAGATGGACTCGCAGGCCGCGCTGTACCAGAGCGGCATCGGCCAGCGCGACGTGCGGCTGACCCCGCTGCAGGACCTGATGCTGTCCGCCACGATCGCCAACGGCGGCATGGCCATGAAGCCGCAGCTGATCAAGAAGCTGCTCGCGCCGGACCTGTCCGACCTGGAGACCTTCTCGCCGCAGGAGCTGACCGGCACGCCGGCGCTGTCCGCGGAGAACGCGGCCGTGCTGCGCGACATGATGATCGCCTCCGAGGCCAACACCAAGGGCGGCGGCAAGCGCGCGAACATCCAGATCGCGTCCAAGACCGGCACCGCCGAGCACGGCACCGACCCGAAGGCCACGCCGCCGCACGCCTGGTACACCGCGTTCGCGCCGGCCGCCGACCCGCAGATCGCCGTCGCGGTCATCGTCGAGTCCGGCGGCAACCGCGGCCTGGAGGCCACCGGTGGCACCGTGGCGGCCGAGATCGGCCGCGCCGCGATCAACGCCCAGCTCGGGGGTGGGTAGCGCATGCTGTCCACCGGTCAGCTGCTGGCCGATCGCTACCGTCTCGTCCACCGCATCGCCGTCGGCGGGATGGGCGAGGTCTGGCAGGCCAGCGACACCCGGTTGGACCGGATCGTCGCGGTGAAGGTGCTCAAGGCCGAGCTGTCCCAGGACGCGGAGTTCCTGCACCGCTTCCGCACCGAGGCGCGCACGACCGCGTCGCTGAACCACCCCGGCATCGCGGCCGTGCACGACTACGGCGAGACGGTCGCGGGCGAGCACGCGATCGCCTACCTCGTGATGGAGCACGTCGACGGCGAGCCGCTGGCCGGGATCCTGATGCGCGAGGGCAGGCTGGCGGCCGACCGGACGCTGGACATCCTCGAGCAGGCTGGCAACGCGCTGCAGGCCGCGCACGAACGCGGTCTGGTGCACCGGGACGTCAAGCCGGGCAACATCCTGGTCACCCCGAACGGCACGGTGAAGGTCACCGACTTCGGCATCGCGAAGGCGGCCGACGCGGCGCCGGTGACCAGGTCCGGCATGGTCATGGGCACCGCCCACTACATCGCGCCGGAGCAGGCGCTCGGCCACGACGCGGAGCCGGCGAGCGACGTGTACTCGCTGGCCGTGTGCGGTTACGAGTGCCTGGCCGGGCACCGGCCGTTCCTGTCCGAGAACGCGGTCACGGTCGCGATGATGCACATCCGCGACCTGCCGCCGCCGCTGCCGCCGGACGTGCCACCGCACGCCCGCGCGGTCATCGAGGCGACCCTGGTCAAGGACCCGCGGCAGCGCTACAACAGCGGCGGCGAGTTCGCGGCCGCCATCGCCGCGGTCCGCAACGGGCACGCGCTGCCGACGCCGTCCGGACTGGTGCAGACTTATGCCCCGGTCGTCGGCCCGGTGGCTGCCGTCGGCCCGGTTTCGCAGCCGGCGATGCAGCCGGTGAGCCCACCCGGTATGCCGCACCCGAGCGGGGTGCTGCCGATGCCGGTGCCACCGCGGCGGCGGGTGCCGATCGCCGTGTGGGTGCTGCTGGCCGTTCTGGTGGCCGGGATCGTGGTGGTTCTGCTGGTGCTCCTGCCCGACTGGGGCGGCGACAGCGGAACCGGCCGCGTCCCGGGCGGTCAGGTCGGCACGACCGACATGGTTCCCGGCACGCGGCAACTCCCTCCCCCCGAAGAGACGACCTACGAGGCATGATGAGCACACCTTGGACGGAACGGAACGGCTTTCTCCGATGACTGCACCCAGGATGCTGTCCAACCGCTATGAACTGGGCGACACGCTCGGTTACGGCGGCATGTCCGAGGTCCACCACGGCACGGACGTCCGGCTGGGCCGCGAGGTCGCCGTGAAGATCCTGCGTGCCGACCTCGCCCGCGACCCCCAGTTCCAGGAGCGGTTCCGCCGCGAGGCGCAGAACGCCGCGGCGCTGAACCACCCGGCGATCGTCGCCGTGTACGACACCGGTGAGGCGCAGACCGAGTACGGTCCGCTGCCCTACATCGTGATGGAGTACGTCCGCGGCCGGACGCTGCGCGACATCGTCAAGACCGAGGGGCCGCTGTCGCAGAAGCGGGCCATGGAGGTCATGGCCGACGTCTGCGCCGCGCTCGACTTCTCGCACCGGCACGGCATCGTGCACCGGGACGTGAAGCCGGCCAACGTGATGATCACCGACCAGGGCGCGGTCAAGGTGATGGACTTCGGCATCGCCCGCGCGATGCACGACGGCCAGGCCGCGATGACCCAGACCGCCGCGGTGATCGGCACGGCCCAGTACCTGTCGCCGGAGCAGGCGCGCGGCGAAGGTGTGGACGCCCGCAGTGACGTCTACGCCGCGGGCTGCGTCCTGTTCGAGCTGATCACCGGCGAGCCGCCGTTCACCGGTGACTCGCCGGTCGCGGTGGCCTACCAGCACGTGCGGGAGGACCCGAAGGCGCCGTCGGCGGTCAACCCCGCGGTGTCGCCGGAGCTGGACGCGATCGTGCTGAAGGCGCTGGCCAAGGGCCCGGCCAACCGGTACCAGTCGGCCGCCGAGATGCGCGCCGACCTGGTGCGGACGCTGTCCGGGCAGCGGCCGTCGGCGCCGATGGTCATGACCGCCGACGAGCGGACGCAGGTGATCGGCGGGGCGCCCGGTCACGCGGCCGACTACGACTACGACCCCGACGCGGTCGAAGAGGACGAGAAGCGCCGGAAGCGCAGGCGCGTCACGGCCGCGGTGATCTTCACGTTGATCGCCCTCGGGCTGATCGCGTTCATCATGTGGCTGGCGGGCGCGTTCGAGTCGAAGCCGGCGACCGCGATGATCCCCGAGGTCAACGGCCAGCAGCAGGCGCAGGCCGAGGCGACGTTGCGGGACAAGGGTTTCACCAACATCGTGCTCGCGGACAAGCCGTGCGTGCGCCAGCCCAACGGCGTGGAGACCTGCTCGGCGGACGCGGTCGGCAAGGCGATCAACACCGATCCCGCCGCCGGCGTGAGCGTCGCGCTCGACCAGAAGATCACGCTGTACATCGGACGCGCGCCGGCGAACGTCGCGGTGCCGAGCGTGCTCGGCAAGACCCGGGAGGAGGCCCTGGCCCTGCTCAACCAGGTCGGGCTGCTCCTGGACCCGAACGTCCAGGAGGTCGACGTCAACGACGAAGACCAGTACGGCAAGGTCCAGAGCCAGAACCCGAACGCGAACACGCAGATCGCGCAGGGCAGCACGGTGTCCATCAAGATCGGCAAGACGCCGAACATGGTGGAGGTCACCGACTACACCGGCCAGCAGTACGACGTCGCGAAGGCCGGCCTGGAGGCGCTCGGGTTCAGGGTCAGCAAGCAGGAGGCCGACTCCGACCAGCCGGAGGGCCAGGTCCTCAACCAGAAGCCGAACGCGGGCCAGCAGCGCGAGGGCTCGACCGTGACCCTGACGGTGTCGAACGGGTCGGAGCAGAGGATCTCGATGCCGGACCTGCGTGGCCTGACCCAGAACGAGGCGCTGCAGCGGATGCAGCAGCTCGGCTGGGACGGCCAGGTGAACTACCAGTCCGACAAGCTGTCCGACGAGGACATGGACGGCAAGGTCACCGGCAGCGTGCCGACGGCGGGCAGCCAGATCAAGAAGAACGAGACGATCACGCTGCTGATCGGGGATTCCGACAACAGCGGCGGTGGCGGCGGCAACGACAGCACGACGCCGACCACGCCGACGCGGATCCCCGGATTCCCGTAAACCAGCGAGTGACGAAGGGCCCGCTTCCCCAGGGAGGCGGGCCCTTTCGTTTGGCACACGATCAGCGAGTGGCTGTGACAGAACTGGCACACAACGCGAATAGCGTGCGGACATGGTCTCCGCTCCGCCGATACCCCCTGCCCGGATTCGGGAACCCGATCTCGCCTCGCGCGAGCCGATCGAGAGCGGCAAGCGATGGCAGGCGGTCGTGGCAGTGGCCGGTGGGACCGCCCTGATCGCGGCACAAGCCGCGCGGTACGGCAACTGGATCGTCGACGACGCCGCCATCACGTTCGGCTACGCCCGCGGTTTCGCGGAAGGTCTGGGGCCGGTTGTGCAGCCCGGCGCGGAAGCCGTGGAGGGGTACTCGAATCCCACGTGGACCGCGCTGCTGGCGATCGGCAAGCTGCTCGGCTTGTTCGACCGGGGCGCGATCCTCGGCATCCCGGACTACGTCCTGTTCCCGAAGGCGCTGGCGCTGGTGTGCTGTGCGGGCATCCTCGCCGCGGTCCACTCGGCGGCGACGGTCGTGGGGCGTCGGCCTTGGGTGGTGACCCTGGTCGCCGGGGTTGCGCTCGCGTCCGTGCCGTCGTTCGTGATCTGGTCGTTCTCCGGTCTGGAGAACTCGCTGTACGCGCTGGTGGTCGTCGCGCTCGCGGTGACGGTCTTCCGAGCCGTCCTGGCCGGGCGGTTGCGGACGCGGGGGGTCGCGGCGGCGGCCGGGGTACTCGCTGCGGCGGCGGCCCTGACCCGGCCGGAGGGCGCGGTCTACGCGGCGGTTTACCCGTTGGTGTTGCTGATCCACCTGCGCGGGCCGGTGCTGTGGTCGAGCGTCCGGCACGTCCTCGTCTCGGTCGCGGCGTTCGCGGTCCCGTACGGCGGGTACCTCCTGTGGCGTTACGCCGAGTTCGGGCGGATGGTGCCGAACACCGCCGTGGCGAAGAAGCAGGGCGTGCCGGAGATCGAGCAGCTGACCCGCGCCGGTGACCTGGTGCAGTACCTCGGGGCGCCGGCCGTGCTCGTGCTGGTCGTCCTGATCGGGCTCGCCCTCGCCCGCTCCTCGTCGTGGCGAGACGGCATGGTCGCGTTGCTGGTGCCGCTCGGTCTCGCGTCGCTCGCGTACGCGGTGCTCGAACCGGACTGGATGGGCCAGTTCCGGTTCGCCACACCCGTGTGGGCGCTGCTGGCGTTGATCGCCGCGCTCACGACGGTGGAGGTCTTCCGAGCCGCGCGAGCGCGTGGCCGCGCACTGATCACAGTCGCGCTCGTCGCGACGCTGCTGCCGTCCGGTGTGGTGCTCGCGGAGGCGGGCGAGAAGTTCAGCCGGACGCCGACACTGCCGATGTGCTTCATCGCAGACCGGTTCGGGCGGATGTTCAACCAGTACGCGGACATCCTGGGCGTGCAGGAGGGCTCGGTGCTCGAACCCGACCTGGGGGGCACGGCCTTGACCAGCCGGTTGCACGTGGTCGACCTGGCCGGTCTCGTGGACGCGAAGATCGCGGACTTCTACCACGACGGGGACATGGCGGGACTGCGCGACCACGTGTTCGAGACGGTCCAGCCGACGTTCGTGCACTTCCGCTTGTACTGGGGCGGAGTCACCGGACTCGCCGGCGATCCACGACTCGCACGCGACTACGTGCCGCTCTACGAGTACCCGCTCCCGGCCGACTACGGCGGCGACTTCGTGCGCCGTGACGTGGCCGGCGACCCGGTGCTGCTCGACGCGGCACGGGAGTACGCCCGGGAGACGATCCCGGTGACGGAGAGCCGGATCAACGCGTGGGGCCTGCGACAGTGCGGTGACACGCTGGCACCGGGACAGACGACGCTCGGACTTCACTGACCCCGCGGCAAGACCACGGTGAACACCGCACCGTCCTGTTCGGACACCGTGATGCGGCCGCCGTGGATGCGGGCGTTCTCCTGGGCGATCGCCAGTCCGAGTCCGCTGCCGGAGGTCGCCGTGCGCGCCCGGTCGCCGCGGGCGAAGCGGTCGAAGACCAGCTCGCGGAGATCCTCGGGAACACCCGGACCGGAGTCGGCCACTTCGGCCGTGACCACCCCGGGCCGCGTTCCGTCGATGGTGACGGTGATCGGCGCGGCACCGTGGGTGAGCGCGTTGGTCAAGAGGTTGCGCGCGATGGTGTGCACCCGCCGCGGATCGGCGCACACCGTCACGTCGCCGACCGTGTGAAGGGTGGTGCCGTCAGCGCCACCGACCAGGTCGATCGCCTCCGCCCACAGGTCGGCCAGGTCCAGGGGGCCGGCATGGAAGTCGGCCACACCCGCGTCGAACCGCGACATCTCCAGCAGGTCCTCGACGAGGTTCGCGAGGCGCCGCGACTGCACGGACAGCAGCCGGGCGGCGCGCCGGCGGGCGTCCGGGTTCTCGCTGTCGACTCCGTCAGCGGCGGCGACCACCGTCGCCACCGGTGTGCGCAGGTCGTGTGCGACGTCGGCGACGAAACGGCGCTGCTGTTCCTCTTTCGCGCGCAGCTCCGCGATCGACCGCCCGACCTGCTCGGCCATGGCGTTGAACGACCCGGCCAGGTCCGCGAGCTCGTCGCCTCCCCGAACGACCAGGCGCGTGTCGAGCTCACCCCCGCCCAGCCGGATCGCGGCGTTCGCGACCGCCCGCACCGGCCGCTGGATCCGCTTGGCGGCCACCATCCCGCCCGCGATCCCGAGCACCGTCACCAGCAACGCCATACCGGCGAGGTTGCGCCGCAACTTCGACAGGTCCGCCCGCAGCGCGTCCAGGGTGTAGTACTCGACGAGCACAACGTGCTTGACGGGCGACCCGGCCAGCACCAGGAACGGTGAGTTCTCGGGCTCGGTGCCCAGCGGCTCGTCCCCCGCGCGAGCGGCGGACAGCAGCCATCCCGGCACCGCCACCGGCGGCTCGGCGCCGTGCAGTACCGCCTGCTCGCCGGTGTAGTCGAACACGCTCCACGCGACCGCGTGTTCGCGCGACATGTAGTCGATCACCCGGTCGGTGGACAAGTTCTGAGCGACGAACCGCACCTGGGCGAGATCCGACGCGAAGTCGGCGCGCGACGCCGAGTGGAAGCGCCGCGTGGTGTCGTTCGACTGGAGCTGGTAGGCCGCCAGCGCCATCGCCGCCGTCGCTGCCACCGTCACCACGACGACCGCGGCCGCGATGCGTGCGCGCAGACCGAAGTGCGGCCTCATGGCCTGGTCAGCCGGTACCCGAGGCCGCGTACGGTCCGAATCAGCTCGGGATGCGCGGGATCCTTCTCGATCTTCGCCCGCAGCCGGGCCACGGCGGCGTCGACCATGCGCGAATCGCCCACGTAGCCGTAGTCCCAGACCCGTTTGAGCAGCATCTGCCTGCTCAGCACCTGCCCCGGGTGGTTGGCGAACTCGACGAGCAGTTTCAGCTCGGTGGCGGTGAGGTTGAGCTCCGCCCCGTCGGCCCGCACCGTCAGGCCGTCGGTGTCCACCTCGAGGTGACCGACCTGCAACTTCGGGGTGGACGGCGCGGCACCGCGCCGCAGGATCGCCTTGATCCGGGCGTCGACGACCCGCGGTTCGACGGGTTTCACCACGTAGTCGTCCGCGCCGCCCTCCAGCCCGACGATGACGTCCACCGGGTCGCCGCGCGCGGTCAGCATGATGACCGGCACCAGGCTGCGGGCCCGGATGCGACGGCAGACCTCGAACCCGTCGACGTCCGGCAGCATGACGTCCAGCAGGATCAGGTCGACCACGCGTGCGCCGTCGAACAACTCCGCCAGCGCGCTCTCGCCGGACTCCGCAACGACCACGTCGTGCCCGAGCCCGCCGAGCGCGAGCGAAAACGCCTCCGCCAGTGCTTCGTCGTCCTCAACCAACATCACCGACGCCACGAACACCCCCAAACCGGTGTTCCGGCACGATACTCAAGCCCGCCGGTGCACGAGCCAGCCCGTGGCCGCGGCACTCGCCACCAGCAGCAGCGCGCCACCGAGCAGGCCGAGCGCCACCGCGCCGCTGTGGGAGCCCGCGCCGGTCAGGGAGCGCAGCATCGGGTTCACCACCGGCACCCACCGGACCAGCAGCACGACCCCGAGCAGCGCCAGCGCGGCCAGCACGGTGTAGCCGATCCGCGGCAGCAGCAGCCGCGAGCAGGGCAAGCCGAGCGCGATGCCGGTCGCCGCGCAGGCCGCGTGCGCTACCACCCCGTCGGTCAGGACGGCGGCGGGCAGACCGTGGTGCACCAGGGCCGCCCACGCCAGGGACACCGCGGTGAGCACCACGCAGCAGAGCGCGGCCGCGGCCACGAACCCGGCGAGCACAGTGGACAGCCGGCGGGCGTGGACCAGCGTGATGAGCCGCTGAACCGGGTCCTCGGCGTCCACCAGCGCGATGGTCAGCCAGCACGCCACGACCGTGAGACCGCCCGCGCTGACGGCGAACTCCGGCGGAACCGGCGCCGTCGGATCGTTGTACAGGACGGCGAGCAGGACCAGGTAGGCCAGCGACGGCGGCAGCCAGCGCTGCGAATGCCCGAGCAGCGCGAGCTGGTAGCGGATCACCGGCGTGCCTCCGGGGTGTCGACCCGCACCACCGACCAGCCGCCGCTCAGCGCCTTGAGCAGCAGTTCGTCCGCGCTCTCCGCGGCGACGGTCAGTTCGACGTGGTCGCCGTCGTGGCGGGTGGCGAGCACCCCGGGCAGGTCCACCGCGCCGGAGCCGCGCAGCACCACGCGTGCGGCCCGGTCCACCACCCGCAGCACGCCGTCGGTCAGGCGGAAGACCTCGGTCGCGTGGGCGTGGGCGCGCTCGTCGCGGTGCTCGGTGAACACCACGCTCGCCCCGCGGGCGCTGGTTTCGGCGATGATCTCGGCCAGCACGCCGTGCGCGTCCGGGTCGAGCCCGGACCACGGTTCGTCCAGCACGAGCAGGTCCGGTTCGGTCAGCAACGCCTGGGCCAGCCCGACTTTCTGCGCGTTGCCCTTCGACAGCTGCCGCAACGGGGCGCGCGGACCACCGGCCAGCGCCAGCCGGTCCAGCAGCGCCCTCGGGTCCACTTCGGATGCCCCGGAGATCCGGCCGAGGTGCCGCAGGTAGGCGAGCGCGGTCATCCGCGTCGAAGCCGGGAACCGGTCGGGCACGTACCCGACGCGCGGGCGGCCGGTGACCGTGCCGGACGTGGGCCGGGACAGCCCGGCGAGGATCCGCAGGAGTGTCGACTTGCCGGAGCCGTTGGCGCCGACGATGCCGACCACGGTCCCGGGGCGCACGTCGAGGTCGACCCCGGTCAGCACCGGGGCGTCACCGTAGCGCTTGCCGACCCCCAGCAGCCGGATCACGCAGCGGCGGCCTTCTGCAACGCCGCGACCTCACGCTCCAGCGCGTCGACCACCGGCGCCTGGACCGGGTGACCGGCGGTGGCCATCCAGTTCGCCAGCATCCGGTGCCCGCCCTGCGTCAGGACCGACTCGGGGTGGAACTGCACGCCCTCGACCGGCAGCTCGCGGTGCCGCATGCCCATGACCACACCGGACTCGGTGCGCGCGGTGACCTCGAAGGAGTCCGGGATCGTCTCCGGCAGCACGGTCAGCGAGTGGTAGCGGGTCGCGGTGAACGGGTCGGGCAGGCCGGCCAGCACGCCGCTGCCCTCGTGGTGCACCTGGCTGGTCTTGCCGTGCAGCAGCTCCGGCGCGCGGTCCACCGTCGCGCCCCACGCCACGCCGATCGCCTGGTGGCCGAGGCAGACGCCGAGCATCGGGGTGTGAGTGTCGGCACACTTGCGCACGACGTCGATGCTCTGGCCGGCGCGCTCCGGGGTGCCGGGGCCGGGCGAGACGAGCACCCCGTCGAACTCCGGCACGCGGTCGAGGTCGACGACGTCGTTGCGCCAGACAGTGCATTCGTTGCCGAGCTGGGCCAGGTACTGGACCAGGTTGTAGACGAAGCTGTCGTAGTTGTCGACGACCAATACGCGCATGCCGCCCAGCGTACCGGCGTCCACGATGTGGACCGCAATTCATATCACAGTGAAAGTAAGGGTCACCTATCTTTACCGTGGCAAGGGTGAGCCGTAGTCCTCTTCGCGTCGCCATCGTGGGCGCCGGCCCCGCCGGCATCTACGCCGCCGACATCCTCGACAAGTCCGACGCCGACGTCAGCATCGACATCTTCGAACGCATGCCGGCGCCGTTCGGGCTGATCCGGTACGGCGTCGCGCCCGACCACCCGCGCATCAAGGGCATCGTCACCGCGCTGCACAAGGTGCTCGACCGGCCCGGCATCCGCCTGCTCGGCAACGTCGACTACGGCACCGACATCAAGCTGGACGACCTGCGCGAGTTCTACGACGCGGTCATCTTCGCCACCGGCGCGATGAGCGACCGCGCGCTGAACATCCCGGGCGTCGACCTGCCCGGCAGCTACGGCGCCGCGGACTTCGTGTCCTGGTACGACGGCCACCCGGACGTCCCGCGCACCTGGCCGCTGGACGCGACCAGTGTCGCCGTCCTCGGTGTCGGCAACGTCGCGCTGGACGTCGCCCGGGTGCTCGCGAAGACCGCGGACGAGCTGCTGACCACCGACATCCCGCCGAACGTGTACGAGGGCCTGAAGTCGAGCAAGGTCACCGACGTGCACGTGTTCGGCCGCCGCGGGCCCGCCCAGGCCAAGTTCACCCCGCTCGAGCTGCGCGAGCTGGACCACTCGCCGAACGTCGAGGTCATCGTCTACCCCGAGGACATCGAGTTCGACGACGGCTCGATCGCCGCGATCCGCGCCTCCAAGCAGGTCGACATGGTGGTCAAGACGCTCCAGGAGTGGGCGATCCGCGACCAGGGCGACCGGCCGAAGCGGCTGCACCTGCACTTCTTCCACTCGCCGACGGAGATCCTCGGCGACGACCGGGTCACCGGCCTGCGCACCGAGCGCACCGAGCTGACCGGCGACGGCAACGTCCGCGGCACCGGCGAGTTCCACGACTGGGACGTCCAGGCCGTGTACCGCGCGGTCGGCTACCTGTCGTCCGAGCTGCCGGAGATCCCGTTCGACCACGACAGCGGCACGGTCCCGAACGAGGGCGGCCGGGTGCTGGACATCGACGGCGACCAGGTGCCGGGCGTGTACGTGACCGGCTGGATCAAGCGCGGCCCGGTCGGCCTGATCGGCCACACCAAGGGCGACGCGGCCGAGACGATCCGCAACCTGCTGGCCGACGCGGACCAGCTGACCGCGCCGGAGCAGGCCGACCCGGACGCGATCACGTCGTTCCTCGCCGACCGCGGCGTCCCGTTCACCACCTGGGAAGGCTGGGGCAAGCTGGACGCGCACGAACGCGCCCTGGGTGAGCCGCAGGGCCGTGAGCGCGTGAAGGTCGTGGAGCGCGAGGAGATGATCCGCGTCTCGCGCGGCTAGTTCACCGACACCTGGTTGAACGGGAGCATCGGCTCCAGCCAGGGAAAGACGACGAACAGCAGCAACGCGATCACGCCGAGCACCAGCACGAGCGCGATCAGGGCCCGGACCGCGACCGGTCCGGGCAGCTTGCGCCAGATCCAGCCGTACATCACACGCCTCCGATCGCCTGCAGCAGCTGTTCGTAGGTGGCACCCGGGGTCTTCGGGTACTGGTTGGTCAGCACCGCGTGCACGATCAGCCGCTGCTTGTCGGAGAACCGCGGGTGGCAGGTGGTCAGCGTGAGCAGGGCGACCTGCTGGGCCGTCGGCAGCACGTCGGCGGTCTGGTGCGGCACCGGCGCGACCACCTCGCCCTGGTCCGGCCGCACGATCTCCCGGCCGAAGGTGCGGCCGTACGGGCCGCCGTCCGGCGCGTCCGTGCGCAGCGTGCCGACGTTCGCGCACTGCGGCCGTGCGGCCTTGTCCGCGTTCCAGTTCGCGAGCTCGTCGGAGTGCGGCAGGACGCGGTAGACGAAGAAGTCGCTCTGGGTCTCGATCACGATCGCGTCGCACGAGGCGAGCAGGTCGAGGTCGTTGAACGGGGCGCCCTTGCCCACGCGGTGCCCGGCGACGGCGAAGTTCCCCGGCTCGCCCGGCAGCGCGGTGCCCTTGTAGTGCCCCGGCCCGACTTCGAGCGCCTTCGCGTCGGTACCCTCCTGGATCGTGAAGTGGTAGTCCGCGCCGAAGCTCGGGATGTACATCTTCGCGAACGCCTCGCCGTCGATCAGGTCGGCGTGCAGCGTGCGGCCCTGCGCCCAGTCCTGGTCCAGCGCCACCGTCGCGCTGGCCTGCTTGCGCGCGGAGAACAGGTCCGTGACGTAGAGCTCGTAGACCACGAACAGGAGCACGACGAGTCCGGCGGTGATCAGCAGTTCGCCGATCGTCCGCACGGTCCTGGCGAAACCGCCACCGGACTTCTGCGGTGGCGGGGCGTCGAGGACTGCCACGCGCGCTCCTCTCTCGGGGACGCTTACGTTAACGTGTGAGGTAGGAGGTGGATGCGCACCACCTGGCCAAACCCGAACACCGCGAGGTTCCGATGCCCAAGTCCAAGGTCCGCAAGAAGACGGCTTACACGCCGCCGGCCGATCGGCGCACGCCGGTCAAGGTGCGTGCCGCTGGGCCGTCCAGCCTGATCTACAAGATCGTGATGTTCGGGCTGATGCTGCTCGGCCTGGTCTGGCTCGTCGTGAACTACATCGCGGGCGACAAGATCCCGTTCATGGCGGACCTTGGCAACGGCAACTTCGCGGTCGGCTTCGCGTTGATGATCGTCGGTCTGCTCATGACGATGCGCTGGCGCTGAGCGGAAGATCACAGCGATTGCCCCGAACAGCCGCTTGACCACTAATTACAGCACTGTGACTTTTCCCCAGTGTGGATAACCACTGTGGATAACTCGTCTCCGCACTGGGCTCCGCGACCCGTTCTGGTCGGAGCCGGTTGTGCCGCGGCCGTTTTCGCGGCGGCCGCGGCGGTACTGGCGAGCGACCGCATGGGCACCGTGTTCTTCGCCGTCGCGGCGATCGCGCTGACCGCGTTGTCCCTGCACGGTTTGCTCGTCCGCCCCCGTCTCACCGCGGATCCGCGTGGGCTGCGGATCCGCACCACGACGGGAAAACACGACCTGCACTGGCCCGAGGTGACCGCGCGCGTGCGCACCACTCGCCGCCTCGGCCGCGACTCGGCGACGCTGGAAATCGAAGCGGGCGAGCAGCTGTTCGTCTTCGGCTGGCTCGAACTCGGCGCCGACCCGCGGGACGTGCTCGACACGCTGACCGCGTTGCGGCCCTAGCCGGGGATCCCGCAGTTCAGCTCGTCACCACGGTAGCCGCACACCACGCTCGCCAGCTGCGCATCACGCACGAACACCAGCACCAGCAACGCGATCAGCAGCACCGCCACCGCGCCGCCCTGCCAGTACTGGCGCCCCTTCGCGGGGGCGTACACCATCGCCGCCGTGACGAGCGCGCCGACGACCAGGCCACCGAGGTGGCCGAGCAACGAGATGTTCGGCAGCGACACGGTGATGATCAGGTTCAGCACGATCGTGCCGATCGCGTACGCCGGGTTCAGCCGCAGCCGGATGACGGCGACGAGCATCGCGCCCAGCAACCCGTAGATGGCACCGGACGCCCCCGCCGTGCCCCGGTCGACCCCGTCGAACAGGTACACCGCCACCGCGCCGCCCAGCAGCGACACCAGGTACAGCACCGTGAAGCGCACGCGCCCCAGCAGCGTCTCCATGTCGCGGCCGAGGATCCACAGGGCGAGCATGTTGACCGCGAGGTGGATGGGGCCGTAGTGCAGGAAGCCGGACATGACCAGCCGCCACCACTCGTCCTCGCCCGCGATCGCCAGCGGCCACAACACCCCGTCGCCGAACAGTGGCGCGGTGTCGTTGCGGGTCAGGCTGCCCGCCTGCGACACCGTGACCACGTACGCCAGCACGTTGAGCACGATGAGGATCGGCGTGACCACCGGCCGGTGCGAAACCTGGGCGCCGGCGACCGTGCGCGGCGTGTAGCGCTGGACGTTCTGCTCGCGCCGCCCGGTCTGCACGCAGTCGATGCACTGGTAGCCGACCGAGGCCTCACGCAGGCAGTCCGGGCACGCCGGACGGCCACACCGGACACAGCTGAGCCCGGTGGGGCGCGACGGGTGCCACCAGCAACCGGGCAGGGCCGACTGCTGGGGCGGCTGCGAGGCAGGCGGGTGGGGAGGCATGTTCACGATGCCTCCAACCTACCCTGGCTCAGCCTGCGCGTTCGATGTCGATCTTCTCGATGACGACGTCCTGCAGCGGCTTGTCCGCCGGGCCGGTCGCGGTGTTCGCGATCGAGTCCACGACGTCGCGCGACTGCTGGTCGGCGACCTCACCGAAGATCGTGTGCTTGAAGTTCAGGTGCGGCGTCTTGGCCACGGTGATGAAGAACTGCGAGCCGTTGGTGCCCGGTCCCGCGTTCGCCATCGCCAGCAGGTACGGCCGGTCGAACTGGAGTTCGGGGTGGAACTCGTCGCCGAACTGGTAGCCGGGGCCGCCGCGGCCGGTGCCGGTCGGGTCGCCGCCCTGGATCATGAAGCCCGAGATGACGCGGTGGAAGATCGCGCCGTCGTAGAACGGGCCGGAGTTCTCGCCCTTGGCGTTCGGGCGCTGGTACTCCTTCGTGCCCTCGGCGAGGCCGACGAAGTTGGCCACCGTCTTGGGGGCGTGATCAGGGAAAAGGTTGATCCGGATGTCCCCGGCGTTGGTGTGCAGGACGGCGGTCGCCTTCGCACCAACGAGGGATTCACTGCTCTGGGTCACCGCTTCATCGTGCCATCCGCAGCGAGATCGGCCGGAAACGGGCAGGATGGTTACGGGGATGGAACGTGAGACGAAACGATTGTCGAGGTGAAAGGCCATGACCCGAGCTGCGGACTCGGTGGGTGAGTCGGTCAAGGCCGGCTTGCTCGGCCTGAGCAAGCGGGCCGTCGAGGTCGGCAAGGCAGGCGCCGAGGTGACCGCTCAGGCCGCCCATGCGGCCGAGAAACGGCTTTCCGAGAGCACCGAGGAGGCGCGCAAGGAAGCCGCCAAGCGGGGCCGTCAGGCCCGGAAGGACCTGAGCAAGGCCAGCAAGCAGGCGCGCAAGGAGGCCGCGGCGCGGCTCGCCGAGCTGCGCAAGCCCGGCCGCAAGGCCCGCAAGGCCGCGGTGCAGGCCGCGAAGGCCGCCGGCGAGTCGAAGCGCAAGGCCAAGAAGGACTTCAAGCAGGCGAAGAAGGACTTCCGGGCCGCGCTGGAGGAGGCGAAGCTGGCCGCCAAGGGCACGAAGAAGAGCCGCAAGTGGCCGCTCTTCCTGGTGCTGGGCGTCCTGGCCGCGGCGGGCGCCGCGGTCGCGCTGCGTGGCAAGCAGGAGCCGCCGGTGGCCACCGAGCCGCCGCGCGCCGCGCCGAAGCCGGCCACCCCGGAGTCGACGGCGAACGGCCAGCACGCGCCGAGCCCGTCACCCGCGGAAAAGCAGAACTGACACGTTCCACCGGAGGTGCCGCTCGGCTCTGAGCCGAGCGGCGCTTCCGCCTGCGCGGGCGACGTCCGCGGGATGCCCGCACATGCGAAAACGGCCGCTTTCCCTACTGGTACCGAAGGGAAAACGGCCGCTTCGCGCGCGTGGCCTGCCTCAGGCGGCGGCCGCGTGCTTGTCGATCAGCTTGCCCAGGCGGGGCAGCGCCTCCTCGACGTTCTTCTTGCCGTTCGGGCGCAGCTTCTCGTAGACCTTCTTGATGCTGTCGCGGCTGCTCTTGGCGGCGCGCGCGTCGGTCACGCCCAGCAGCGCGTCGGCGGCCTGGTCACCACGGCTGGACAGGTAGGCGCCGAAGTCGCCGCCACCCTGGCCCTTGAAGTCGGCGTAGAACGGCTCGAGCGCGGCGGTGAAGTCGTCGAGCAGGCTGTCGACGGCGGAGCCGATGATGCCCGGCTTGATCTTCTTGACCGCGGCGAAGCCGGTCTTGATGACGGCGCCGGACACGCCGCCCTTGTCCGAGACCTCTTCGTCGACCAGCGTCTCCAGGTCGGTCACAACGGCCGGACGCCTGCTGGAGTCGAGCAGGATTTCCTTGAGGGTGTCAGCCACGAATGTCTGTCCTTCTTCACATCGAGGTACACGGGGGGCTTCTCGCAGCCCGTGGCACGGCGCCGGCCGCAGGTCTCGACCGAACGCGTGCTGGTCCTCCCCCGGCTGCGAGGTGCGATCAGGGTAATACAAGATCAACTTGACACTGCACCCTGGCGGCCTTAAAGCCGCGAGATCGCCTGCCGGGCAACGGTTCTCGCCTTCACCGTCTGTTGCTGATCGGTGGTCACCACGACGGCCGTACCGCCCTTGGCCACGGCATATACCGCGCCGTCCGGTTTCGCTGCGTAACCGCCCTGCCACCCTGGCGGATCGGTCGCGGGGTTGCTCGTGGCCACCGGGGCCGCCTGGTCGACGATCGCCTTCGCCACCGCCGGATCGCCGGTGTAGACGCGCACGGTCAGCTGGAGCTTCCCGGAGCGCGCGTAGAAGAAGCACGTCGGGTGCGGCTGGTCGGCGGAGACCTCCACCTTCGACACCCGCTGCCCGTTGGCGTCCGCGACGAACGAGTTCTCCAGGTACGGGCAGGGCGCGGCACGGGCCGGCGTGGGCTCCGGCGGCAGCTGCACGGCGGTCGTCGCCGGCGCACTCGGGGACGGCGGCGTCTCCGGAGCCTGCTGGGCGGCACAACCGGCCAACGCGGCGGCCGCGATCAGGGCGGGCAGAACTCGTCGCATAACCCGATCAGTGAACCACCCGGCGCCCGCCGGGTTGTGGCGGGCGCGCCGCTACAGCAGGGTAGAAGGCACTACTCTACGTGTTCATTCGGAGGCGAAATGTATTCACGTCGGGCCGCCGGTGGCGTGCTCGCCCTGGTGACCGGAGCCGCCCTGCTGGCCGGGACCGCGCCCGCGCAGGCCGTCGCGGCCGAATTCCCGGCCGGCGACGAGGGCTACCACACCTACGCCGAGGTCACGACGGAACTGCAGAAGGCGACCGCGAACCACCCGGACATCGCGGTGCTCTCCAGCGTGGGCAAGTCTTACGAGGGCCGCGAGCTGAACCTGGTGAAGATCAGCGACAACGCCGCCGCCGACGAGGGCGAGCCCGAGGTGCTGTTCACCTGCAACCAGCACGCCCGCGAGCACCTGACCACCGAGATGTGCCTGCACATCGTGCAGCGCTTCACCGACGGCTACGCGACCGACCCGCACATCCGCTCGCTGGTCGACGGCCACGTGATCTGGGTGATCCCGAACGTCAACCCGGACGGCTCGGAGTACGACATCTCGGACACCGACTACAAGTACTGGCGCAAGAACCGCAGGCCCGTGGACGGCGGCAAGATCGGCACCGACCTCAACCGCAACTGGGGCTACAAGTGGGGCTGCTGCGACGGCTCCAGCACGCGGCCCGCCTCGGACACCTACCGCGGCCCGTCGGCCTTCTCCGAGCCGGAGACGCAGGCCGTGTCGAGGTTCGTCGACTCCCGCGCGTCGGGCGGGAAGCAGCGGATCAAGGCGCACATCGACTTCCACACCTACTCCGAGCTGGTGCTCTGGCCGTTCGGGCACACCGAGGAGGACACCGGCGAGGGCATGACGGCCGAGGACAACGCCCGCTTCCGCGATGTCGGGCAGCGCATGGCGGCGACCAACGGGTACACCGCCCAGCAGTCCAGCGATCTCTACGTCACCGACGGTGACATCAACGACTGGATGTGGGGCACCCACAAGATCCTGACGTTCACCTTCGAGATGTACCCGACGAGCCCGTTCCCCGGCTTCTACCCGCCGGACGAGGACATCGTGCGGGAGACGACCCGCAACGACGCGGCCGTGGACATCCTGATCTCCGAGGCGCGCTAGACAATCGATCCAGGTTTTGTACATCATGCCCAGGTGACCGATGCCGACGCGGTGCTCTCCGCGCTCCGACCCGTGCTCGACGGCCTGGCCGCCACCTTCGGCGGCAACTGCGAGGTCGTCCTGCACGACTACCGGCGGCCGGAGGGCTCCGTCGTCGCCGTCGCGGGCGAGGTCACCGGCCGGGCGCCCGGCGGCTCGATGAGCGAGCTGGGGCTGAGCCTGCTCAAGCAGGGCCGCGACGCGCGCGACCAGATCAACTACCTGACGCGGACCCCGGCCGGGCGCGTGGTCAAGGCCTCCACGATGCTGCTGCGCGACCGCGACGGCGAGGTGTTCGGGGCGTTGTGCGTGAACCTGGACGTGACCGACCTGCGGCACGCGGCCGTGCTGCTCGGCGAGCTGGCGGCGGTGACCGCGCTGCCCGACGCGACCACGACGTTCACCAACGACGTCGGGCAGCTGATCCGCGCGGTCGTGGCCGAGGAGGAGCTGAAGCTCGGCCGTCCGGTGAGCCGCATGACGCGCGCCGAGCGGCTGGACCTGTTCCGGGCCCTCGACGAGCGCGGGCTGTTCGCGCTGCAGAAGGCCGTGCCGGAGGTGGCGGCCGCGCTGGGGATCTCCCGCGCGTCGGCCTATAACCACCTGGCCGAGATCAGGTCCTAGGCGGCAGGCCGAAGACGTTCCACGGCGGACGCGGGGTGTCCAGCGCCTCGTCGTCGTGGATCGGTTTCGCGTTGCCGCGGAACCGGTCCAGCTCCTCGCCGCTGGTGACGCGGGCCGGGAAGGCCGCGGACGCGGCGCGGCGGGTGATCTCGTCGACGGGCAGGTCCGCGCGCGAGGCGACCAGCACGACGTTGCCGAACCGCCGCCCGCGCAGCACCCCGGAGTCGGCGAGCATCACGACGTGCGGGAACACGGCGCCGATGGTGGCGACGACCCGGCGGGCGAACTTCAGGCCCGGCCCGTCGGCGACGTTGATCAGGTACGTGCCCGCCGGCCGCAGCACCCGCGCGACGTCGGTGGTGAACTCCAGGGTCGCCACGTCGCCCGGCATCTTCGCGCGCTGGAAGACGTCCGCGACGACCAGGTCGGCCGAGTCGTCGCGGCGCGTTGCGACGCCCTCGCGGCCGTCGGAGATGCGCACCCGCAGGTTCGGGACCGCGCGCAGGTCGAGCTGTTCGCGGACGAGGTCGATGAGCGGCTCGTCGGCGTCGAAGACGAGCTGCCGCGAGCCGGGCCGCGTGGCCGCGATGTAGCGCGGCACGGTGCAGCCCGCGCCGCCGAGGTGCAGCGCCTCCAGCGGGCCGCCGGCGAGGCAGTCGATCACGTCGCCGATGCGCCGCACGTACTCGAACTCCAGGTGCGTCGGATCGTCCAGGTCCACATAGGACTGCGCGACCTCGTCGACGGTCAGGAGCCAGGCGTTGGGGCGGTCGGCGTCGGCGAGCAACTCGGCGAGTCCGAAGCGGACCGGGTAGCGGCCTGGAACCGGTCGGGCGGCGCCGCGCCGCTTCGTGCCTCTGCCTGCCATTGCCGCAACTTTACGTGACGCGACGGCAGCGTTCGCTCAGCGCGTCGACCCGCTTGGCCAGCGCGTTGTAGTCCGCCTCGGTGCGGGCGTCCGGGATGTCGTCCAGCAACCGCACGTAGTCGTTGATGATCGAGGCGGGGTGCCGTCCGTCGAGGTCGATGATCTGCTGGGCCAGCACGGCGGCTCCGGCGTTGAGCCTGCTGCGGGCGTCGCCTTCCGCCGTCCGCTGTTCCTGCACGCGGATCGCGAGCCGGGCGGCGCGCCGGGCCGCGAGGTTGAGACCGACCGCGCCGAGCACGACGGCCAGCACCGCGGCTCCGGCGATGAGGAACCGCGGCAGCGGCGCGCTGACCTCACGCGCGCCGTCCGGGACGGTGCCGGCGCGGACGAGCAGGTCGTAGTTCACCGCGACGACCTTGATCGCCTCCAGCGGCCGGTCGGCGAACTGGTCGATGCCGCGTTTGATGATCTGTTCGGCCACGAAGGCCTTGCCGAAGTTTTCGTCGTCGCGGTCGGGCAGGAGCGCGCAGCCGTAGGTGTCGTACTCGTCGCCGTCCTGGCTGAGCAGCAGGACGAGGTTGCCGTCGGCGGCGCGCTCGACGTCGTCACAGCCTTCGCGGAGGTCCGCGCCGGGTTCGTCGAGGATGACGACGAGCCGCCGGTTGCCGATGACCCGTTCGGCCGCGGCCTCGTCGAGGTCCACCCCGTCCGCAACGTACACCGAGGACGTGCGCACGTCGCGGGCCATGGCGCCGTCGAAGATCCCGCCGGTCCACAGTGCCCAGAGCGCGAAGGCGAAGCAGACGACGGTGGCGATGCCGAAGGTGCTGCGGAAGAACTTCGTCATGCCAGCCTGCCCCGGAGGTAGACAGCGGGCCGGTACTCCCGGCGCTTCAGGGTCTTCGCCACGTGGTCGAGTTCGGCCTCGGCGTCGTCGAGGAGTGCGGCGACGTGCTGGTCCGGCAGGTTCTCGGCGACGGCTTCCCGCGCGGACTGGAGGGTGGCGATCGCCCTGGTCAGCGCGGGGTCGGTGGTGTCGCCGGTAAGCCCGGAGACCTCGATGGCCAGCGCGGTGAGGCCGGCCATCCGCACGCTCGCGCCCGACCGCCGTCGCGCGGCCGTGCGCACCGCCCGCGCCGTCAGGACCAGGAAGACCACCGCGCAGGCCGCGAAGATCCACGGCAGCGCGGGCAGCGCGACCCGGACGGGGTCGAACGGCTGGTACGGCAGGGGGCGGTCGAACAGGCCCGCGTAGCGGACGTCGGTGACGCGGTCGAGGTAGGCGCCGAGGATGTTGCGCTGCGGGTAGGCGTAGAGGCTGAGCCGGTCGCTGTACTGGCCGTAGAAGCTGGCCGCCGCGACCTCGGCGAAGTCGGCGGCCTGCGGCCCGTGGTACTCGACCCACTCGCCGACCATGACGACGATCGGCTTGCCCGGGAAGACGCTGGTCAGCGCGGTGCCGTAGTCCGGGATGGGCTGCCCGGCCTGCTGCCGCGGGAGGACGACGAACAGCGCGCCGTTCGGGAAGGCGTCGGCCGCGGAGGGGATGTCGGTCATGCCGTGCACACCGGTGGCGCGCAGGTCCGCGACGACGGGTTCGAGCTCGGCGGCGGTCGGCTGGCGGTACCGGATGGTGTCGGTGTCGGGTGGTTCGGGCCGGTCCTGGATGTGGGCGATCAGGAAGAGCAGCAGGTCGGTGACGTCACCGGCGGCGAACTGGGCGCGCCAGCCGGTGAGCCGGTCGGCGACGACCTGGCCGGGGTCGCCGGTGACCTGGGTGCCCATGATCGTGATGTTCGCGTTCTCGACGTCGCGGACTCGGTCGCGCTCGGCCTTGTCCAGCCCGGGCGGGGCGACGAGGATGCGGACGTCGGTGCCGCCGGTCGCCGCGCGGACCTGCTGTTCGTCCCACTGCGCGATCGAACCGGGCAGGCGGGTGACCGGGTTGGCGGCGACGAGCGCGGTCATCTCCTCCACGGAGGGGACGGTGGTGTCGCTGAGCTCGCCGGCCTCGCCCTCACGGATGGGTTCGGTGTGCGTCGGCGACTGTCCGTAACTGACGTCGAAGGCCTGCCCCTGGGCGACGAGGAAGACGACGAGAACGCCGATCGCGGCGGCGAGGCAGCCCCAGCGCAGCCATTCGAGCCCGCGCTTCACGCGTCGCGCCACAGCTGATCGGCCCGGCGGGCGGCGTGCTCGGCGGTCTCGGCCGCGCCGGTGCCGCCACCGTCGGCGAGCAGGCGCTCCGCCTTGGCGAGGAGGTGTTCGGCCTCTTCGACGTCGGTCCGGGCGGCATCACGACTGATCTGCGCCCTGGCGACAGCCGCCCGCGCCGACGACCAAGCGGTGCCGGTGGAGCGGCGCCGGTCGCGCCACCGCGGAAGCAAGACGACACCACCGCCCGCGAGGACGAGCACCACGGCAGCGGCGAGCCAGACGGCCAAGGAGGACAAGGGAACCCCAGCGGATCAGGTGATCAACGAGCCCTGATTGTCCATGATCGGAAGGCCGGGCGCGACAGGTTCACCCAAGATGTCACATCAGATCATGCAGCAGCTTCGGCACCGTTGCCCAGTTGACGCTCCAAAGCCTGCCGGACCAGGCCGAGGACATACGGGATGTCGTCCTCTCGGCTCAGTCCGACCTCGACGTCACCGTTCCCCCAGCGGCCGAGGTTGGTCACGTCCTTTGCGATGCCACGCACATCCCGGAGCTCGGAGAACGGCATGTTGAGGGAAAGCCTCAGCCGAGACGCCTGCGGCACGATGTCGACGATGTTCGTCTCCGCCTTGTACGCGATGTAGAGCTTGAGGACTTCCTCGTTGATGTTCGGGTCGAGCGCGAGCAGATGCGGTCGTAGCGCCTCGAAGAGGACGCGCATCGGGCGGCCGACAGCGAGGTGCGGATGGTCCTCGAGGCTGTATCTCGAGCCCGCCTGCCCCTTCTTGGGGCGGTACGCATCCAGCACACTGTCGTCCAAAGCTGGCGCCGACCAGACCTTGACGACAAGGGAGGCCAGACGGTCCGCTCGTGCGTCGATGGCAGCCTCGTCCCATCGCTCGACAGCGCCAAGGCCCTGGTTCAGGCGCAGCGGGCTCTCCTTGAAACCGCCAGGCATGTCCCGCTTCTCGGCGAACGGCCGGTCGCTGTACTCGCTGTTGTAACCGGTAAGCGTCAGATTGCCGATGGTGTGCAGCTTGGCCGCGTGGACACGTTCCCAGTCGGGCCCCAGTTCCTGCCGCCACGAACTGGACAGGTTCTCGTTCTGCGGCATGATGTGCTCGACGGTGTACTCGTCGACAGGAACCCGTTCCTTCCGATCGAAGTTCTCAAGACGTCGCAACCAGTACGACCGACGCGGCAAGTTGTACATGTCACGGGTCACAAGTTCACGTGCGAACTCCGCGTCGTTGGGAAACCGACGATACGACGGCAACAGCAAAAATGCGGCCTTGACGCTTTCCAGGTAGCGATCTTTCTTGAGCGATCTACTGAAAGTCGAGAACGTCTTGTTCAGCGAATTGGTCGGAATAGCACAGATTGCCCGCCGGAACACGTAGGACTCGATCAAGCGTAGCGTTTCAAGGAACTCGTCCCGAGACAAAACCTGAGTGGCGTAGTCATTGTACAGTTCGAGCAGCAACGGGTACGCCACGTCGACTTTTAGGTCACGCAAGTCGGCGAACGCATCGGCGAGCCCACTATCGCTTTCGCGCTTCAAAGCCATGGCACAGTAGTAACCGGCGTAAGCACGCACGTCCGCCACCAGCGCGTCGACACCTGCTGCGGCTACTTCCTCACGGCGTGCGTATGACTTGAAGGCGTCGTAGACCGCACGAACATTGGGGATTTCGCCAGTTCGGACCGTGAGGTAGTGGCGCATGAACGAGTCAAAGTGCGCACCGTACCCCTCCTGACCGAAACCGAGTTCCATCGGCCGCCAATGTCGTTCGTACAACTCGTTCTGCAGGTCAGGTTCGAGACCCATCAAAACGAAGTTGCGGATCAGATCAGCTTGACTGAGCTCCCTGCCGGTGGAGTTCATGCTCTCAAAGATGAGCTGAGGGTTGTCCTGCTCGCGGTTCAGCGAGACATCGACGATGACCAGCTTGCTCAAGCCGCGGCACAGCGACACCAGGTCACCGTTGAGCGCTCCTATCCGTTCGTCGAAGAACTCGAAGTTCTGCTTGATACGCACGGAGTGATCGGCGGGGAGGTCTCGCTGCTGTAGCAGCGCCGTGAGACTGTCCTTGTCCGTCTGCGTGAGTAGCAGTTTGAAGGCCTTCTCCCCGTCCTCCAACGGATTGAGCAGGTAGTAGTTGCGCAACTTCTTCGCGGAGAAGCCGTCGACGGGTTCGCTGTCGCCTAGGTGGCGCGAGAGGGCCTCCAACAAGAGGCTCACTGTTGTGAGGCGTTGCTGTCCGTCGATCACCAGAAGGGGCGACTGACTGGAAACCTGGTAAAGCCCCTTCTCGACGTAGACGACCGAGCCTACGAAGTGCGCACTGACGCCTTCATCCCTGCCCGCCCGGAGAATGTCCGACCACAACTGCTCACACTCGGCACGCTGCCAACTGTAAGTCCGCTGGTAGATCGGTATGACGAACTGCGGCGACTTCTTCAGAAACTGGAGAAGTGAAGCCTCGGTTGCCTTCACGCCCGCTACACCCCCATGTGACGCGGTCAAGCAGCGGCAAGCGCTGATGTCACTTTGTGGAGCTGAGGGGAATCGAACCCCTGACCTCTGCCTTGCAAAAGCAGCGCTCTACCAATTGAGCTACAGCCCCGGACGCGGGCCCCCAAGCCCGCGGGAAGTTCAGTTGTTCGTGCCTGCCTCGGCGGCCTTCGCCGGCGCGCTGCCGTTCGTCGAGACCGCGGCCAGCGGGCGCTCGGTCGGGGCGGTGGCCTCGCGCCACAGGTCGGCCTCAGCCTTCGCGTCCTTGTTGCGCTTGATCACGAACAGCACCCCACCCGCGACGACTGCGAGCGCCAGCAGCTTCTTCACGTTCAGGCCCCTCTTCGACGGTCCGGCTGACCTCACGATGCTACTGCACCCACCAGGGGGAGGTTCGCGCGGTGCGGACGGCCGCGAATTGTAATGCCGGTCACATCCACTTCGACTTCCTCTGGTGGTTCGCGCCACGTCCACCGTCCGCCCGCGAAAGCAGGAAGTCATGAACCCCTTCGACGTGGAGACCTTGCGGCGGTCCCTCGACGGCGCCGCCCTGACACCCGGCGATCCGGGCTACGACCAGGGCCGCGCCGTGTGGAACGGCCTCATCGACCGCCATCCGGCGGTCATCGTCCAGCCGTCCGGCCCGCGTGACGTCGCCACGGCGCTCGCGACCGCCCGGGACTCCGGGCTGGAGGTGGCTGTCCGCGGCGGCGGGCACAACGTCGGCGGGGCCGCGGTCGCCGATGGCGGCCTGACCATCGACCTGAGCAGCCTCGACCAGGTCGTGGTCGACCCCGGCAGCCGCACCGCGCGGGTCGGCGGCGGCGCGCGCTGGCGACAGGTCGACACCGCGACCCAGGGGCACGGCCTGGCGACCGTCGGCGGCACCGTCAGCGACACCGGCGTCGCCGGCCTCACCCTCGGCGGCGGCTTCGGCTGGCTCACCAACCAGTACGGCCTGGCCTGCGACAACCTGCTCTCCGCGGAGGTCGTCCTCCCCTCCGGCGACGTGCTGCGCGCGTCGGACACCGAGAACACCGACCTGTTCTGGGCCCTGCGCGGTGGCGGCGGGAACTTCGGCGTCGTCACCGAGTTCGAGTTCCGGCTCCACCCGGTCGGGCCGATCGTCCAGCTCGGGCTGTTCTTCTGGGACGACGACCGCGGCGCCGAAGCCCTGCGGCACATGCAGGGGATCGTCGAATCGTTGCCGCGGAAAGCCGGCGCCATCATCGCGGCGCTGAACGCTCCGCCCGCCGATTTCGTGCCCGAGGAACACCACTTCCGCCCGGGTTACGCGCTCCTCCTCGCCGGTTTCGGCCCGGAACCGGAATTCGGCGAAGCCGCGCAGCAGGTCCGCACCGGTCTCGCGCCGCTGTTCGAGTTCACCACCCCGATGCCCTACGTCGCGCTCCAGCAAATGCTCGACGAGACCGCGTTGCCGGGCATCCTCGCCTACGAGAAAGCGCTTTACCTGGACCGCTTCTCGGAGCCGGTCATCACCGCGGTCACCGAACGGATGCCGCTGCGGAGCTCGCCGATGTCGTTCCTGCCCAACATGTTCGCGGGCGGCGCGTTCACCGAGGTCGCCGACGACGCCACGGCGTTCGGCGGCGCCCGGAACCCCGTGGTGCTGTTCAGCATCGCCGCGCTGGCCACCGACGCGGACCTCCTCGCGCGTGACCGGCAATGGGCCCGGGATCTGTGGGACGCCGTGGCGCCGCATTCGTCCGGCACCGGCGGCTACGTCAATTTCATGACCGACTACGAGGACGACCGCGTGCGCACGAGTTTCGGGGCCGCGAAATACGCACGGCTGGCCCGGATCAAGGCGCACTACGACCCGGAGAACCTGCTGCACCGCAACCCGAACATAAAACCCGCACTCGCACCCGCGTGAGTGATTAGCGCCCTCGCCACCCGGGTAGCCGATTCGTGACGGTGACGAAGGAGGGGCAGGAATGACCGACAAGGAAGACCGTCAGGAAGGCATCAAGGGCGCGGTCGAGGGCCTGAAGGGCAAGGTCAAGGAGACCGCGGGCACGTTCCTGGGGAACGACTCGGCGCAGCGGGAAGGCCGCGCGCAGCAGGAGAAGGCGGACGCGCAGCAGCGGGTCAGCGAGAAGGAAGCCGAAGCCGACCGGGCGCGGGAGGAAGCGGCCCTCGGTGAGGCGCGGCAGCGCAGCGAGCAGTAACACACCCCGAGACACGGCCAGGTCAGACGCGGCACGGTTCCCCGTCTGTCCTGGCCGTTCCACGTGGAACCAAGGTTGACCTTGTCCCTGGGGCAAGCCCCACAGTCGCTTCCGCCGGGCAAACTGCCTGGTACGAGGAGGGCGACATGGGACTGCTCACGATCGGGGCGTTCGCCCGCGCGGCGGGACTGTCCCCGAAGGCCTTGCGGCTCTACGACGACCTGGGCCTCCTCCGGCCCGCGTCGGTCGACCCGGTGTCCGGCTACCGGCGGTACTCGCCGGACCAGCTGGAGCGGGCCCGCCTGATCGGTTTGCTGCGCCGGACCGGGATGCCGCTGGCGCGGATCTCCCTGGCGTTGTCCAGCTCCGATCCGGCAACCGAGGTCCTCGCGTACTGGCGTTCGGTCGAGGCCGACGTCGCGGCGCGCGGGCGGCTCGTCGCCTTCCTCGTCGAGCAACTGTCCGGAAAGGACACTGCGATGACGGGACTCATCCACGCCGCACGCGCCGACCGTGGCCTGGTGCGGGAATCGAACCAGGACGCCGCCTACGCCGGGCCGCACCTGCTGGCCGTCGCCGACGGGTTCGGCCAGGGCGGGCACCAGGCGAGCGTCGCCGCGATCGAGGCCGTGCGGCCGCTGGACTCGCTGACGAGCGGCGATCCGCTGGCGGCCCTCGGCGAAGCGTTCCGCGCGGCCGGCGCCGCAGTCCGAAACCTCGAGGACGCCGGCACCACGCTGACCGCGCTCCTGTGGTCGGGTTCCCGGCTCGGGGTCGTGCACGTCGGCGATTCGCGCGCGTACCTGCTGCGCGCAGGCGAGCTCCACCAGCTGACGCAGGACCACGTGCAGGGCACCGCGATCCCGGCGACGCTGGTCAAGGCCTTGCACCGGCAGCCGGCCGAGCCGGATCTGCTGCTGCGCGACGGCCGGGACGGCGACCGGTACCTGCTGTGCTCCGACGGCCTCTACAACGCGGTGCCGGCCGACGTGCTGCACGCCGAGCTGCGGGCGGCCGCCACCCCGGGCGACGCCGTCGGCACGCTGGTCGACCTCGCGAACCGGCGTGGCGGCCCGGACAACATCGCCTGCGTGGTCGCCGACGTCGCGGCTTAGGCGCCGCGGACGGCCTGGACGTCGAAGCGGAGCTCGACCGTCGAACCGACCACGACCAGGCCCTTCGCGAGCGTCTGCTGCCAGTTGATCGTGAAGTCCTCGCGGTGCAGCTCGGCCTTCGCGACCGCGCCGAGGCGCTCGCCGTTCCACGACCGCAGGCCGAGGTAGCTCGCGTCCAGGCGCACGCCGCGGCTCGCACCGCGCAGGTTGAGCGTGCCGTCGATCTGCCAGCGGTCCCCGGCCACGCGCTGGGCCCGGTCGCTGAAGAAGTGGATCTTCGGGAAGCGTTCGACGTCGAGGAAGTCGGGCGAGCGCAGGTGCTCGTCCCGCTTCTCGGCAGCGGTGTCGATGCTGGCCGCGTCGATGACGACCTCGATCGACGAGTTCTCGATCCGCTCGCCGACAGTGACGCTGCCGTGGAAGCGCGTGAACCGGCCGTGGACGCGGGACAGGCCGATGTGCCGCGCGACGAAGCGGATCGACGTGTGGTCCGGGTCGATCACCCAGCGGCCCGGACCCGGCAGGCGGACGCTCGCGTCGGGGTGCAGCTCGACGTCGCCCAGGGAGGTGTGGTCGCCGCTGGCGACGTCGACGGTGTGGGTGGCCTCGCGGTAACCGCCCGCGGTGATCGTCACCTGGTAGGTGCCGGTGGCCGCGGTGACGACCACCAGTCCGTAGTCGTCGGACACGGCCCGGAACACCCGCGGGCTGCGCTTGTGCCGGAGGACCATCTCGGCGCCGGCCAGCGGGTTGCCCGTCTCGTCCCGCAGCCGGGCGCTCACCAGGCCGGCGCCGGCCGCGAAGGTGACGGGCTCCCCCTGCCGGCCGTCACGTCGACGCAGGCGGCTGAACATCGGAGGCGCTCCCATCGGTCGGTGGTCCGCAGGCGACCATAACCAGCCGAACGGCGTTCCGTGACCCGGTCGTTACCAGAGTCACCGCTCCGGCATCGCTGAATCACCCCATCCAGTCGAGGCAGATGACGCAGGCGTCGTCCTTGGGGTGCCCGGCGGCGGCATCGACAACGGCCCTGGTCATCGCCTGCACCACGGCACGCGGGTGCAGGTCGGCGGTCTCCCGCGCCAGCCTGCTCAGGTCCACCGACGCCGCCTCCCGCTCCAGCATCCCGTCGGTCAGGAGGAACAGCCGGTCACCCGGGCGCAGGTCGACGACCTGGACCTCGTGCGGCTTGTCCTGCAGGCCGGTGCCGAAGGGGGTGTCGCGGTGCAACGGCAGCTCGCGGACGTGGCCGTCGCGCAGGAGCAGCGGGAGCGGGTGCCCGGCGTTGACGACTTCGGCGCGGCCTTCGGCCAGCTCGAAGCGGAACAGCTGACCGGTCGCGTAGGGGATCTTCGCGTGCTCCCGCACGGCCCGGTCGGCCTCCGCCGCCTGGTCGGCGAGGGACCGGTTGGCGCGGCGGGCGCCGCGCAACGCGCCCATGAGCAGGGTCGCGACCAGGCCAGACTGGACGTCATGGCCGACCGCGTCGGTGATCGTCAGGTTCAACGTGCCGTGGTCGAGGGCGTAGTCGTAGGTGTCGCCGCCCACGTCGTCGGCGGGCACCAGCGCGCAGGCGAGCGTGAACTCCGGGGCCTCGCAGCACGGGGCAGGCGGCAGCAGCTGGTGCTGGATCTCGGCGGCCAGGCTCACCTGGGTGGTGCGCTCGCCCCACTCGTAGAGATCGGTGAAGCGCCGGTCGGTGACGATGAGGTAGGCGAGGGCGTGGGCCACCTCGCCCACCTGCTCCAGCACGTCGGGGCGGGGCACGGTCGTTTCGAGCAGACCGATGGCGTCACCGCGGTGCGTGACGGGCACGATGACGCGCCCCTGGTCGTGGAACGGCTCCTGGCTGTAGAGGACGCGCTCGTAGACGGTGCCGGCCAGGTCGACGCGGTCGGCGTCCGCGCCGCGCAGGGCTGTGCCGTGAAGCCGGACGAGCGCGCGGGCCACGAGGTCGACGAGCAGGAACGAGGTGTCCGAAGCGGCGAACCGCTCGGCCAGGTAAGCCGCGACCACGTCGACCGAGCGAACCGGAGAGGCCCGCTCAGCGGCGGCGAGCACCGCCGCAAGACCGGACGGGACATCGGACATCGCCGGCTCCCTCCCTCGGTCGCGGTGGATACCCGCTCAGACCGGCCGGTTAACCCTCCAGCGGCGGGTCCTGTCGGATGCACGGTGGCTCGTTCGTAGAAGATGTGAAGCTCGGCACCAGGCCGGGCCACGTGGGAGGAGCTCCACCGATGACGGGTGGTTCGACACACGAGATCAGGCCGTTGCGGTTCGGCGTCGTCGCGCCGATCACCACTGACATGCCGGCTTGGCGTGATCAGTTGCGCGGGCTGGCCGACAGTGGTTTCTCGACGGTCCTGATGCCCGACGTGCCGCAGTGGCAGCCGGCACCGGGCCCGGCGCTCGCCGTGGCGGCAACGATCACCGGCCTGCGCGTGGGCACCTGGGTGTACGCGTCTCCGGTGCGGCCCGCGTGGATCACGGCGTGGGAGGCGCACTCGCTGTCCGTGCTCACCGAGGGGCGGTTCGAAATGGGCATCGGCACCGGCCGGCCCGGGATCGCCGACCAACTCCGTGAGCTGGGTCTGCCGCTCCCTCCGGAGGGCCAGCGGTGGAGCCAAGTGCGTGACGTCGTCGCCGCCTTGCGGGAGCTCGACGGTCCGGACCGGCACACGCCGGTGGCCATGGCCGTGCGCGGCCCGAAGGCACAAGCGCTGGCGGCTGAACTCGCCGACACGGTGACCTTCGTGATGCCACAGATCGAGACCCGGGCGGCGACGGTGCAACGGGTAGAAAGCTTCGACAACCACCGCGGTGCGGAACTGGCATTGCACGTACCTGTGGTCGGCGACTCGGTCGCCGCGTTCATGGCCGGACCCGACACCGACCCCGCCGCCGTCCGGGCCGCGGACTCGCTCGCGTTCCTGCCCAGCGATCCCGCCGCTGCGGCCGAGGAAATCCAGCGGCGACGCGAGGAAATCGGCTTCTCCTACTTCGTGTTCGGCGCTGACGCCGCCGGTGCCCTCGCGCCGGTGGTCGCCGAGCTGGCGGGACGGTAGGCAGCCAACAAAGACTCAGCCCCCGTTTCCCTTGGTTGGGAGACGGGGGCTGACCTGTTGTGGGCCCAGGAGGACTTGAACCTCCGACCTCTTCGTTATCAGCGAAGCGCTCTAACCGCCTGAGCTATGGGCCCTCGAACGGAGAGAAGACTACAACATGCCTTCTACTCGCGTTCCGACAGGGTCACCTCTAGGCCTCCGGCCAGGTCGGCGGACACGTTGTAGATGAACGCGCTCACCGTGGCCAGCGCCGAGAGCAGCACGATGTTGATCGCGCCGAGGATGGCCGCGATGCCGAACACCCGGCCGGCGCTGATGAGCGGTTCGTTGGTCACGCCGGCGCCCTCGCCGGACACCAGGGACGAGTAGGTGCCGTTCAGCTTGTCCCACACGCCCATGCCGTCGAGCACCGTGTACAGCACGCCGACGGCCACCAGCCACACGAAGAACAGCGCGACACCGAGAACCAGCGACAGCTTCAGCACCGACCAGGGGTCGAACCGCTTGATCTGCAGGCTCGCCCGGCGCGGGCCGCGGCCGGGGCGGCGCAGTGCGCTGGGCGTCGAACGTCCCTTGGTGCCGGCACTGGCGACGCTCACCGTTTCCTGCCCCCTCAACCCTGACAACGCGTCGTCGCGCGCCGCGGGGTTGCCGAACAGACCCTGCGCCGCCGAACCGGTGACGACCGGCTGGTCGTCACCGTTCGAGTACAACACAGTTTTCTCGGCCTGGCCTTCCGACGACCACCCGTCCCGGTAACCGCCTGCCTTGGGGTCGGTCGTCGTGCCCTGACCGGCGTCGCGGCTCAGCCGCTGCCAGGGCGGCGTGCCCGCGTCACCGGTCTGCGCACCGTGCTGTTCGGGGTTCTCCGGTGTCGTCACTTAGCTCTCTTCCGAGACGGGTTCTTCGGTTCCTCCGTTGCCTTCACCATTACCGACGCCCGAGGGCTCATCAGCGTTGCGTGCGACCGCGAGAAGAGTCGTACCCTCGCCCAGGTTGATCAACCGCACGCCCTTCGTCTGCCTGCCCGCCTTGCGCACCTGGTCCGCGGGCGTGCGGATGACGCCGCCGCTGGAGGTGATGGCGTAGAGCTCGTCGTCGGCGTCGACGATGAGCGCCCCCACCAGCCTGCCACGCTTGCGGTCGTGCTGGATGGTCAGCACACCCTTGCCGCCGCGGCCCTGCACCGGGTAGTCCTCGATCGGCGTCCGCTTGGCGTACCCACCGTCGGTGGCGACCAGCAGGAACTTGTCCGGCTTGACCACGTTCAGCGCGAGCAGCTCGTCACCATCGTTGAACCGCATGCCGAGCACACCCGACGTCGGGCGGCCCATCGGGCGCAGCGTCTCGTCGGTGGCGTGGAACCGGATCGACTGGCCCTCGGCCGACACCAGCAGCAGGTCGTCCTCCGGGCCGGCGAGCACCGCGCCGACCAGCTCGTCGCCCTCGCGCAGGTTGATGCCGATCAGGCCGCCGGAGCGGTTCGAGTCGAACTCGCTCAGCCGCGTCTTCTTGACCAGGCCCTTCTTCGTGGCCAGCACCAGGTACGGCGCGACCTCGTAGTTCGGGATCTCGATGATCTGCGCGATCGTCTCGTCCGGCTGGAACGCCAGCAGGTTCGCGACGTGCTGACCGCGGGCGGCGCGGTTGGCCTCGGGCAGCTCGTACGCCTTCGCGCGGTAGACGCGGCCCTTGTTCGTGAAGAACAGGATCCAGTCGTGCGTCGAGCACACGAAGAAGTGCTGGACGATGTCGTCCTGCTTGAGCTGCGCGCCCTGCACGCCCTTGCCACCGCGGCGCTGCGAGCGGTACAGGTCGGTCTTGGTGCGCTTCGCGTAGCCGGTGCGCGTGATGGTGACCACCACGTCCTCGACCGCGATCAGGTCCTCGACCGACACGTCGCCGTCGAACGGGATGATCTGGGTGCGCCGGTCGTCGCCGAACTTGTCGACGATCTCGGTCAGCTCGTCCTTGACGATCTGCCGCTGGCGCTCCGGCTTGTCCAGGATGTCCTGCAGGTCGGCGATCTCCAGCTCGATCTTCGCCAGTTCGTCGACGATCTTCTGGCGCTCCAGGGCAGCCAGGCGGCGCAACTGCATGTCCAGGATCGCGGTGGCCTGGATCTCGTCGATGTCCAGCAGCTCGATCAGGCCGGTGCGCGCCTCGTCGACCGTCGGCGACCGGCGGATCAACGCGATGACCTCGTCCAGCTGGTCCAGCGCCTTGACCAGACCACGCAGGATGTGGGCGCGTTCCTCGGCCTTGCGCAGGCGGAACCGGGTCCGCCGGACGATGACCTCGATCTGGTGCTTGACGTAGTGCCGGACGACCTGGTCCAGCCGCAGCGTCCGCGGCACGCCGTCGACGAGCGCCAGCATGTTGACGCCGAAGTTGTACTGCAGCTGGGTGTGCTTGTAGAGGTTGTTCAGCACGACCTTGGCGACCGCGTCCCGCTTGAGCGTGACCACGATCCGCATGCCGCGACGGCTGTTGGACTCGTCGGCGATGTCCGCGATGCCGGTCAGCTTCCCGTCCCGCACCAGGCTGGCGATGTTCTCCACCAGGTTGTCCGGGTTGACCTGGTAGGGCAGCTCGGTGACGACCAGCGTCGTGCGGCCGCGGGCGTCCTCCTCGACCTCGACCACCGCGCGCATCCGGATCGAACCGCGGCCGGTGCGGTAGGCCTCCTCGATGCCGGAGGTGCCCAGGATCAGGCCCTTCGTCGGGAAGTCCGGGCCCTTGATCCGCTGCATCAGCGCGGCCAGCGTCTCGTCGTCGCCGGCCTCCCAGTTGTCCAGCGCCCACACGACACCCTCGGCGACCTCGCGCAGGTTGTGCGGCGGGATGTTGGTCGCCATGCCGACCGCGATGCCCGACGTGCCGTTGACCAGCAGGTTCGGGATCCGCGACGGCAGGACGTCCGGCTCCTGCGTGCGGCCGTCGTAGTTGGGCGAGAAGTCGACGGTCTCCTCTTCGATGTCCCGCAGCATCTCCATGGCCAGCGGGTCGAGCCGCGACTCGGTGTACCGCATGGCCGCCGCGGGGTCGTTGCCCGGCGAGCCGAAGTTGCCCTGGCCGTCGATCAGCGGGTACCGCAGCGCCCACGGCTGGGCCAGCCGCACGAGGGCGTCGTAGATCGCCGAGTCGCCGTGCGGGTGGTAGTTGCCCATCACGTCGCCGACCACGCGCGAGCACTTGTTGTACCCGCGCTCCGGCCGGAACCCCGAGTCGTACATCGAGTAGAGGACGCGGCGGTGCACCGGCTTGAGGCCGTCCCGCACGTCCGGCAGCGCGCGCGACACGATCACGCTCATCGCGTACTCGATGTACGAGCGCTGCATCTCATGCTGGATGTCGACCGGCTCGGTGCGGTCGTGTTCCGGCGGCAAGGTTTCCGTCATGGGGTCCTTCTACTGACGAATGGGAAAAGGAGGCGGGGGCGCGCTACACGTCGAGGAAGCGGACGTCCTTGGCGTTGCGGGTGATGAACGAGCGCCGGGCTTCGACGTCCTCGCCCATCAGGACGCTGAACAGCTCGTCCGCCGCGGCGGCATCGTCCAGCGTGACCTGCAGCAGCAGCCGGCGGGACGGGTCCATCGTGGTCTCCCACAGCTCTTCGGCGTTCATCTCGCCGAGACCCTTGTACCGCTGGATGCCGTCTTCCTTCGGCACCTTGCGGCCGGCTTCGGCGCCGGCCGCGAGCAGACCGTCGCGCTCCTTGTCCGAGTACGCGTACTCCGGCTCCGACCGCGGCCACTTGATCTTGTAGAGCGGCGGCTGCGCGAGGTAGACATGGCCGTGCTCGATCAGCGGGCGCATGAACCGGAACAGCAGCGTCAGCAGCAGGGTGCGGATGTGCTGGCCGTCGACGTCGGCGTCGGCCATCAGCACGATCTTGTGGTACCGCAGCTTGGAGAGGTCGAAGTCGTCGTGGATGCCGGTGCCCAGCGCGGTGATCAGCGACTGGACCTCGTTGTTCTTGAGCACCCGGTCGATGCGGGCCTTCTCCACGTTGATGATCTTGCCCCGGATCGGCAGGATCGCCTGGAACCGCGACTCCCGCCCCTCCTTGGCCGACCCGCCCGCGGAGTCACCCTCCACGATGTAGAGCTCGCACTCCTCCGGGTTGGTCGACTGGCAGTCCTTGAGCTTGCCGGGCAGGCCGCCGATCTCCAGCGCGCCCTTGCGGCGCACCAGGTCGCGCGCCCGGCGGGCGGCCATCCGCGCCTGCGCGCTGGACAGCGCCTTGTTGATGATCGTCTTGGCTTCGGCCGGGTTGCGCTCGAACCAGTCGGACAGCCACTCGTTGGTCTTGGACTGGACGAACGACTTGGCCTCGCTGTTGCCCAGCTTGGTCTTGGTCTGGCCCTCGAACTGCGGCTCGGCCAGCTTGATCGAGATGATCGCGGTCAGGCCCTCGCGCACGTCGTCGCCGGAGAGGTTCTCGTCCTTCTCCTTGAGGAGTTTCTTGTCCCGCGCGTACGCGTTGACCACGCGGGTCAGCGCAGCGCGGAAGCCCTCCTCGTGGGTCCCACCCTCATGGGTGTTGATGGTGTTGGCGAAGGTGTGCACCGACGGCGTGAACGAGTTGTTCCACTGCATCGCGACCTCGACCTCGAGGCCGTCGCCCTTGGCGTCGAAGCAGATGATGCTGGAGTGGATCGGGTCCTTCGAGCCGTTGATGTGCTTGACGAAGTCCTCGAGCCCGCCCGGGTAGTGGTAGACGCGCTCCTTGACCCGCGCCTGCTTGCCGTCGGCGTCGGCCTCGGTCTCCGCCTCGGTGACCCGCTCGTCGCGCAACGTGATGCTCAGGCCCTTGTTCAGGAAGGCCATCTCCTGCAGGCGGCGCGAGACCGTCTCGGTGTTGTACGTCGTGGTCTCGAAGATGTCCGGGTCGGCCCAGAAGGTGGTGGAGGTGCCGGTGCCCTCGGCGGGGCCGACCTCCTCCAGCGGGCCGGGCTTGGAGTGGTCGTAGTGCTGGCGCCACTTCTTGCCGTCGCGGGAGACCTCGACGTCGAGCGCCCTGGACAGGGCGTTGACGACGGAGACACCGACGCCGTGCAGACCGCCGGACACCGCGTAGCTCTCGCTGTCGAACTTGCCGCCCGCGTGCAGCACGGTGTGCACGATCTCCAGCGTCGACTTCTTGTGGACCGGGTGCTCCTCGACGGGGATGCCGCGGCCGTCGTCGACCACGCGGACGCCGCCGTCGGCGAGGAGGGTGACCTCGACCTTCGTCGCGTAGCCAGCCATGGCCTCGTCGACCGAGTTGTCGACGACCTCCCAGATCAGGTGGTGCAGACCGCGTTCACCGGTGGAACCGATGTACATGCCTGGCCGCTTGCGGACCGCCTCGAGACCCTCGAGCACCGTGATGGAGGACGCGTTGTAGTCGTTCTGCTGAGCTGCCACGAGCCTGCTTTCTCCTCAGTCTTGCCCAAGGGACTCCCCCACTGCCCTCCAGTCTACTTGGCCAGCTCCGCTGACATGCCGCAAGGACACCCCTGATTTCGTCACAGAGGCCCGAACGCGAGCGTCGCCGGGTCCGGCGCTATCCGGCGGGGGTCGAGCCGCGATACGACGCGCTCAGTCACCCATAGGTGTCGCGCGGCCCGCGACCGGGCACGTGCCGCGGGCCCTTCCGCCAGCTCGGGGCGGTCGGGCCGTGGATGCGCATGCGCTTGACCACACCGTGCCCCACCCCGGCGGCGATCTTGGCGATGAGCTGGCTCTGCAGCAGGCGCAGCTGCGTGGCCCACGCGGTCGAGTCGGCGCGGACGGTGAGCTCGCCGTCCTTCAGCGTCACCGGCTGGGCGTGCTCGGCGACGTCCTCGCCGACCAGGCGGGCCCACTCGCCGAAGACCCGGCTGCTGGTCACGCGCTCCTGCCAGCCGCGTTCGGCGACCAGCCGCCCGACGAGGCGGCCGAACGGCTGCGGGTCGCGGGCGTCCGGGCCGGCTCCCGACCAGCGGCGCCGGCGCGGGCTCTGGCCGCCGAGCTCGAACTTCCGCCTGCCCGGCTCGGTGCCCCTGGCGTCGGCCTTGGCGCGAGCGGCGGCCAGTGCGGAGCGGACGAGATCACGTCCGGTAGTGTTCCCGTTCGGCCCAGCCGGGACGTCACCGTCCGTGTCTGATCCACTCTTCTGGGGAGTCTGCGCCGCTTGTGGCGCGGTTGAAGATCGCTCGTTTGGCCGCTTGGTCACGCGGGGCGATAACGCGTTCACCGTGTTATCCACACTATCCACAGAGTTGTCCCCAGATCGGTGGGTAACTCCTGTGTCGCCGGTCACTCGCCGTGGCTCATCAGGCCGTTCGTCATCAGGCACTGCGCACCTCCCCGTCGGCGACGGTGAACCGGACCCCGGCGAGTTCCGCTGGCACGTCCTCGTCCACCGCCGCGGTGACCAGCACCTGTTCGGCACCCGCGGCCACCTCGGCCAGCCGTGACCGGCGCCGCCGGTCGAGCTCGGCGAAGACGTCGTCGAGCAGGAGCACCGGCTCACCCGCTTCCCGCCGCAGCAGCTCGTAGGACGCCAGCCGCAGCGCGAGGGCGAACGACCAGGATTCCCCATGGCTCGCGTAGCCCTTCGCGGGGGCCTCGCCGAGGATGATTTCCAGCTCGTCGCGGTGCGGCCCGACCAGGCTGATCCCCCGTTCCAGCTCCTGCTGCCGGACCTGCGCCATCGCCTCCACCAGGATACCGGTGAGGACCTCCGGTTCGGCGCGTTTCCCGTCCGGAACCCCGTACCCCTCGGGCAGTGCCGCGCCGAGGCTGGACCGGTACGAGATCTTCGCCGGCCGCGAGTCGGGCGCCACCCCGGCGTAGGCCGCGGTGGTGTGCGGCCCGAGGTCGGCGACCAGGTCGAGCCGCGCGGCGAGCAGCTGGGCGCCGACCACCGAGAGGTGGTTGTCCCACACCTCCAGGGTCGACAGCGCGTACGGGTCGTCGCGCGCCGCACCCTTCTTCTTGCCCGCCGTCTTCAACAACGCGTTGCGCTGCTTGAGGATCCGCTCGTAGTCCGCGCGCACCCCCGCGTACCGGGGCGCGCGCTGCACCAGCAGCTCGTCCATGAACCGGCGGCGCTCACCCGGGTCGCCGCGCACCAGCGCCAGGTCCTCCGGGGAGAACAACACGGTGCGCAGGATCCCGAGGATGTCCCGCGGCTTCCCGACCGCGCCCCGGTTGACCCGGGCGCGGTTCGCCCGGCCGGGGTTGATCTCCAGCTCGACGGTCAGCTCGCGATCCTCGTTGACCACGGCCGCCCGCACGAGTGCCCGCTCACAACCGTGCCGCACCAGCGGGGCGTCCGTCGCGACCCGGTGCGACCCGAGGGTCGCCAGGTAGCCGATCGCCTCCAGCAGGTTGGTCTTCCCGCGGCCGTTCTGGCCGACGAGGACCGTCGGTCCGGGGGTGAGCGGCAGGTCAGCGTGCTCCCAGGAGCGGAAGTCGGTGACCTGCAGGTGCCGTATGTGCACGGCTGGGTGCCTACTCGCCGGCCTTCTTAACGGCGTGGCCGCCGAACTGGTTGCGCAGCGCCGCGACGGCGCGCATGGCGGACGAGTCCTTCCGCCGCGAGGCGAACCGCGCGAACAGGGCGGCCGAGATCACCGGCGCCGGCACCGCGTGGTTGATGGCCTCCTCCAGCGTCCACCGGCCCTCGCCGGAGTCCTCGACGTAGCCCTCGAGGTCGTCCAGCTCCGGGTCCTCGTCCAGCGCCCGCACCAGCAGGTCGAGCAGCCAGGACCGGACGACGGTGCCGCGCTGCCAGCCCTTGATCACGGCCGGCACGTCCTCGACGACCTTCGCGGCCTCGAGCAGCTCGAAGCCTTCGGCGTAGGCCTGCATCAGGCCGTACTCGATGCCGTTGTGGATCATCTTCGCGTAGTGGCCCGCGCCGACCGAGCCGGCGTGCGAGAAGCCCTCCTCGCGCGGGCCGTCCGGGCGCAGCGCGTCGAAGATCGGCATGGCGCGCTCGACGAGCTCCTTGTCGCCGCCGACCATCAGGCCGTAGCCGTTCTCCTTGCCCCACACGCCACCGGACACACCGCAGTCGAGGTAGCCGATGCCCTTCGCGGACAGCACCTCGGCGTTGTGCTTGTCGTCGGTGAACCGGGAGTTGCCGCCGTCGATCACCAGATCGCCCTCGGCGAGCAGCTCACCCAGCTCGGCCACCGTCTCACGGGTCGGCCCGCCCGCGGGGACCATCACCCAGACGATCCGCGGGGCGTCCAGTTTGGACACCATGTCGGCGAGCGAGGTCGAGTCCGAGACCGCCTGGTTGCGGTCGAAGCCGACCACCTCGTGCCCGGCGGCGCGCAGCCGCTCGCGCATGTTGAAGCCCATCCGGCCGAGGCCGACCAGTCCCAGCTGAACCATGGAACTCCCCTTCGTGCTTTCTCCGTCGCGGTCAGCCGGGTAGGCGGACCGGCATCAGTAGATAGAGGTAACCAGGAACGACCTGGCCCTGCTCATCGGCCGGCTTGATCAAAGCCGGACGGTTCGGGGTGGTGAAGGTCAGCTCGGCGCGGTCGTGGTGCAGCGCGCCCAGGCCGTCGACGAGGTAGCCCGGGTTGAACGCGATCGTCACCGGCTCGCCTTCGTACTCCACCGGCAGCTCCTCTTCGGCGCTGCCCTCGTCGTCGCCGCCGGCCGACAGGCGCAGCGAGTTGTTGCCGAACTCCAGCCGGACCTGGGTACCCCGCTCCGCCACCAGCGACACACGTTTGATCGCCTCCGAGAGCGGGGACACCTCGATCACCGCGCGGGAGGAGTGCTGGTTCGGGAGGAGCTGCCGGTATGGCGGGAACTCGGCGTCGAGCAGCCGGGTGGTCGTGTAGCGGCCGTTGCCGGACAGGCCGAGCAGGCCCTCGCCGCTGGCGAGCCCGACGGACACCTTGTTGCCCGCGGTGCCGAGCGACTTGGCCGCCTCGGCGAGGGTGCGCGCCGGGACGAGCACCGCGGCGTCGGCCAGACCCTCGGCGGGCTCCCACGCGAATTCGCGCATCGCCAGGCGGAAGCGGTCGGTGGCGACGAGGGTGAGCGAGTTGCCGGAGATCTCCAGCCGCATGCCGGTCAGCATCGGCAGGGTGTCGTCCTTGCCCGCCGCGACGGCGACCTGGGTGACCGCCTGGCCGAACGCCTCGCCCGCGACCTCGCCGGCGAACGTCGGCTGGGCCGGCAGCTGCGGGTAGTCCTCGACCGGCATGGTCGGCAGGCTGAACCGGGCGCTGCCGCAGGTGATGGAGGCGCGGGAGCCCTCGACGGAGATCTCGACCGGCTGGGCCGGGAGCGCCTTGGTGATGTCGGCGAGCAGCCGCCCGGACACCAGCAGCCTGCCGCCGTCGGCGATCGTCGCCGGGACGCCGACCGTCGCGGACACCTCGTAGTCGAAGCCGGAGACGGTGAGCGCGTCGGTGGAGCCGTCGGATCCGGCGTCGAGCAGCACCCCGCCCAGGACCGGGACCGGTGGCCTCGACGGCAGGCTGCGTGCCACCCACGCGACGGCGTCCGCGAGCCCGTCGCGCTCGACGCGGATCTTCATGTGCCCATCCTTTCGACAGCCGAGCCCCTCATCGCGGCCCGAGAAGATCGACAAACGTCCCCGGGCAGGCCTCGAGCAGCGCGCTGGCCAGGGATCTCGCAGTGTGGTGTGGCCCGGTGCCGATGTCGCCAACGACGAGCGGGCTGGGTGTGGATACCCACGTTAGAACGTGAGCGGCACCGGCGTCACTCGGGGCAGCCCATCGATTTGTCGATAAGACGATCTCGTCCGGAGCTCTGTCCCCATGTCCACAGCCCCCTGTTTTTCTCCGAAGGACTTCTTGAGAAAAAACCAAGGGCAGTGACAGTAATAGGGGCTGTGGATTCTGGGGACTACTGCCGTCGTCGCAGGTCCGCTCGCGCGGCGGGGTGTGGACATCTGTGGAGTACTACCGGTGGACAACTCGGGCCGTCCGTGGACAACTTCGGGCGCTCCCCAACTGATCCACAGTTGTCCCCAGCTGTCCACAGAACTGTCCCCAGTTGTGGGGATGTTCGTCCCCATGGCCGCGCACAGACGCGGTCGCTGTGGAACCAACCCAGTGGGTGACCGCGCTCGCGTCGATCGATGCGTTCTCGTTACTGGGATCACAGATTTCGCGCCGCAGCGCGGCCCGCCGCGGCCGCACTCGCTGTCACACAAGCGATCCCGGCCCACGCGGCGAACGGCAGCCGCTCACCGAGCACGAGCGCGCCGGCCACTCCCGCCACTGCCGCTTCGAGGCTCTCCAGCACCGCGACCGTGCGCGGTGGAACCCGGCGCAGCGCGGCGAGATCGAGCGAGTACGGGATCACGGCCGACAGCACCGCGACGCCGAATCCCGCCAGCAGCAAGGAAGGCCGCCACACCGGCGCGGTCACGCCGAAGGGCAGCGCGAGGATCGCGGCCACCGTCACCGCGAGCGCGAGCATCGATCCATCCGGGACACTCGCGCCGACTTTCCGGCTCAGCACCAGGTATCCGCCCATCGACACGGCGGACAGCAGAGCGAGCGCGACTCCGGCCGCCGGAAGCGTCGTCCCGGACGGCGAATGGAACAGCCACACCCCGAAGGCGGCGACCAGAGCGAAACCGACGTCACGCGCGCGCCGTGCCGTCGCCACCGCGACCCCCAGCGGACCTAGCAACTGCAACGCGCTCGCCACGCCCAGCGGCAGGAAACCCAGCGCCGGGTAGATCAGGTTCATCCCGGCGATCGCCACGCCGAAACCCAGCACCGGCGGCAGGTTGCGGCGCGACGGCAACGCCGGGCGGTGGATCGCCAGCAGCACGAGCGCGGCGAAGGAGAGCCGCAAGGCGACCACCCCGCCGGGGCCGGCCGCGGCGAAGAGCTGCTTCCCGAACGCCTGCCCGGTCTGCACGCTGACGACGCTGCCGAGGACGAGAAGTGCGGCTCCCATGCCGTCGAGTCTTGGCGCGGACCCGGTGAAGATCCATCGAGACTTCGCGCACGGAACTCTTTAGCCTCCACTACATGATCGACCTCCGGCGCCTGAGCGTCCTCCGGGTACTGGCCGAGCACGGCACCGTCACGGCCGCCGCGGAGGCGCTGCACCTGACCCCGTCGGCGGTCTCGCAGCAACTCCGGTTGCTCGCCAAGGAGGTCGGTGTCGAACTGCTGCGCCGCGATGGCCGCCGCGTCCGGTTGACCCCCGCCGCGGTGGTGTTGCTCGAGCACGCGGATTCGCTGTTCGCGCAATGGGAACGGGCGCGGGCCGACCTGACCGCGGGCGAAGAGGTCGGCGCCGTGCGCATGTGCGGCGTCTCGTCGACGGTCGCCGCGTTGCTCGGTCCTGCGGTCACGCGGCTGCGGCAGGAGCACCCGCGGCTGACGGCGCGCGTAATAGAAGAGGAAAGCGCTGACTGCTACGAGCTGTTGCTCGCCGAGGCGGCCGACATCGCCGTCGTGCTGCCCACGCCCGAAGCGCCGCCCGTCGACGACCCCCGCTTCACGCAGTGGCCGCTCCTCGACGACCCGCAGGACCTCCTCGTCGCCGCCGGGCATCCGCTGACGCGGCAGGACGCGGTGGAACTCGCCGACGCCGCGCGTGAACCGTGGATCGTGAAGCCGCGCCACAACGACACGTACACGCTCCTGCAAGCCGCTTGTGCCGCCGCCGGTTTCACGCCGCGCATCGCGCACGAAGCCAAGGAGTGGTTCGCGGTGTCCGCGCTCGTCGCCGCCGGGCTCGGGGTGTGCCTCGTGCCGCGGCTCGCTCCCCTGCCACCGCAGCACGAGGTGGTGCGGATTCCGTTGCGCGGCAACCCGCGTCCGTCGCGGCGCATCGTCGGCTGCGTCCGGCGCGGGAGCGAGGAGCAGTGGCCGATCGCCCGCGCGATCGCGGCGATCGAAGCGGTGTGCGCGGAGCGGGCTACTGACGGGCGCGCTGTTTGATGCGCGCGGTGAGTTCCTGCACCTGGTCGTAGATCCGCCGGCGCTCGGCCATCTCCTTGCGGATCTTCTTGTCCGCGTGCATGACCGTCGTGTGGTCGCGGCCGCCGAACGTCTGCCCGATCTTCGGCAGCGACATGTCCGTCAGCTCGCGGCACAGGTACATCGCGATCTGCCGCGCCGTGGCAAGGGCTTTCGTCTTGCCGGGGCCGCACAGGTCGTCGACCGTCACGTCGAAGAACTCGGCCGTGGTGGCCATGATCGTCGGCGCGCTGATCTCCGGCGCCTGCGAGTCCGGGATCAGGTCGCGCAGCACGATCTCGGCGAGACCGACGTCCACCGGCTGCTGGTTCAGCGACGCGAACGCGGTGACGCGGATGAGCGCGCCCTCCAGTTCGCGGATGTTCGCCTCCACGCGCGAGGCGATGAACTCGAGCACGTCACCCGGCACGGCCAGCCGGTCCTGCGCCGCCTTCTTGCGGAGGATCGCGATGCGCGTCTCCAGTTCGGGCGGCTGGATGTCGGTGATGAGGCCCCACTCGAACCGCGTGCGCAGCCGGTCCTCCAGGGTCTCCAGCCGCTTCGGCGGCCGGTCCGAGGACACCACGATCTGCTTGTTCGAGTTGTGCAGCGTGTTGAAGGTGTGGAAGAACTCCTCCTGAGTACCTTCCTTGCCCTCCAGGAACTGGATGTCGTCGACGAGCAGGATGTCGATGTCCCGGTAGCGCCGCTGGAACGCCACCTTCCGGTCGTCGCGCAGCGAGTTGATGAAGTCGTTGGTGAACTCTTCGGTCGAGACGTAGCGCACGCGCATGCCGGGGAAGAGCCGCTGAGCGTAGTGCCCGACGGCGTGCAGCAGGTGCGTCTTGCCCAGCCCGGACTCGCCCCAGATGAACAGCGGGTTGTACGCGCGGGAGGGCGCCTCGGCGACGGCGAACGCGGCCGCGTGCGCGAAGCGGTTGGACGCGCCGATGACGAACGTGTCGAACGTGTACTTCTCGTTGAGCCGCGTCTTCGACGTCTCCGGCTGGGCCGGCGCGGTGTAGGGCTGGCCCGCGCTCGGCTGGCCGGAGAACATCGGCCAGATCTCGTGCGCGGCGGCCAGGGCCTCGCCCTCTTCGTCGACTTCCTCGTCGCCGTCGTCCTCGGGCAGGACGGCCTTCACCGGTTCCGGCGGGTGCGCCCGGACCCGCCGCAGCGGCGGGAGCATGCCGTCGTCGAGCGGCGGCATCTTCGGGGGCATCACCGGCGCCTCGGCCGCGGCGACGGGCGCCGTTTCCACCCGGGCGGGTGACGGGTACGGGGCGGGCGGCGGAGGAGGCGGGGTCACCTCGGCGGTGTCGACCTTCACGGCCAGCGAGACGGGACGGCCGAGCCGGCGCGAGAGCGCGTGCGTGATCGGGTCCCGCAGGGCGCGCTCGATCGCTTCCTTGGCGAAGTCACTCGGGGCGGCGAGCAGGGCCGTGCCGTCGAGCAGGCCGATCGGGCGGGTGACTCGCATCCAGGCCCGCTGCTGAGGCGAAAGCGTGCCGTCCGACAGCTCCCGGACCACCTGGTCCCAGACCACGCCCAGATTCAACTGGTGCTCGGACACCGACTTCGTCCCCTCCCCTCGTCACCCCGGACGACCCCACCGACCTCGAAGAACACCCGAGCCGGGCGCCTGGCTCACTCACACGAGCGGCGCCTCGCGGCCCCCTGGTCACCGCGCGCAGCAAGTATCCACAGAGTTGTCCACAACTGTGCACTAATGTACGGCGGCCCGCAGTCACTCCACCTGCGGGTGCGAACCTACGCCAGCCAGAGCCTCCACACCTTCTTACGGCGGCGCCGAGCACCTCGAACGGGTGACCCAAGAGGAGACACGCTAACAAAGGCCCGTGCCGTGCCACAAGGCACCGTGGGAGCCAGGATGGCATGCCTCACGTGGCGTCGCCACTCGGTCCCCCGCTGTGGTTGAGGGGGCCGGTTGCCGGGCCGGTGAGCGGGGTGCGTACTCTCGATAAGTCTCCCGCGCGCGACGGGTTTGTTCGCATGCGCGCGATTCGAGACACCCCCGAGCTGATCGGTGGCTCCAGCTTGCCGCCGAGTATGTCGAGACCAGGAGTTAGCAGTGAGCAAGGGTAAGCGCACCTTCCAGCCGAACAACCGTCGACGCGCCCGGACCCACGGCTTCCGGCTGCGGATGCGCACCCGCGCCGGTCGCGCGATCCTGTCGGCCCGCCGTCGCAAGGGCCGCGAGAAGCTGTCCGCCTGATAGCGCCGTTCCGAGGCGCGACGTGCTGCCCCGTGCCGCCCGGTTGCGGCGCAGTGAGGACTTCCGCGAGGTCATGCGCAGGGGTGCTCGGGCAGGTCGGCGCCGCCTCGTGGTGCACGCGGTTCAGTCCACCGACCCGTCCGCGGGAACGCCGCGGGCGGGTTTTGTGGTGAGCAAGGCCGTGGGCAACTCAGTTGTGCGCCACCGGGTGACCCGGCGCCTGCGGCATCTCGTCATGCAGCGCCTCGGAACCGTGCCGCCCGGCAGTTCGTTGGTCGTGAGGGCCCTGCCGCCGGCGGCCACCGCGTCCAGTGCCGAACTCGGTGCCGATCTGGACGCGGCGCTGAAACGGCTGAGCCTGCTCCCGGGCCGCCCATCCGACGGCCCGGCGACACCCCGGCCGGACACGGCCGCGGACATGAGGGGCCACGCCGGTGAATGACGCCAGCACCGATGCACCGCGGAAGGTCGAGCGCCCTGGGCCGGTCGCCCAGGTGTTGTTGCTCCCGCTGCGGTTCTACCGCCGTTTCATCTCGCCCTACCTCCCGCCGAGCTGCCGCTTCTACCCCAGCTGCAGCACGTACGCGGTCGAGGCTCTGACCCGCTTCGGCGCCGCGAAGGGCAGTTACCTCGCCCTCCGACGGCTGCTGCGCTGCGGCCCGTGGACGATGCCCGGCCGCGACCCGGTGCCTGAGGTGTTCTCGTGGCGCCACCAGAGACCTGGTTTGTCAACCGAGGAGTAGCTCAGTGCTCGACTTCATCTACTACCCCGTGTCCTTCATCCTGTGGTGTTGGCACAAGGTCTTCGGGTTCGTCTTCGGGGCCGACAACGCGATCACCTGGCTCCTGGCGATCATCTTCCTGACCTTCACGGTTCGCGGCATCATGTTCAAGCCGTTCGTGAACCAGGTCCGGTCGATGAAGAAGATGCAGGAGTTCGCGCCGGAACTGAAGAAGATTCAGAAGAAGTACGCGAACGACCGCCAGCGCCAGGCGATGGAGATGCAGAAGCTCCAGAAGGAGCACGGCGTCAACCCGCTGGGCAGCTGCCTGCCGATGCTGCTGCAGATCCCGGTGTTCATCGGTCTGAACTGGGTGCTGCGCGCGTTCTCCATCCAGCCCGCGGACGGCAGCCCGAAGACGGAGAACTACTTCTTCGACCAGGCCGGCGTCGAGTCGTACGTGCACGCGAAGCTGTTCGGCGTCAACATCGGCGATGCCATCCACAACGCCTCGATGCTGGGCGGTCAGGGCGGCGGCTGGCACTGGCACGTCGCACCGGTCGCGATCCCGCTGATGATCCTCGCGTCGGTCCTGACCCACCTGACCGCGCGGCACTCGGCGCAGCGGCAGAACCTGAACCCCGAGGCGATCACGCCGCAGACGCAGATGATGCAGCGGCTGACGATGTACATCTTCCCGCTCGGTGTTCTGGTGTTCGGTGCGTTCTTCCCGATCGGTCTGCTCGTCTACTGGCTGGCGAACAACGGCTGGACCCTGATGCAGCAGCGCCTGGTCTACACGCGCATCGACAAGGAAGAGGCGCAGAAGAAGGCCGAGGCCGCCGAGAAGCGCAACTCGCTGGCGCCGCGCCCGGGTGCGAAGCCGAAGCCGGGCCAGAAGCCGGTCCAGCCGAAGAAGACGGACGACGGTGACGGCGCGGCCGACAAGCCGGCCGCCGACGGCAAGCCGGCCGCCGACGGCAAGGCGACCGGGCAGAAGCCGGGTTCGAAGGCCGGCTCCCCGCACCGCTTCCCGCAGCAGGGGCAACGCCCGCAGAACGGCTCGGCGCAGAAGCGCAAGAAGCCTTCGCAGGGCGGCAAGAACTCAGGACAGAAGGGCTCGGGGCAGAAGCGCCGCTGAGCGCTGGAGCCCGGTGAAAGGAGATGACGATGGCGGAGACGGTCGAAGCGATCGACGCTGACGACGAGGCGCCCGCTGCGGAGGCGACGGGTTCGTCGACGGAGGACCTGCTGGTCCGCGAGGGCGACATCGCGGGCGACTACCTGGAGCGGCTGCTGGACCTGCTCGACTACGACGGGGACATCGACCTCGACGTGGAGAGCGGCCGCGCGATCGTGAGCATCGACGGCGGTGACGATCTGGAGAAGCTGGTCGGCGGACGCGGCCAGGTGCTCGAGGCGCTGCAGGAACTGACGCGGCTCGCGGTGCAGCAGGAGACCGGCACCCGGAGCCGGCTGATGCTCGACATCGCCGGCTGGCGGGCCGGCCGCCGCGCCGAGCTGAGCGAGCTGGGCCGCACGACGGCCGAGACGGTCAAGGCGACGGGCGAGAAGGTGCGGCTGCAGCCGATGAGCCCGTTCGAGCGAAAGGTCGTCCACGACGCGGTGGCCGCCGTGGGCGGCGTCAAGAGCGAAAGCGAGGGCGAGGAGCCCAAGCGGCGTGTCGTGGTGATGCCGGACGCGTAGGCGTTCAGGTTTCTCGGAAGGCGGCCCACTTCGGTGGGCCGCCTTTCTTATGTCCGCGATTTCGAGCGGTGGTTCTCTGGCGGTGGCGACGAGGTGTGCCGCCGTAGGCGCGTCAGAGCGATGGCTGCTCCTGTGCCCGCAAGTCCGAGCGGCGGCCGGCTCGCGGCTTGCTGCGAAACGGCCCAGCCGTGGTACCGCGCGGGTTGGCGGTTCTCGCGGTGGCTCCGCTCGACACGGCGCCGCGCATTGCGCGGATGCGAGACTGTCGGAAGGTGCTCACTTCGTGCGGGTCGGGCGGCGACTCGCGGACGGGGTCGCGTCTATGACTGTGCGTCGGTTTCACGTGGAACCAGCCGCTGACACTCCTCGGGGCAGTTTCACGTGAAACCGTCCACAGTTGCGGTCCGCCTCCCCGCGATGATGTTCGCGTCGTGGAGAATCGGGGGCGTTGGTCGTTTCACGTGAAACCCGAGGAGTGCTAGTGGTGCCGGTGCCCGACGTGGCGGGGCGAGTGTTCGGCGATGGCCTCGATCAGGCCGTCGCCTTCGCTGAGATGCTCGAGCGGTTCGGCGTCGAGCGGGGGTTGATCGGGCCGCGTGAGGTGGAGCGGCTTTGGGATCGGCACCTGCTGAACTCCGCCGTCGTCGGTGAGCGGATCGCGGCTGGCGTCCGGGTGATCGACGTCGGGTCCGGCGCCGGCTTTCCCGGGGTGCCGCTCGCCATCGCGCGGCCGGATCTGGAGGTCGTTCTCGTCGAGCCCATGGCTCGGCGCGCCGACTGGTTGAACGAAGTCGCCGAGACCATCAAACTGGACGTCACCGTCGTCCGCGGCCGGGCGGAGGAGAAGGCACTCCGGGATCGCGTCGGGACCGCGGACGTCGTCACCTCGCGGGCCGTCGCTCCGCTCGCGCGATTGGCGGGCTGGTGCCTCCCCCTCGTCCGGGAGGGTGGCATGATGCTCGCAGTCAAGGGAGCTAGTGCCCGGGACGAAGTTGCCCGTGATGCGAAGGCGGTTGCCCGCGTCGGTGGGGGTGCTCCAACGGTCTCTGAATGCGGGGTCGGCGTGCTCGAAACGCCGACGACCGTGGTGCGGGTGGAGCGCGTACGAAGTGCCCGTCGCCCGCGCCGTGCGGGATGACAGGATGGCGTACTGGATGGCTTGTGGAGGCCAGATCAGCATGATGCGACCCATGTTCCACGTGAAACCAACAGCGTCGATTGCGGAAAGGTGGCTCGGCCGGTGACCCCGCCTGCGTCAGACTGGACCCCCATTGCCGAAGAGGCCGAGCGCGCCGCCCGCGTGCTGCACCCGGAACCCAACTCCCTCCCCCGGCCCGATCAGCGCCGCGTGCTGACCGTCGCCAACCAGAAGGGCGGCGTCGGCAAGACGACCAGCGCCGTCAACCTCGCCGCGGCCCTCGCGGTGCACGGGCTCAAGACCCTCGTCATCGACCTCGACCCGCAGGGCAACGCCAGCACCGCGCTCAACGTGGACCACCGCTCCGGCACCCCCTCCATCTACGACGTCCTCCTCGGCGACCTCCCCCTGGGTGAGGCGATGGCCGTCAGCGAGCAGTCCCCCAACCTGTTCTGCGTCCCCGCGACGATCGACCTCGCCGGCGCCGAGATCGAGCTCGTCGAGATGCCCTCCCGCGAATCGCGGCTGAAGGAGGCGCTCACCGGCGAGGTGGTCGACCAGCTCGGCGTGGACTACGTCTTCATCGACTGCCCGCCCTCGCTCGGCCTCCTCACGGTCAACGCGATGGTCGCCGCCCGCGAGGTGCTCATCCCGATCCAGTGCGAGTACTACGCACTCGAAGGCCTCGGGCAGCTCCTCAGCAACATCGAGCTGGTGCAGAAGCACCTCAACCCCAGCCTCTCCGTCTCGACGATCCTCCTCACCATGTACGACGGCCGCACCAAGCTGGCCGACCAGGTGACCGCCGAGGTGCGCGACCACTTCGGCGACGTCGTCCTCAAGACCGTCATCCCCCGCAACGTGAAGGTGTCCGAGGCGCCCAGCTACGGCCAGACCGTGCTGGCGTACGACCCGGGTTCGCGGGGCGCGATGAGCTACGTCGATGCGGCTCGCGAACTCGCGGAGCGTGGCAGCAGCAACGGATCGAGGAGGGGCACGTTATGACCGAACGCAGGGGTGGCCTGGGGCGTGGCCTGGCCGCGCTGATCCCGACCGGACCGCCCGCAGGCGAGAACACCCCCAGTGCGCCGGCCCGCCCGGAGGCGCCGTCTCGCAACGGCGACAAGGACTGGTTCGCGGCCAACAGCGAGGTCGTCCCCAGCGGTGAGGTGGCCGGCGCCGTCTACCGCGAGATCCCGACGAGCTCGGTCAAGCCCAACCCGAAGCAGCCGCGGCAGGTCTTCGACGAGGACGCCCTCGCCGAGCTGGAGCACTCGATCCGCGAGTTCGGCCTCATGCAGCCGATCGTCGTCCGCGAACTCGGCGGCGGTGAGTACGAGCTCGTCATGGGCGAGCGCCGTCTGCGTGCGTCCCAGCGGGCCGAGCTGGAGAACATCCCGGCCATCGTCCGGCAGACCGCCGACGAAGCGATGCTGCGGGACGCGCTGCTGGAGAACATCCACCGCGTCCAGCTGAACCCGCTCGAAGAGGCGGCCGCCTACCAGCAGCTGCTCGACGAGTTCGAGGTGACACACGAGGAGCTCGCCTCCCGCATCGGCCGCAGCCGCCCGGTCATCACCAACACCATCCGGCTGCTCAAGCTCCCCCTCCCCGTGCAGCGCCGCGTCGCCGCCGGGGTTCTCTCCGCCGGGCACGCCCGGGCGCTGCTCTCGCTCGAAGATCCGGAGCAGCAGGAGGAGCTCGCGACGCGCATCGTCGCCGAGGGGCTCTCGGTCCGCGCGACCGAGGAGGCGGTGACTCTCAAGAAGAGCGAGGCGCCGGCCAAGCCGAAGGCCGCTCCCCGCAAGGCGATGCAGGCGCCCGGTCTCCAGGATCTGGCGAACCGGCTGTCGGACACCTTCGACACCCGCGTCAAGGTCGACCTCGGCCGCCGGAAGGGGCGCATCGTCGTCGAGTTCGGCTCGATCGACGATCTGGAGCGAATCGTCTCGATCATGGACCCGAATCGGACAAATCAGGCGCTGCGAACCGATGAGGAATGACACCAGGTCGTTTCGTCACGGTGATGATTTGATCTGACAACACTGAGGGCCACCTCCCGCTCGGGAAGGTGGCCCTCAGTGGTTCCGGGGACGTGTCAGGCGGACCGGCGGATCGCCCGTGCGACGAGATCGGCGAACACAGCGCCGAGCGACGTGCCCGCGGTCTCGATCGCCATCGGCACGGTCGACGTCTCGGTGAGGCCCGGCGACGAGTTCACTTCGAGGAACTGGACCGTGCCGTCGGCAGTCACGATCGCGTCGGTCCGCGAGATGTCCCGCAGACCGAGCAGCTTGTGCGCGGCGACGGCCAGTTCGCCGACCGCCTTCGCGGACGCCTCCGGCAGCCGGGCCGGCGCGAAGAAGTCGGTCAGCCCGGCGGTGTAGCGCGAGGTGTAGTCGTAGACACCGCTCTCCGGCACGATCTCCACCGCGGGCAGCGCCTCCGGCTCCCCGTCCCGCTCGACGACCGCCACCGCGACCTCGACGCCCTCGACCAGCCGCTCCGCCAGCACGGTGTCGCCGTACGCGAAGCAGCCCACCATCGCGGCGGGAAGCTCGGCGGCGTCCCGCACGACCTGGGCGCCCAGCGCGGACCCGCCCTGGTCGGGCTTGAGGATCAGCGGCAGGCCCAGGTGGTCGACGATCGCATCCAGCACGCCCTGCGCGCCCAGCTCCCGGAAGGTGCTGTGCGGCAGCACGACCCAGTCCGGCGTCGCGTACCCGGCGGCGGACAGCACGGCCTTCGCGGTCGGCTTGTCCCACGCCCGACGGCACCCGCGCGAGCTGGTGCCCACGTACGGCACCTTCAGCATCTCCAGGACGGTCTGCACTGACCCGTTCTCGCCCTGGCCACCGTGCAGTGCCACGACGGCCGCGTCGGGCCGCTCGGACCGCAACCGGTCGAGCAGGCCCGCGTCGGTGTCCCACTCCTCGACGGTCAGCCCCTGCTCCCGCAGCGCGGCGGACAGCCTGCGGCCGGACCGCAGCGAGACATCGCGTTCATGCGAAAGCCCGCCCGCGAGAACGGCGACGGTCGGCATAACCACGCCGGCACTCTCCTCAATCAACAGTCTAAATAGGACTCAGCAGCGCGGCGATCAGGCCGTGTCCGGCGACGGTGTCTCCGGGCCGGGGATCGCGCGCATGCTGACGTTACCGAACGTGCGCACCAGGTCCATTTCGGACTCGAGCACCGCGGCCAGGCGACGCACGCCCTCCTTGATCCGCTCGGGCGTCGGGTAGCAGTACGACAACCGCATCTGCCTGCTGCCGAAACCGTCGGCGTAGAAACCGGTGCCGGACGCGTAGGCGACCCGGGCGGTGACGGCGCGCGGCAGCATCGCCTTGGTGTCGACACCCTCCGGCACCGTCACCCACACGTAGAAACCGCCATCCGGGTGCGTCCAGCTGCAGCCGGACGGCAGGTGCTGCTCCAGGGCGGAGAGCATCGCGTCCCGCCGCTCCCGGTAGTTCTCGCGGAAGGTCTTGATCTGGCCCTTCCAGTCGTGCGTGGCCAGGTACCGCGACACGATCATCTGGTTGAGGCTCGGCGGGCACAGCGTGGCCGACTCCGCGGCCAGCACCAGCTTCTCCCGCACCGCGTGCGGCGCCAGGACCCAGCCGACCCGCAAGCCGGAGGCGAACGTCTTGGAGAACGAGCCCAGGTACACGACGTTGTCCGGGTCGAGCGACCGCAGCGCCGGGTAGGTCTGGTCGTCGAAGCCGAGCAGTCCGTACGGGTTGTCCTCGACCACCAGCACGCCGTGCGCCCGGCAGATCGCGAGGATCTCGGCGCGCCGCTCGACCGCGAGCGTCACGCCGGCCGGGTTGTGGAAGTTCGGGATCGTGTAGAGGAACTTGACCCGCTGCCCGGCCTTCTCGGCCGCCGCGAGAGCCTCCCGCAGCGCCTCCGGCACCAGCCCCTGGTCGTCCATCACGACGTGCACAACCTTCGCCTGGTACGCGGCGAACGAGCCCAGCGCGCCCACGTAGGACGGCCCCTCGGCCAGCACGACGTCGCCAGGGTCGCAGAACAGCCGGGTGACCATGTCCAGGCCCATCTGGGAGCCGACGGTCACCACGACGTCGTCGGAGTGCGCGTTGATGCCCTCCATCGCCATGACCTCGCAGATCTGCTCGCGCAGCACCGGCACGCCCTGCGCGGAGCCGTACTGCAGCGCGACCAGGCCGTCCTCCGCGATGATCTCCCCCACCTGCGAGGACAGGCTGTCCAGCGGGAGCGCGGCGAGGTTCGGCATGCCGCCGGCGAGCGAAACCACCTCCGGGCGGCTGGCCACCGCGAAGAGAGCTCGGATCTCCGACGCCGTCATGCCTGCCGTGCGGGCGGCGTAACGGGCGAGGTGGGGATCGAGGTCTCGGCGGCCAGTGTGCTCGGGTGGATTCGCAGTCATCGCACTTCGCTCTGTCGAATGGTCAGTTTCCCGAGTGTAACCACTCGTCCTTGTGATATTCCCGGCCTTCCGGCGCGGGTCACAGACGCCTATCCTCAATTGCGGCCGAGCAGGCTGCGGCGGTACGCCACGCCCTGCTCCACGTCGGGCCGGCCGCCGCGAAATCCGGGGAGGGGATCAGGTGTCGCGTCGAGTCGTGGGCGTCACCCTCGACAACCTGGAACACCTGCCCAAGAACTGCCGCCGGTGCGTGTACTGGGAGCTCGCGCCGCACCTGCGCGCGCAGGCGGAGGAGTTCGGCCAGACCGAGGTCGAGAAGGAGGCCTGGGTCTCCTCGGTGCTGCTGGAGTGGGGCTCCTGCGGCCGCATCATCTACAGCGACTCGCTGCCCGTCGGGTTCGTCCTGTACGCCCCGCCGAACCTGGTGCCGCGCTCGGTCGCCTTCCCCACGTCCCCGCCCAGCGCGGACGCGGTGCTGCTGACGAGCTTCCAGGTGCTGCCCGAGTTCCGCGGTGGCGGGCTGGGCCGCACGCTCATCCAGGCGGTCGCCAAGGACATGACGCGCCGCGGTGTGCGCGCGATCGAGGCGTTCGGCGACGCGAGCCCGGACGACGCCGACAACGAGCTGCTGGGGCACACCTGCGTGGTCCCGGCCGACTTCCTCACCGCGGTCGGGTTCAAGACCGTGCGCCCGCACCCCAAGTGGCCGAGGCTGCGCCTGGAGATCCGGTCGGCGCTGTCCTGGAAGGAAGACGTCGAAGCGGCGCTGGAGCGGCTCCTCGGCCAGGTGACCATCACCACAGCCGAGCCCAGCACAGCCCGCGCGTAGACGGAGTTATCCACAGAAACGGTCCACAAGGCAGCAGTTGTCCACAGGTTTCTGTGGACAACTGCTGTGAACGAGTGGGCTTATTCGGCCTTCGCCAGCTCGTGGGCGAGCACGTCGGCGAACGTGAACGTGCCGGTCGGCTGGTCGCCCTCACCGAGCAGGTACAGGCGCTTGACGGCGATCAGGATGCCCTCGGCGACGATGTCGCGGAACGCCGGGTCGGACAGCTTCGCCCGGTCGCCGGGGTTGCTCAGGTAGCCGATCTCCATCCGCACCGCAGGGCACCGCGTCAGCCGCAGGATGTCCCAGGTCTTGGCGTGCGTCCGGCAGTCCAGCAGACCAGTGCGGGCGGCCACCTCGCGCTGCAGGTAGCCGGCCAGCAGCTCACCCACCGTCGACGTGGTGCCCAGGCCGTTGCCCCAGTGGAACGAGGCGACGCCCTGCGCGTGCGGCGAGGAGTTGCGGTCGCAGTGCAGCGACAGGAACAGGTCGGCGCCCGCGTTGTTGGCGAACGCGGCGCGCTCCGCCTCCGCGGGCCCGGTGTCCGGGCCACGCGAGATCAGCGCCTCCATGCCGGTGGCCTTCATCCGGCCTTCCAGACGGCGCGCCAGGTCCCACACGATGTCGGCCTCACGCAGGCCGCCGATCTCCACACCCGGGTCGGCGCCGCCGTGACCGGGGTCGATGACGATCCGCTTGCCACGCAGCCGCGGCCCGGACTGGCGGACCTGCTCCTGCTCGCGCAGCAGCACCGGGCGGCCACCACGGGCACGCGGGGAGAGCTGCCGCAGCGCGCGGACGGTCGCCGGGCCGCAGATGCCGTCGATGACCAGGCCGTAGTCGCGCTGGAAGTTGCGCAGTGCGTGCTCGGTCTTCGGGCCGAACATGCCGTCCGGGCGGCCGGCGTCGTAGCCCAGCTCGGTCAGCCGGTCCTGCAGCGCGAACACGTCGTCGCCGTGCACCGGCGAGGAGATCAGGTAGGCCAGCGGCCTGCTGCCAAGGTGGAAGGTCGCGCCGCGCAGCACGTGGTAGGTGGCCGGGCCGACGACGCCGTCGATGAGCAGCCCTCGGCGCTGCTGGAACCCGCGGACGGCCCGTTCGACCTCGTGGTCGAACAGGTTGCCGGCATCCGGCCGGAGCAGACCGATCGAGGCCAGCATCGACCTGATCTCAGCGACGTCGTCCCCGACGTCGCCGCGGCGGAGCACCCGCATGCACTCCTCGCTCTTTCCTTGGGCATCGATCAAAAACCGATGCGGCACAAACAGTCTCGGGCTAACCTCGGGTACCCATTCTGCCCTGAGGACTCTCCGTGACCGCGTAGGGCCGGTCGGTGCGTCATCCGGGCGGGTGAGCATGGAAAAACCCGGGGGCCGTCCGTAGAAGACGTTTACCCCCGGGTCCGGGTTGCCTTCGTCAGGCGAGAACGTCGGACAGATCCGACAGCAGCGCGGCCTTCGGCTTGGCGCCGACGATCTGCTTCACCGGCTTGCCGCCCTGGAACAGGATCAGCGTCGGGATCGACATGACCTGGTAGTCGCGGGCGGTGCCCGGGTTCTCGTCGATGTCCAGCTTCGCGACGGTCAGCTTGTCCTTGTGCTCGGCGGCGATCTCCTCGAGCACCGGGGCGACCATCTTGCACGGCCCGCACCAGGTCGCCCAGAAGTCGACCAGGACCGGCTTGTCGCTGGTCAGAACGTCGTCGGCGAAGGACTTATCGGTCACCTTGACGGTGTCGGACATTTCATCTCCCTACTTGGTACGAGCTTGGAGTTCAGTTCGCGGAGCCGTAGCCGCCGCCCACCAGTTCGGGTGCGATTTCGGCTTCGGGGTTGCCGGCGTGCTCGGCCAGCCAGCGCTCGGCGTCGATGGCCGCGGAGCAGCCCGAGCCTGCGGCGGTGATGGCCTGCCGGTAGGTGTGGTCGACCAGGTCGCCCGCGGCGAAGACGCCCGGCAGGTTGGTGTAGGAGGTGCGGCCCTTGGTCAGGACGTAACCCTCGGCGTCCAGCTCGACCTGGCCCTTGACCAGCTCGCTGCGCGGGTCGTGGCCGATCGCGACGAAGAAGCCGGTGACGTCGAGCACCGACTCCTCGCCGGTGACGGTGTCCTTGAGCTTCAGGCCGGACACGGTGGTGTCGCCCAGCACCTCGACGACCTGCTTGTTCAGCGCCCACTTGATCTTCTCGTTCGCGCGGGCGCGCTCGAGCATGATCTTGGAGGCGCGGAACTCCTCGCGCCGGTGCACGATCGTCACCGACCGGGCGAACTTGGTCAGGAAGGTGGCCTCCTCCATGGCGGAGTCGCCACCGCCGAGCACGGCGATGTCCTGGTCGCGGAAGAAGAAGCCGTCACAGGTCGCGCACGCCGAGACACCGCGGCCGAGCAGCTCCTGCTCACCGGGCACGTTGAGGTAGCGCGCGGCCGAACCCATGGCGAGGACGACGGCCTTGGCCGCGTAGCGCGTGCCGTGGGCGGTGACGTACTTGACGTCGCCCTCCAGCTCGAGCTTCTCCACGTCCTCGGCGCGCAGCTCCGCGCCGAAGCGCTCGGCCTGCTTGCGCATCTCCTCCATCAGGTCCGGGCCCTGGATGCCGTCCCGGAAGCCGGGGTAGTTCTCGACCTCGGTGGTGGTCATGAGCGCGCCGCCGAACTGGGAACCCTCGAACACCAGCGGTTCGAGCTGGGCACGCGCGGCGTACACCGCGGCCGTGTACCCGGCCGGACCCGACCCCACGATGATGAGGTTCCGAACGTTTTCCGCTGCCACCCGTAGACCTCCGCTCGTCGTGACCTGCGTACCAGGCTCAACACGATCGTAGGGTCCAGTGTTCCCGGCGTGACACGGCTCGCCCGTGACGTGGAACGCGCTTACCCGATCACCTTGTCCAAGAGCACCCCGGCGTTGCCCGCGCCGCAGGTCGGGGCGAACGCGACCAGCCGGAACTTCGCCAGCTGACCGGTGGTCAGCAGCGTCAGCACGGCCGGCTGCCCGTCGATGGAGCCCTGGCGGACGCCGATCGGCTTGGCGGTGTCGGCGAAGCCGGCGGCGGTCAGGCACGTCTGCAGCACGTCCGCGTTGCGCAGCGGGCCGTAGTCGAACGTGCCCTGCATCTGGCCGACCGCGCTCGCGGCCTGGTCGCTGCGCAGGTTCAGCGGCGGCTGCGGCGCGCTCTGACCCGGCGGGGGCGCGGCCACGTTGCTGCCCGGCGACGGCGACGTGCCACCCGGGATGGCGATCGCGACGGCGGCCACCGCGGCGGCGGCCACGGCCACCACCCCGCTGATCCAGCCGATGCGCTTGTTGCGGCGACGGCGGGCCGCGTCCAGGCTCACCACCGGCGCCACGCCCGGCTGCTGCTGCTGCGGGAACGCGCGGCGCGACTCCTCGGCGATCGCGGCGTCCAGGCGGGCCGCGAACTCGGCCGGCATCGGCGGGACGTCCGCGCTCAGCTCAGCCAGGTCGGCGGTGGTCGCCTCCAGCGCCTCGATGATCGCGCGTGCCTCGGGATCGGCCTGCACCAGCGGCCACAGGCGGGCGGCTTCGTCGTCGTCCAGGACGCCGGCGTGCAGGTCCGCGAGCAGGTCGACAGACCAGGGCGGGCCGGCGGCCTCGATCCCCCGACTCTCGTCCGTCATCGTCCCTCCCTCTCGCGCTGTGCCCCAGACCGGCCGCCGCGCTCCCGTTTGCTTTCGGGAGTTGGGACGTTCGCTAATGCATCCGGGTTCCGGAGATGGCCGAGAACTTTGGCGAGTTTGGCGCGGCCGCGGGCGCAGCGGCTCTTCACCGTGCCCTCCGCGATGCCGAGCATCTTCGCGGTCTCGCTGACCGAGTACCCCTCGACGTCGACCAGCACGATCGGCATCCGCTGGTCCTCCGGCAGCTGCGCGAGCGCCTCCTTGATGACCAGCCGGGTCTCCCGGTCGGCCATCGAGTCCCGCGGCGTGGCCGGCTCGTTCACGCCGGTCTCCGGCAGCGGCACCGTCGGACGGGCCTGCCTGCGCCGGACCCGGTCCAGGCAGGCGTTCACCACGATCCGGTGCAACCAGGTGGTGACCTGGGATTCCGCGCGGAAGTTCGCGGCGGCGCGGAAGGCGGAGATGAAGGCGTCCTGCAGGGCGTCGGCGGCTTCCTCGGGGTCGCGCAGGGTGCGCAGGGCCACCGCCCACATGCGGTCCCGATGCCGCCGGACCAGTTCGCTGAACGCGTGCGGATCCCCCGACGCGTGCGCCGCGATGAGGTCGGCGTCCGTTGGTGCAGCTGCGGTCACCCGCAGCACCCTACTGGGCGGGGAGGAAGGTCAATTCGCCTATCTGGGACTGGTAGCCCTTGTCCGTGTCACTCAGCTGAGTGATCCAGATGATCACGTACTGCCCCTGCTGGGGCTGCGGAAGGGTGATGTCGGTGGTCTGCCCGTTCAACGTGGCCGTGCCGATCACGCGGGTGTCGGCCAGCTCCGGGTTGCGCGAGTCGGCCAGCCGGACCTCGATCGAGGTGCCCGGGCTGTCCGCGGCCACCGTGATCTTGGCCAGGTTGATCGGCTTGTCGAAGCTCGCCAGCAGCCCGACGCCCTCCTTGATGGCCGGGAACTGCTGCCGGTACTGGTCGGTCCGCCAGATCGTGGTGGGGTCGCCGTCCACGGTGTTGCGGGCCCGGCTGGTGTTGTCGCCGTTGCCGTCCGGGTTGTAGACCGTGACGCTCTCCGGGCCGACCGCGGCGCCGATCTGCGCCTGCCCGCCGGGCGACGGCGGCGGGTTCGGCGACGGGTTGACCGGGGCCGACGCGGACGCCGTCGGAGTCGGGTTGGCCACGTTGATCGGCGGGCCGCCCGAGCTGGGATCGTCCTGGAAGAAGCTGATCGCCAGCATGCCGAGCCAGGCCAGGATCGCGACCGCGGCGACGACCAGCACGGTGACGCCGAGCGCCAGCTTTCGCCGCCGCGCGCGGTCCTTGACCGGCTTCTTCGTCGTCCAGATCGTGCCGTCGCCGTCGGCCTCCATCTGGGCCTTGATCAGCTGCGTCCGCTCCTCGGCCTCGGCGGCCATCTCCAGCGCGCGCACGATCGCGGCGCTGGTGCGGATGCCGCCAGGGCCGCCGTCCTCGACCGTGCGGACCGCCAGCGACGACAGCTCCTGCGGCACCGACGGCTGCAGGGAGCGAGGTGGCACGAGCCGTCCGTTCGGGGCGTGCGGCGCGGCCGGGATCGCGGCCGGCCCGCCCGGCAGCGGCCAGCGGCCGGTGAGCAGCAGGTACAGGATCCCGCCGATGGCCTTCACGTCGTCGCGCAGCGTCGCGTCCGGCAGCGGGCCGGGGAACGCCAGGCGGAGCGAGCCTTCGGTGGTCAGGCGCAGGCGCTGCGGGTGGTCCAGGCCGAGCACGAGACCGGAGTGGTGGGCCCGCTCGACGGCCTCGGCGAGCCGCTGGACCATCCGGGCCGCGGCGAGCGGCTGGACCGGGCGGTCGGCGACCAGGTCGATCAGGTCGGTGCCCTTGGTCCACTCGGTGACCACGACGCCCAGCAGGCCCTCACCGGAGGTGATGCCGTTGCCGAGGGTGAGCACGTCGAGCACCCTGGCGACCGCTTCGTGGTTGAACTTGGCGGCGTGCGTGGCGCGTTCGAGGGTCTTGCGGGCCTGACGTGCGGCTTCGGCGTCCGCGGGGTCGCCGACGAGCAGCGTCAGCGCGACGTCCCGCCGCAGCTGGCCGTCCCGCGCACGCCACAGGTGGGCGCCCGCCCGCTCGTCGATGCCGAACTGGGCGAGCAACCGGTACCGGCCGTCTCCGACCACGCTGCCCGGCGCGAGGGAGCCTCCCCTCGCGCGGACACCCGTCCGGATCGGACCGGACTGCTCGCTCCGCTTCTCGTTCACCCCACGCTCTCTTTCCCGCGCCCTGTGGTCGAGGGTACGTGAACACACGGGGTGAGACAGGGTTATCCGTGAGTGGTTCGTTACCCGCGCTTGATCAATCGGGTGATTCTCTTCGTGGCCGGCGACAGCTCGTCCACCCTGAGCAGCGCCAGTACGCCGAACGACACACCGAGGCCGACGATGCCCTGCAGGATCAGCTTGATCCACGCGGTCAGCCGCTCGCCGAAGTCCGGGACCACCCACCCGACCGCGACCGCGGCGAGCACACCCAGCCCGCTCGCCACGACGGTGAACAGGATGACGCCGAGCACGCGCTTGCTGCGCAGGTTGCCCAGGCTCACCCACAGCCAGACCTGGCCCATGATCGCGCCGACCACGAACGTCAGCGAGTTGACCATCATCGCGCCCAGCACGATGTTCTGGTCCGACAGCAGCACCGGGCACAGGTACAGCAGCGGGATCTTGACCAGGGTCATCACGACCATGATCAGCGTCGGCGTGCGGGCGTCCTTCATCGCGTAGAACACCCGCAGCTGCAGCATCACCAGCGCGTACGGCAGCAGGCCGAACGCCGAGATGGCCAGTGCCTCACCCAGCCGCGACGCGTCCGCGGTCGAGTTCTCCCCGCCGCTGAACAACGCCACACCGACCGAGGTGCCGATCACCGACATCACCGCGGCGATCGGCACGAGCATCACCGTCGAGATGCGGGAGGCGTAGGACAGGTCGGCGACCACCTTGCGGGTGTCGCCGTCGGCGGCGTTGCGCGACAGCCGCGGCATGATCGCGGTGAGCAGCGAGACGCCGATGACGCCGTACGGCAGCTGGAACAGCAGCCAGGCGTTCGAGTAGATCGTCACACCGCCCGGGTCACCGCTGGTCAGCACGCGGGTGTTGACGGTGAAGCCGATCTGGCTGACCGCGACGTAGCCGAGGATCCACAGCGCGAGGCCGCCGAACTCCTTCATGCGCTTGTCGATGCCCCAGCGCCACTTGAACCGGAACCCGCTGCGCAGCAGCGGCGGCACCAGCATGATCGCCTGCACGACGATGCCCATGGTCACGCCGATGCCCAGCAGCAGCAGCTTCGGCTGGCTCATCTCGACCGGGTTGAACGTGATCTCGCCGGGGGTGAGCATGAACACGGCCAGCGTGAAGATCACGACCAGGTTGTTCACCACCGGCGCCCAGGCCGGCGGCCCGAAGATCTGCTTGGCGTTGAGGATCGCCGAGAGCAGCGCGAACAGGCCGTAGAACAGGATCTCCGGCAGCAGCAGCCTGGCGAACGCCGTGGTCAGGTCCGAGCTGGTCTTGCCCGGTTCGCCGTCCAGGTAGAGCGAGGTCAGCCACGGCGCGGCGGCCACCGCGACCACCGTGCCGATCACGAGCAGCACGAACGCCACGGTCAGCATGCGCTGGGTGTAGGCCAGGCCGCCGTCCTTGTCGTCCTGCGACCGCACCAGCAGCGGCACCACCACACTGCTCAGGACGCCGCCGAGCAGCAGCTCGAAGACGATGTTGGGCAGCGTGTTGGCGATGTTGAACGAGTCGTTCACCACGCCGGTGCCCACGGCCCAGACCAGCATGATCTTCCAGAGGAACCCGGTGATCCGGCTGATCAGGGACGCGATGGCGATCCGGCTGCTGGACTTCGCCAGCGACGGCGCGGCCGGCTTCTCCGGCGCCTCGACGGGCGCGTGGAAGCCGGTGGCGTCCAGGCCGGGACCCTCGCCGAACGAGGTGGACGGCGACGCCGTGATGCGCGGCATCATCCGCGTCGCCAGCGCGTCGTAGGGCCGCAGCACGTCCGGGTCGGCCACCGGCCAGCGGTTGCCGCCCTGCACGCCGCTGATCCGCGGGATCAGCATGGTCGCGTCGGGGTCGTTCGGCGGCAGCGGCGGCGCGCCGAACGGCATGCTGTCCTGGTGGCGCTGCCGCTCCTGCCGCCACGGCCGCACCGGCTGGCGGCGGTCCGGCGGGGCCTGTCTGCCCGTGGGCGGCGGCTGCCTGCGATCCGGCGGCGGCTGGCGGCGCGGTGGCTGCGGCAGCCGGTCCGGCGGCAGTTGTCCCTGCTGGCGAGTCGGCTGCGGGGGCCGCGGCCTGCCGTTCGCCACAGGCGGGATGCGGCGGGTCTGGTCCTGCCGAGCGCGATCAGGCGGCGGCGGGCGCCGTGTTCCGCGGTCGGCGGGACGCTCGGGTGGCCACCCCGGGTCTCTGTCCAACGCGCGCGCCCAATCCTCGCCGGTCCGGTTCTGGCACCCCAGAGTAGTCGGTCAGGCCTTGCGGGCCCGGACGCGACGGTAGATCTGGCGCGCGGAGAGCAGGACCAGGGCCGCCGCGCCCGCGATCGTGAGGACCAGCGTCACGACGCCGTACTCGTTGGACCGCAGCTCGAACCGCGCCGGGTTGCCCAGCGGCGTGCCGCCGGGGGTGGTCAGCGAGACGGTCAGGTTGAACACGCCGGCGCGCAGGGCCTCGGCCGGGATCCGCTCGCTGCCGCCGAGGCCGGCCGGGACCAGGCGGTCCGGCACCTGCTCGACGCGCAGGCCGGGTGTGTTGCTCAGCTGGATCCGCACCGCGATCTGCACCGGCAGCCGGTTGTTGAACGACACCGGCAGCGGCGCCGACCCGGACGCCATCGAGATCGGCACCGGCGGGGTGTCCACCGTCACGCGGCCGAGCAGGCCGTCCAGTTCGGCGCGGGCGTCGGCGGCCGAGGCCTCCGCGGCGCCCTGCCGCGCGCGCCAGGCCGCCGACGTGCTGCGGACCAGCGCGAACCGCAGCGGTTCGAGCAGCTCGGCGGGCTCCACCTGCGCGGCCGGGTCGATCTGCATCGCGCCCTGCAGGTCGGCCATCGTGGTCTCGATGGAGCTCATCTCGTCGGTGACCGACGTCGGGGTCGCGGTGGCCAGGTCCTCGGCCGTGTAGCTCATCTTGGCGCTGCCCGTGCTCGCGGTCGCCAGCAGCGCGGGCAGCGACTGCGGGGTCAGCATGTTGCGGTCGACGAAGTCGCCGACGTTGCGCAGGAAACCGGTCAGCTCGTCCTGCGTCGCCGTCCACCGGCGGGGCGGGGCGACCAGCACCGGACGGGAGGCGCCACCGGCAAGGCCGCCGCGGAACGCGAGCGCGGCCAGGCCGTTCTGCGTGGCGATGTCCGGGTCGCCCACCGGCGTCGCCGCGGTCGCCTCGGTACTGCCGGACGCGCCGGCCAGCCCGGACAGGACCAGCGAGTCGACCTGCTGCGCCCGCAGCGCGGTGCCGTCCAGCGTGACCGCGCCGGACGACTGGCCGCTCGTCGACGAGTCGACCGGGTCGGTGATCAGGGTGCGTACGCCGGCCCCGCTCAGCGCGGCCAGCGTGCTCTGGTCCAGCGCGCCGCCCGCCCACAGCACGCCGTTCTGCGGGGTGACGCCGAGCAGTTCCTGCACTCGCGCGCCGGTGTCCAGGGCGAACGGCAGCAGGTCACCGCTGCGGACCTTGGTCAGCGCGGTCAGGTCGGCGTCGGCGTAGGGCAGCTGGACCACGCACTGCCCGGTGACCAGCTCCCGCAGCGACTGCAGCCACGCCTTCGCGGCCTCCGCGCCGGTGCCGCCGGTGGTGCCGGTCGAGGTGCGGACCTGGTAGCCGCGGGACATCGCGTCCACGGTGTCGAGCAGGTCGGGGTCGATGGCGTAGCAGAGCGCGCGGGTCAGCTGCGGGTCGTCGCGGACCGCGCTCGCCGACTCCACCAGCCCGTACAGGCGGCCACCGGGCCGCAGCTCGGTCGCCAGCACGTCGTCGGACAGCACCGCGGTGCCGCCCAGCGGCGCGGCCACGATCCGCGGGCGGGTGTCGGCGATCGGCCACAGCATCGTGAACGGCGACGGCGAGGTGTTCTGGCTGGTCGCGCTCTTGCCCGGCGCGGACAGGACCGGCAGCAGCATGCTCATCGACGCCAGCCGCGCCGCGCCGCCGTAGTCCGGCGTGCCGTTGACGTTGACCAGCATCGGGTACACGCCGGCGCTGTTCACGCGCAGGTTGCCGCGCGTCCCGTCGAGCCGGACGGTGACGCTGAGCTGGGCGGTCTGCCCCGGCTCCAGGGTCGACGGCTCGACGTCGACCCAGTCGGTGCTCGACGCGGCGGCCGCGGCCGCGCCGCTCATCGCGGTGCGCACCTGGCGCTCGGTGGTGAGCCGCTCGCCCAGCTCCAGCCGGACCTGCAGGTCGCTGATCCGCCGGTCGCCCACGTTCGTCACGGAGCCGGTGACGTTGAGCGTCACCGAGTTCGTGGTGATCACGCGCGGATTGAGCTGCGCGACGTCCAGCCGCAGGCGGCTGGGCGCGTCCGACTGGGCACTCGCCGTGACCGGGGTGAACATCGCGAGGAGGAACGCAACCAGCCCGGTGGCGGCGAACCGCTTCACTCCGACGCTCCTTCTGTCGCTCGCGTGTCGTCGTCGAACAGTTCCCGCGCCTTGCGCACCAGGGACCGCTCGTCGGTGTAGGCGAGCCGGGTCTCCAGATCGGCGATCGGCACCCAGGCCACCTCGGTGACCTCCGAGTCCTCGTCGGACAGCTCGCCGCCGGTGGCTTCCAGCAGGAAATGATGCACCGTCTTGTGCACCCGCCGTCGCTCGGCCACGAACCAGTAGTCGATGGTGCCGAGCGGCCGCAGCACTTCCGCGGAGATCCCGGTCTCCTCCTTCACCTCGCGCACCGCAGTCTGCTCGATCGTCTCGCCGTCTTCGATGTGGCCCTTCGGCAGCGACCACAGCAGCTTCCCGTGGCGGTCCAGCCTGCCGATGAGCACGGCGTTCTCCCTGGCGGGATCGACCACGAGGCCGCCGGCGGAGGTCTCCACGGAGGTCGTCATCTTCCGGCCGCGGCGGCGGCGTGACCGGCGTCGCGGCTTACCCCCGCCGGAGCGACCGGCCGATCCAGACATGCTGCGATGCTAGTGCGTGGCGGCCCCTTCCGGCCGCTACTGCGTAGTTGACTGTTCACTCCTCGTCGATCGGTAGGCTGGTTCCTCGTGTCTGTCATGGTTGAGTCGACTCCCGAGGCGGTTCGATCCCGGTGAACGAACTGACCGCGAAGCGGAACGCGGTGACCGAGCTGATGCGGATCTCGCCGCTGGCCGACGAGCTGGCCGGGCTGTTCGCGAAGGCCGGGCACCGGCTGTACCTGGTCGGCGGCAGCGTCCGGGACGCGCTGCTCGGCCGGCTGTCCGCCGACCTCGACTTCACCACCGACGCGCGGCCCGAGCAGATCCTGAAGGTCGTCCGCGGCTGGGCCGACGGGGTGTGGGAGGCGGGCATCGCCTTCGGCACCGTCGGCGTCACCAAGCGCGGCTCGACGCTGGAGATCACGACGTTCCGCGCGGACGTCTACGACCGGGTGAGCCGCAACCCCGAGGTGACCTTCGGCGACTCGATCGAGGGCGACCTCAAGCGCCGCGACTTCACGGTCAACGCGATGGCGATCGACTTGTCGACCAAGCAGTTCGTCGACCCACACGACGGGATGGACGCGCTGCGGCGGAAGGTGCTCGACACCCCCGCCACCCCGGAGGAGTCCTTCGCCGACGACCCGCTGCGCATGCTGCGTGCCGCTCGGTTCGCCGCCCAGCTCGGCTTCGAGCCGGCGCCCCGCGTGGTGACCGCGATGACCGAGATGGCCGGCGAGATCCAGCGCATCACCGCCGAGCGGGTGCAGACCGAGCTGTCCAAGCTGATGCTCGGCCGGTACCCGCGGCGCGGGCTGGAGCTGATGGTCGACACCGGGCTCGCCGAGCACGTCCTGCCCGAGGTGCCCGGCATGCGGCTGGCCATCGACGAGCACCACCAGCACAAGGACGTCTACCAGCACTCGCTGACCGTGCTGGACCAGGCGATCGCGCTGGAGCGCCGGGACGACCCGGACGCCGAGCCCGACCTCGTGCTCCGGCTGGCCGCGCTGCTGCACGACATCGGCAAGCCCGCCACCCGCCGGTTCGAGGAGGGCGGCGGCGTGAGCTTCCACCACCACGAGGTGGTCGGCGCCAAGATGGCCCGCAAGCGTTTGCGCGCGCTGAAGTACCCGAAGCAGGTCATCGAGGACGTCGGCCAGCTGGTGTTCCTCCACCTGCGGTTCCACGGCTACGGCAAGGGCGAGTGGACCGACTCGGCGGTGCGCCGGTACGTCACCGACGCGGGTGAGCTGCTGCCCCGGCTGCACAAGCTGGTCCGCGCCGACTGCACGACGCGCAACAAGCGCAAGGCGGCCGCGCTGCAGCGCACCTACGACGAGCTCGAGGAGCGGATCGCGCGCATCCAGGCCGAGGAGGACCTGGCGAAGGTGCGGCCCGACCTGGACGGCAACGAGATCATGAAGATCCTCGGCCTGCCGCCGGGGCCGATGGTCGGCAAGGCGTGGAAGCACCTGAAGGAGCTGCGCCTGGACCGCGGGCCGCTCGACCACGACGAGGCCGTCGCCGAGTTGCGCCGCTGGGCCGAGGAGAACGGCCTGTAACTTCAGGGTGCGTCGAGACGACCGGGAGGTCGTGATGTCCCCACCGCGAGCGGCGAGTTACCTGAGCACCCTGCTGCGGCGGGGCGCGCCCGCGATGGCCGGCGCGACCGGTGGACTGGACGACGAGGTCGCCGACCCGGCGCCGGTGTCCCCGCTCGCCCGGATGCGGCGCATGGCGGGGCCGGTCGACCTCGCGGCGCAGGACAACCTGCTGCTCCGCGCCACCCGGTACGTCGCGATGGTCCCGCTGATCTACCGCGTGCTGGCGGTGGCTGGGGCGCTGGTCGCGTTCCTTGCCGGCGACCACGGTGGCGTGGCGCCGGTGGTGGCGGTCGCGGTGTGCTCGATCGCGCTGAACCTGTACGGGCTGCGCTGGCTGTTCCGGTCGACGCCGTTCCACGGCGGTGGCGCGGTCCGGTTGCTGGTGCTCGACGTGGTGTTCACGGTCGTGGCCAACCTGGTGGTCGCGGCGACGGTGCCCGCCCCGGCCTTCACAGCCGCGATGCAGGTGCCGGGCAAGCACCTGCTCGGCGGGGTCGCGTTGCTGACCCTCGCGCTGGGAGTCGGGTACGGGCTGGGGCTGACGGTGCTGAGCGTGCCGCTCGCCGGGGCCGCGTGGTGGCTCAACAGCGGCGTGTTCAACGTGAAACAAGCCTTCGCCGGGGTCGGGACGATCATCGGCGTGCTGGTGACGGCGACCGGCGCGCTGGTGCTGCTCGGCCTCGGCACCCGGCTGGCGCTGGCGTACGGGATCAGGCACGGCCGCGAGGCCGAACGCGCGCGGCAGCACCGGATGCTGCACGACACGGTGCTGCAGACGCTGGAGACGATCGCCCTGCCGGGCTCCGGCAGCAGCGAACACCAGCTCAGCGAGATGCGGCGGCTGGCCCGCGCGCAGGCGATCGAGGTGCGGCAGACGATCGAGGGCGCGGAAGGCAGCGGCCCCCTCGGCGAGAAACTGGCGGCCCTGGCAGCGGAAATGGCCCGCGACGGCCTGCGCGCCCAGCTGGTCATGGCGGAACTCGACCCGGACACCCTGACCGAGGTCCGGCAGGTCGCCATCCGCGACGCGGCCCGCGAGGCCCTGCGGAACACGCTGAAGCACTCGGGCACCGACCGGGTCGTCGTGCGCGCCGAGGAACGGGACGGCGGGGTGGCGGTAGTGATCCGCGACCACGGCGCCGGCTTCGACGAGGCGGACCGCCCACCGGGCTTCGGAATCAGCGAGTCGATCACGGCGCGGCTGGCCGAGGCGGGCGGCCAGGCGCGGGTGGAGTCCAGCCCGGGCAGCGGAACTCGCGTGACGCTCTGGATGCCGCGATGATTGCCGGGGTATCGCGCGGTATGGCGCGTTCGCGCTGAAAGGAGCTGATTTCGGGTGGATAACTTGCCGCGCATGACCGAAGAACAGAACGACACCCGGAGGCTCGCCATCGAAGCGCTGGAGACCGCCCGCGAAGCCCGTGTGCTCGCCGTCGCGGCCTCGAAGGAGGTCGGTGACGTGTCAGCTCAGCTGAGAGGGCACATCACGGTGCTCCACGCGCTGCGTGAGACCCAGCTCGAGCAGGGGGCCCGGTTGGATCGACTCGAACGGAGGGTGGACGAGGGCTTCGCGCGGGTGGACGCGAGGTTCGAGCAGGTGGACCGGCGGTTTGAGCAAGTGGACGCGAGGTTCGAGCAGGTCGACGCCAGGTTCGAGCAGGTCGTCGACCAGATGAACGCGCGGTTCGATCAGCTGGTTGCGCTGATCAAGAGCAGCAAGCGCTAAAGCCGCTCCAACCCGCCCGTCTCCACGTGGTGCCCGACGGGGTGCGGCAGGAAGTACGCCACCGCCCCGCCGGGCATCGCTCCCCATGGTTGTGTCACGCCGGTCAGCACGCGCACCGGCCGCGCCACCCGGTACAGCGCCCGCTGCCCCTCCCGCTCCGGCAGCAGCGACGTCTCCGGGAACCGCGCCGTCTCGTCGTGCACCAGGTTGCCCGCCTCGCCGCCGAACCGCACCAGCGTCGTCCCTGCGGGCAACGTGATCAGCCGCTTCGCGCGGTAGAACGTCAGCGGCGGCTCGCCCCGCTGCGGTGTGATCGGCCAGTCGCCCTCGTCGTCGACCACCCGCACCGGGTACAGCAGCAGCGATCCGAGCAGGAACCGCGCCGCCTCCTCGACCCGCGCGAACGCCGCCGGCTCCGCGCCGTCCGGACCGGTGACCTCCCAGCTCGACTCCGTCCGCTGCAGGCTCCACGCCCCCTCGGCCCGCGAACCGATCCGGTACGCCGAGGGCGCGATCCCGTACTCCGCCAGCCGCCGCTCCAGGACCGTCAGAACCTCCGACGCCCGCAGCCCGTACGGCGGATCGCCGCCGCGGTCGATGAGCGTGACCGCGTCCACCTCACCCGCGTCGGGCTGTGGCGGCAGCGGCCTGCCCAGCAGCTCCGCCTCCGCGGCCGCGAGCAGGTGCGCCGGCACGGTCGGCGCCCGGTAACCCTGCGCGCGCACGTGCTCGACCAGCTCCGGCTGCGGCGGCAGACCGTATTTCCGCAGGTAGTGCGGCACCGCCGCGGCCCAGATCCACGTGCCGTCGGTGTGGAAGGCGTCGGGCACGTCCGGCTGCGCCACCGGCGCGAACAGGTCCGGCAACCGGTTCGGCCTGGCCACCGCGACCGGCGCCCGGTACAGGTAGTCGAACAACGCGCGGGCCTCGTCCGGCGGCAGCGCCTGCCGGTTGACCACGGGCGGCTCGCCGGGCCCGTCGACGACCGCGGCGTGCCGGAACGCCGCGTCTACAGGCAAGCCGGCCTTCGCCGCGAGCCAGTCCGGGACCTGCTTCCGGTCGCGCGGGAAGTGCTCCAGCTCGGCCTCGTACGCGCGGGCCGTCGGCCTGCCTGAGGGTGACTGGCGCCAGTTCGGCTCGGCCGACGAGTCGTAGTCGAACGTGAAGTCGGCCGGCGCGACCAGCGTCAACGTGCCCTTGAACCACGTCCCGGCGCCCGGCTGGTACATCGCGGCCCGCAGGTCGCCGAACAGCTGCCCGAGCCGCGGCGACGCGGGCAACGACACCGACTCGCCTTCGCCCGCGGCGCGGACCTCGATCTCCGCGTAGTCCCCGACCTGCCGGAACTGCGCGGCGATCCGCTCCCAGCCGTCGGGCACGACGTCCCGCAACAGCCGCGCGATCTCCCGCACCAGCTCCTGCGGATCCCCGGCTCCGAGCTGCCGCACACCGGCGGCGAAGTCGTGCCGCTCCTGCCAGATCGCGGTGATTTCGGCCTCGGTGGCGTCGACGGCGAAGTCGTGCAGGCCGAGCTGCCGCGCCCGCGTCTCGTCGGTGCCGTTCCAGCGCAACGTCAGCCCCTCGCCGGGGGCGACGCGGTAGATGTCGTCGTCGAACAGGCAGTGCGTCTGCAGGCTGAAGGTCGCGGCGACCTCGGCTTCCGGCAGCACCTTCGCCGGCCGCCCGTCGAACTCCTTGTCGAAGTCGGCGGGCGCGTCCTCGCCGGGCGGCGTCACGAGCAGGACGGTGCCGTCCGCGCTGGAGCGTTGCGCCGGGAAGACGCGCCCCTGCCACACGGCGTACAGCCCGTCGGGGCGCTCCGCCAACTCCACTCGGTACCGCACGACTTCCCCCTGCGTCCGGAAAACGGGCCCGTCAAACTTAACCGGGCGGGTACCGGCGCGCCCAGTCCTCCCGCAACGACCGGCTGCGTGTGATCCCGTACAGGTTGAAGTGCAGGTAGATGTCGTTGGCGATGTTGTCCAGCAGTCCCAGCGGCGTCAGCGCCCCGACCAGGTCCGCGGGCAGGCCGGGCACGCCGAGCCTGGCGCCGGCCAGCGCCCCGGTGAGCGCGGCGGTCAGCGGCGGTTCGGCCGACTGCAGTCCGGCGGCCTGGATCGCGGCGAACGGGTCGTGCTGCCGCTTGGTGGCGGCGAACACGGCGCGCCCGGCCACCGCGAGCGGGCTCGCCGGGTCACCGAGCGTCTCGATCTGCTCGGTGTCCGGGATGTCGCGGCCGTCGCGCATCGCGAGGACGATCGCGGCGATCTCGTCGAACGGCGCCTGCCCGGACTTCCGCAGCTCACCAAGGACGGCGTGGAACGGCCACGACGGCTCGCCGTTGACCAGCACCTTCGTGAGCAACCGGACGACCAGCTCGATCGCGGTGGCGGCCTCGCCGCCCGCGCCGGTCAGGGCCCGCGCGACGGCCATCTGGTACGACAGCCCGGCGTTCTCGAGCTCGAAGCCCGCGGTCATGGTCGCGGCGAGCACGGCGGTCAGCGGGTTCGGCGGCGCTTCCGGGCCGTCGCCGAGCGCGACCGAGAGCCAGCTCTCCGGCTTCGGCGCGGGCGGGAACCCCTCGGGCACGTCGCCGGTGAGGGTCATGAACGGCAGGCCGCGCATGACGGCTTCGGTGTGCCGGAGGGCCTGCCGGGTCATCGGGCCGAGCACGTCGCCGTTGCCGAGGGCGAGGCACTCCCCGAGCGCGAACCCGACGTAGGCGCCGACGACGCGGTGCCAGGCGAACAACCCCGAGGGTGTCCCGGCGTCCTGGAACTTGCCCAGCGTCCACGGCCTCGGTTCGGGGCGCCCGGTGTTGTCGTAGTGGTTGATCAGGCCCGCCCCGGCGAGGTCGGCAGGCCACTCGACCGGCCGGCCGTCGTGGCGCAGCCGCAGGTTGCGCACCCACAGGGCGTACGCGCGCCCGTAGCGCTGGCATTCGTCGGCGCTGAGCTCGTACCCGTTCTTCCTGGCCCAGCCGCCGACCGCGCGGAGCCGCTGCGGAACGAGGTCGCCGAGCCCGGACTCGCCGGCCAGCTCCGCGATCCGCGGGGAAACCTCGGGCGCGACTTCGTCGACATACCGGCCCGGGTTCTGCTCGGCCCCGTCGATCTCCGCCGCCAGGTCGACGCCCACGGACAGGACGTGCCCGGGGTCCAGGTCCAGCCGCGTCTCCCCCGCGCCGGGCCGCAGCAGGTCGCGGGGCCGGATCCGGCGCCACCGGTGCACACCGGCCGGGACCGTGCCCGTCGCGGTGTAGGCGGGGACGACGATCTGGCCGTCCCGCGTGCGATTGCGGACGGGCTCGCCGTCCGCACCGAGCGGAACCAGGACCTCGCAGTCCAGCAACAGCCTGCGCATGGTCGGTTCGTCGATCCAGCCGACGCGGTGCATGCCCAGCAGCCTCCCCGCCGGGGTGGTGGCTTTCGGACTGCCGAACCACTCCGGGCCGGGCCGGTGCGCGGGGTTCTCCCGGACGTTGCCGGTCGGCTGCTCGCGCTCGTCGACCTCGATCCACCGCACGATCGCCGGCTCCGGAGTGCCGAGCCCGGGGAACTCGTTGCGCCGGAACTCGGGGTCCGGCACGGCCTTCCAGTCGGTGAAGCGCTGAGCCGTCACGGCCGGATCGCCGGATAGCGCCGAAGCCATCGCTGTCCTTCCTCCCCCTCCGGGATCCCCTCGAACCGGCGGGCGACGTCCGTGACGACCCGCTCGATCAGCGGTTTGAGTTCGAGCTGGTCCACCCACTTCTGCGGCAGGCCGGGCACGCCGTTGCGCGCGCCGGCCAGCGCGCCGGCGATCGCCCCGGTCAGCGCGCCGCGACCGGAGTGGTTCACCGCGCGCAGCAGTGCGACCTCGGGGTTGTTCTCGAACCCGCTCACGGCGGCGAGCGCGCGCCCGAGGACGGACGCCGTGTCGTGGCCGTCACCGATCTCCTCGGGCTCGGGCAGGTGGTACAGGCCCTGTTCCGGGATGGCGATCAGGGACCGCGCGGCCAGCTCGCGCACGGCGTCCCACCGCGGTCCGTCCCGGTCCTGCAGCACCGCACCGGCCGACACCCACAACGCGGGGCTGAACTCCCGCTCCAGTGATCGTTCGAACAGCAGGCCGAGGAACACGGCGAAGGTCAGGTCGGTCTCGTCCGATTCCGGCAGGGCCGAGAAGGAGCGGACCGCCGCCTCGGACGCACCGAACGGCACCTCGCTCCGGCCACCGATGGTGAGCACACCGGGCAGCGCGCCGAGCAGGACCGCCGGGCCGGAGCGGAGATCGGCCGGGTCCGGATCGCGGACGGCGTGCAGCTCGGCCAGGTGCGGCAGCCACCCTTCGATGTCCGGCACCGCCTCGCCCTGGGTGTGCAGCCACCGGGTGGTCGCCTCGTGCGCCGCACCGCCGCGCAGGACGGCCTCGGTGAGGAACAGCAGGCGCTGGGTGAGCGGGCCGACCGGACCGGGCTCGGTCCCGTCCGCCGAGTTGCCCAGCGCTTCCCCGAGCGCGAAGCCGACGTACGCGCCGACGATGCGTTGCCAGCTGAAGTTGGTGTCCTGGCCGACGTCGGCGAACTTGCCGAACGAGTCCACCCGCAACACCGGTTCGCCGTTGTCGTCGTACCCGCGGGCCAGGCCGAACGCGGCGAGGTCGTACGGCGGTCGCGGCGGCAGCGCCATGCCCATGCGCCGGACCCAGGACCGTCCGGTGACCACTCGGTAGCACTCGTCCGCGGTGAGCTCGAAACCGTGGGCGCGGGCGCTGTCCCCCGCGTCGACCGGCAGCTCCACCGGCTCGGGCAGCCCGATCCGCGCCGCGGTGTCGGCGGCCCAGCGCGTCAGGTCCGCCGAGGCCTCCACGCATTCGCCGGTGACCTCGATCTTGTCGCTGTACCGGGGGAACTCGGCGTTCGCCGCGCGGATCTCCTCGGTGGTGACCTCGACCGGGAGCTGCCACGGGCCGTGGATGACCAGGTCGGCTTCCGGCACGTGGGACAGCAGGGTCACCGGGTCCAGCCAGAACCACTCCCGGCTGCCCGGCGGGAAGAAGCGGGTCGACGTCCACAGCTCCACCGTGCGACGGCCGTCCTTCGTGGACTGGTGGCGCACCCGGCCGTCGGACAGCGGCACCAGCACGCTCTCCTCGAGCAGGCCGATGACGAACTTCCGCTGGTCCAGCCAGCCGATGTGGCGGAACTCGACGAGGTGGTCGAGCGTGGTCCACGGCATCGGGTAGCCACGCCGGCTCGGCCCCGTCCGGTACTCGGGGTTCGGGCGGAACTCGCCGGTGTCCGTGCCGTCCGGCAGGTAGCGCTGCCAGCCCGTGATCGCGGCGAGCGGCACGCCGAGGCGGCCGAGGCCGGAGGCGGCGTACTCGGGGTCGATGACCTCGGCCCAGTGGTCGCGGCCCGGGTACTGGGCGGGGATGCTGAAGCCACCGCTGATGGGCGACGCGTGGCGCAGGTCGCCCTCCGGGTCGCGGACGATCAGCGCGGGTGGCGGGATGATCTGCTCGCCGAGGTCGCCGCCGTCGAGGTAGGCGGTGGAGTTGTAGGGGACGTACCAGCCTTCCGGGCGCCGCACGAGGTTCGCCTGGTCGGCACGCAGGCCGGCGTCGGGGTGGACCTCGCGCAGCCACTCCTCGACCTTCGCGACCGCTTCTGCCGCTTCCACTACTCGATCCTTTCCAGGCTTGCGTCCGCCACGTGCTCGCTCAGCGGTTTCGGCAGGACGTACGCGACACCGCCACCGGGCAGGTTCGCCCAGGGGATCGCGATGCCGGTCACGACCGCGAGGCTGCGCCGGAGCCGGTAGCGCCGCTCCTCGCGGTCCCGCTCGATGGGCAGCGAGGTCGCGGGGAAACGGGTTTCGTCGTGGTGGACCAGGTTGCCGGTCTCGTCGCCGAAGCGCTGCACGACCGTGGCCGCGGGCAGCCGGATCAGGCGTTTGTTGCGCAGCAGGGTCAGCGGCGGCTCGCCCTCGGCGGGCTGGATCGGCCAGTCCGCGAGCTCGGCGGAGGTTTCCAGCGGAGTTTCGGCGCCGCCCGTGGTCCGCGCGGGGTGCAGCAGCAGGGCGCCGAGCAGGTGCTGCGCCGCGTCCTCGGCGCGTTCGAAGTACTGCGGGCGCACCGGCGCCCCACCGGCGTAGCGCGCGACTTCCCAGCCGCGATCGGTCGGGTTGAGGCACCACGCGCCGTCGGCTCGCGACGCCAGCCGGTAGGCCGCGGGCCAGATGCCGTGCTCGGCCAGCCGCTGCGCCAGAACCACCAGCAACGCCGGGTCCTCCAGCGCCGGATCGGTGCGGGTCTCCAGTTCGGCCGCGATGTCCCCGGTGGTCGGCAGCGCCTCGCCCGGATCGGCCTTCGGACGGGACCGGCCGAGCAGGTCGGCCGCCGCGGTGCGCCGGGTCAGCTTGTCGACGTAGGGCGGCTGGAAGTCCTGGTCCCGGATGTGCGCGAGGAAGTCCGGCTCCGGCGGGGTGCCGTACTTGCGCAGGTAGTGCGGGACCGACGCGTGCCAGATCCACGAGCCGTCGGTGTGGTAGCTCTCCGGCACGTCGGATTCGGTGCCGCCGCTGAAGATGTCCGGGCCCAGCCCGCTGCCGACCAGCACCGCGGGCTGGCGTTCGAGGTACCGCAGGAGCGCGGGCACCTCGTTCTCGGGCACCGGCGGACGCCCCATGACGGGCGCGGCGCCGTCCTCGTACGTGTCGACCACGCGGGCGTGCCGGAACTTGACGCCGAGCGGCAGGCCGGCCGCGCGGCGCCACCAGTCCGGCAGGTGCTCCGGATCCCGGGGAAACGCTTTCAACTCGGCTTCCAGCGCGGCGGGCAGGTCGTCCGGGGGCGTCCGCCACCACGGTTGGCTCGTGGTGCTGACGTCGAGGTCGAACTCACCGGACGGGTGCAGCGCGTAGCGGGCCTGCAGCCACGCGCCGACACCCGGCTCGTACATGGCCTCCCGTAGTTCGGCGAACACCTCGGCCAGCTCGGCCGACGCCGGGAAGGTCCGGCCGGAGCCGCGCGTGAACGCGATCGGCTCCAGCTCGGCGTGGTCACCGACCTGGCGGAAGTTCAGCTCGATCCGTTCCCACCCGGACGGCGCGTCGGCCCTGGCGAGCGTGCCGATGCGCACGAGCAACGGACGGTGCGGCTCCATGATCGCCGTCGCCTCCCTGCCCATCTCCGTAGTGCCGCTCACTGTAACCAGCTCACGCGAGGATGGAGGTGCACGGGAAACCAGCGGGCTGCGCCTCCCACATGCCGAACGTGCGCCGCTGCACCGACTCGATGAAAGACTCCTCCTGGGCGGTGAGCGCCCGGCCCTCTTCCTTGGCCTGCTTGCGCATCCCGTCGACGGTGGCGTAGAGCGCGAACAACGGTCCCTCGCCGCGAAGGTAGAAGGCGCGCTCCCGTTCGGTCTCCGCGATGAACTCCGCCTCGGTCAGCGAGCGGAAGTTCGACGGCAGCTCGTCCTGCAGGACCTTCTCCAGGTGCGTGCTGTTCTCCTCGAACTGGCCGGTGCGGACGTTGAGCAGGAAGCCGGTGAGGTTGCCGTCGCCGTCCCGGTCGACCCTGTAGGTCTTGTTGAAGCACTTGAAGTACTGCGGGGTCGGGACCTCGACGGCTTCCTCCACCAGGGGTTGCTGGGGTCCGTCGAGCTTGCGGTGCCTGCCGCCCCGGGCGGTGCCGCCCGCGGCGCCCGGCCCGGCCATGCCCGGCATCGGGGGCATCATGCTGACCGCGCCGACCGTGCCGTCCGAGGTGCGCACCTGCATGTCCAGTCCGCCGCCCTGGGCGAGCCGGTCCTCGGTGGCGAGGACCTCCATGCCGGGGGTGCCGGCGAGCTGGGCGGCCGCGCGGTAGGCGTCGTCCGCGCTGCCGACCTGCATCCCCGCGGACGCGAGGCCGGACAGGCGGGAGGCGTCGCCGTCGAAACCGGCGAGGTTCCGCTGGAGCTCGTCCCAGCCGGGTGAGGTCGCGGGGAGGGCGGTGCCCCCGACCGCGTTCGCGATGCCACCCAGCGCCGAGTCCAGCTCCCGCCGTGCGGCGGCGGCGCGCTCCAGCTGGTCGCGCAGGTAGGCGTCCGTGTAGGCGGGGTCGCTCGCGCGCGAGGGGTCGAACCCGGGCAGCAGCTGGTCACCGATGCCGCCGGGCGGGAAGCTTCCGCCTGCCGGGGGGAAGCTTCCGCCTGCCGGGGGGAAGCCGGGCTGCTGGGGCCGCTCGGGCGGCGGCTGGTGCTCGGCCGGTGGCCGGAAGTCCGCCTCGACGTGGTCCGGGAACTTCGGCATCGGCAGCCGCTCGTCCCAGGCTTCCTCGACCACCGGGATCGCGTCCGGGTAGGTGATCAGGTTGACCAGGATGCCCAGATTGGTGAGGAGCAGGCGCCGGAAGCCCGGGTTGTTGTCGACGGCGTCTCGGAGCTCGGGGTGCTCGTCCAGCAGCCGCTGGAACGCGTCGTCGACGCGCATGGTCTGCCCGTTGACGACGACGGTGTCCTCGCCGGGGCGGAGATCGTCCGCGCCGCGGTCCGCGGTGTCGTCCGCGGCCCGGTGGTCGTCCGGGTTCTCGTCCCGTGGTGCGGGTTCGTCCGGATCCGCGGGGGTTTCGTCGCGGGAGGTCGGCGCCTCGGCGGTGTCATCCCGGGGCACCGGCTCGTTCGAGGTGACGTCGCGTGGCTCGGCGGTGTCGTCCCGGGGAGCTGGCGCTTTGGGAGCGTCGTCCTGCCGTGTGTCCGGGAGGGTGTCGCGTGCCTGCGGGGTTTCGTCCCGGGGAGCTGGTGCCAGCGGGGTGTCGTCCTGTCGGCTTGCGGCGTCGGGAGTGGTGTCGCGTGCCTGGGGGGCTTCGTCCCGGGGAGCCGGTGCTTCGGGAGCGTCGTCCTGCCGTGTGTCCGGGAGGGTGTCGCGCGCCTGCGGGGTCTCGTCCCGGGGAGCTGGTGCCTGCGGGGTGTCGTCCTGTCGTGCGTCCGGGAGGGTGTCCCGTGCCTCCGGGATCCCATCTCGAAGCGTGTCGCGGCGGTCATTCCGCGGCTCCGGTTCGCGCGGCGTGTCGTCGCGCGGGGATTGCTCTTCGGGAGTCTCGTCCCGGCGAGTCGTCTCGTCCCGCGGTGCCGCTTCCTCCGGCGTCCCGTCTCGGTCGGCCGGCGCGTCCGCCTGCGATGCCTGGTCGCGCTGGAGCTCCAGGGTGTCGTGTCCGTCCGGCGTTCCGCCGTCGTGGACGGGCGGTTCGACCGGCATGAACGGCCCCAGGATGATCGGGGTCGTCGGCGTCGCCGAGCCGTGCTGCAGCGGCGTCATCGGAGTGTCCTGCAGCTGCGGGATCTGCTGGACCGGCGTGTCCGGAACCTGCGGAGTCTGCTGGACCGGCGTGTCCGGGACCTGCGGGTTCGGCGCCTGGGTGTTCGGCGCCTGCAGGTTGACCGTCTGCGGAGCGGGCCCCGGGGTGTTCGGGGCCTGCAGGTTGAGGGTCTGCGGGCCGGGCGCGTTCGGAGCCTGCTGCGTGCCGTAAGGCAGCGCGAACTGCGGGTTCGCCGCCAGCCCGTTGCTGGTGGCGAGCGACCCGAACGGCAGGAGGCTGACGCTCGTCGGGTTGGTCGGAAGCCTCATCAACCCGCCGTTCTGCGGGTCTATGAACACGACGCCTTCCGGCGTGTTGACGGCGAGGGCGACGTGCGCCTGGTGCGAACCGTCGGGCTGCTGGTACGACACGTAAATCACGTTGTGCGAGCCGTGCGGCATGTTCGCCACGCGCGCGATCGCATTGTCGTAGCTGCCCACACCGTGCACCCACTTGGCGCCGAGCTGGTCCTCCAGCCACTTCATGCGGTCGAAGGCCGCGAGGTCCTTGGGCAGGACCGGATCGGCCTGCGCGTCGATCCCGATCAGCCGCTGCGCGTAGGCCACGACGCACCGAGTGCAGTTGTGCCAGTAGCCCATGTCCACGGCGTTCGGCAGGACGCGGTTCGGGTTGACGTTCGGCAGCTCCGGGTGCCGCGCCGCGACGTAGGCGCGTTCGTTGGGGCCGACAGTGCCCGCGTGGATGGCGGGCAGCTGGTGGAGCGGTGTCGCGCCGGCCATGTTCGACCAGGGCGCCGGCTGGTTCTGCAACAGCGGCACGCCCTGCTGCACCAGTGGGCCGGGTTGCGACTGGACCGGCGCTTGCTGTTGGTACGGGTTGTGCACGGGCGCCTGCTGAGGCGGCCCGAACTGCCCGTGCTGCTGGTGAACCGGCGCGGGACCGGCTTGGTTCGGCTGCGTCGGCGCGGGCTGCTGGTACGGGTTGTGCACCGGCGTGTGCTGGGGCGGTCCGAACTGCCCTTGCTGCTGGTAGGGGTTGTGGACCGGCTGCTGGTGCTGCCCCTGCTGGTACGGGTTGTGGACAGGCGCCTGCTGAGGCGGCCCGAACTGCCCCTGCTGCTGGTACGGCCCGCCCTGGTGCGGCGGCGGCTGCTGGTGCGGGTGCGAACCCGGCGCCTCGTCCGGGCGGACCGGCGTCGCCGAGCCGGGCTGCGCCGGAACGCCGTCCAGGCGGTTCCGCAGCGCGTCGCCCGCGGCGGGGTTCCAAACCGGATCGGTGCGTTCGGGACCTGCGCCGAGCAGCTCGCTGATCCGGCTGACCGGCGGCTCCGGCGTGGTGGACGGCGCCGGTTCGCTCTTTCTGGACAACGGCGTGCCGTCGCCGCTGTGCGTCTGCATCAGGTGCACACCGGACGGGTTCGGCGGCAGGTCGGCGAGCCGGCTCGTCATCGGGTCGACCAGCGCCACCCCGTGTTCGGTGTTGACCACGCTGAACGCGCGCTGACCGTCAGGCGTGTCGACCGACAGCACGGCCCGCGAACCGACCGGCTGCCCGGCCATCTCGCGCACCACGCTGTTGTAGTCCGGCAGCTGGTGGAACTCGCCACCGAGCTGCCTGGCGAGGAAGTCCCTGCCGCGCGGGTCGTCCGGCCTGCCCGGCTGTGCCTCGGCCTGGATGCCTTCCATGCGCAGCTCGAACGCGAGCACGGATTCGGCCGAGTTGGTCCGGTAGGCCTCCGGCATCGCGTCGGCGTAGTAGCCGCGGGTGTTGACGTCCGCGATCTCCGGCAGGTGCTCGCGGAGGAACCGGACCTCCTGGTGGGCGTTGCGGGTGAGCGGCGTGGGGCCGGTGGCCTGGGCACGCGGGTCGACGGGATCCGTGCTCCGCGCGTGGATGGCCGGCTCACCGACGACGTCGGAGGACCGGCGGATGCCACCCCAGCCGTTCGCCGGTTCACCGATCTTCGGCGGTTTCGGGGCTTCCTGTGGGGGCTTCGACGTGGTGTCCGAGTCGGACTTCGCCGGGACATCGGCCGCCGCGGCTTCACCGCCGAAGGCGCGCGCGAACTCGCGCTGGGACGCGGCGTGGATCTCCGCTGCCTGGACGTCCGCCACCTCGCGGTTGCGGTCCATCTGCTGCTTGGCGGCGTCGGGCGGGAGGTAACGCGGGTCGTCGGGGGTGATCTCCTCGAGCCGGATCACCCACTTCTTGCCGCCGTGCGGGGTCTCGATCTCGATCTTCTCTTTGACGACCAGCTGGGTGCCCGGCTTGTACAGGACCTCGTGTTCCGCCTTGTTCGAGGCCAGGGACTCGATGTATCGACCGGTCTTGCCCTCGATGATCATCTCGACGTCGCCGGGCCACATGGCCGCGCCCATGTCGGAACGGCTCGAGCTGAGGAACTGCGATTCGACCACGACCGCGTCGACTTCGTACCGGCTGGCCACGATGGCGGCCGCCTCGCCGCGCACGTTGACCCGGCGCACCGTCTCGCCCTCGTACCGCGGCATCTCGTTCAGGCCGGACACGAGCGCGCGGACCATCGGCATGACCTCGTCGAGGTTCCGCCCGGTGCGCAGTGCGTCGTTGATGACGTCGAAGACGGCGCTCGAGGTGTAGCTGTGCACGGCGTAGGCGCCGTTGTCGGTCATGTGGCGCAGAGCCGCGTCCAGGTCGCGCATCTGCAGCGCTTCGAGGAACTCGTGCTCGTGGGTGAGCCTGCCGGTGCGCTCGTCGACGATGCCGCTGGCGAGCTGGTCCTCGCCGAGGGCGTCGAAGTCGGCGCGGTCGTGTGTGCGGAAGTCCAGGTCCGCGATGTACGGCTCGTCGACGACCGGCCGGTCGCGCTCCGGCACCGCGTCCTCGCGGGTCGGGGTGGCGGTGTCCTCCGGGGGATCGAACGGGGTGCGCTCGGCGGCGGGCGCCTCGTCGCGCGCAGGGGTGGCCGTGTCCTCCGCGGGGTCGAACGGGTTTCGTTCGGCGGGTGCCTGGTCGCGCGTGGGGGCGGCGGTGTCTTCGGCGGAGTCGAACGGGTTTCGTTCCGAGGGTGCCTGGTCGCGCGTGGGGGCGGCGGTGTCTTCGGCGGAGTCGAACGGGTTTCGTTCCGAGGGTGCCTGGTCGCGCCGTGGGGTGGCCGTCTCCTCCGCAGGGTCGAACGGGGTGCGTTCGGGGGTGGGTGCTTCATCGCGGCGTGGCGTCGCGGTGTCTTCGGCGGGGTCGAACGGGCTGCGCTCGGCCGCGGGTGCCTCCTGGCGAGGAGTTGCGGTGTTCTGCGGCGGGTCGAACGGCGTCCGCTCGGCGGCGGGCGCGTCCTCGCGCGGAGGGGTGACGGTGTCCTGCGCCGGGTCGAAGGGGGTGCGTTCGGCGGCAGGCGTCTCCTCGCGGCGCGGGGTTGCGGTTTCCTCGGCCGTGGGCTGCGCCGCGGTCTCGCGCGTCGGCACGGGCGTGTCGCGCGAGATGGGCGTCTCGGCCGGCGGGCCCGCCTGCGGGAGCGGCGCCGGCTGCTCGGGCGGGGTGGCCAGCATCCAGCGCGGATCCGTGGGCGCGCCAGGCCGCCCGCCCTGCGACGGCTGGCCGTATCCACCCTGCGGAGTCTGCTGTGGCGGACCGTACGGCTGCCCGCCCTGCGGCGAGCGCGGTTGCTGCGACGGCGGCCCGTAAGTCGGTGGCTGCTGCGAGGGCGGGCCGTACCCACCCTGAGGCGGCCGGGGCGGACCACCGTTCGGCGGCGTGCCCATCGGGCGCTGGGGTGGCGTGTTGCCGTACCCACTCTGCGGCTGACCCCGGAACGGCGCGCCCTGAGCGGGACCGCCGTGGGGCGGCTGCCCCTGAACCGGCGGCCGGACCTGCCCGCCTTGCGGGGCGCCACCCTGAGGTGACTGCCCCTGGAACGGACCGCCCTGAACGGGACCGCCCTGAACCGGGCCGCCCTGAACCGGGCCACCCTGCATCGGTGCACCCTGCGCAGGGCCGCCCTGAACTGGGCCGCCTTGAACCGGGCCGCCTTGGGCAGGGCCGCCTTGGGCAGGGCCGCCCTGCATCGGCGCACCCTGGACGGGACCGCCTTGCACGGGCGTGCCGTGGGGCGGCCTGCCCTGCGGCGGTTGGCCTTGGAGTGGAGCGCCTTGGGGTGGCCTGCCCTGCACCGGGCCGCCCTGGCCTTGGAATGGTGCGCCTTGGGCGAATCCCTGCGGGGGGCCTGCCCTGAGGTGGCTGCCCCTGGAACGGGCCGCCCTGCGCCGGGCCACCTTGAACCGGGCCACCCTGAACGGGACCGCCCTGTGCCGGGCCGCTTTGGGGCGGCTGTCCCTGGAACGGCGCGCCTTGTGCGGGGGCGCCCTGAGGTGGCCGACCCTGGAACGGTGCGCCCTGGGCGAAGCCTTGGGGCGGCCTGCCCTGCACCGGAGGGCCGGCGTGCGGAGCACGCGGCGGCTGAGCACCCTGACCGTAGCCCTGAGGTGCGCCACCCGGGTAACCCTGCATCGGCGCGGCGGGAGGCATTTGCGGCGGCGGCTGCTGTCCCCGGTCGCCGTGCTGGGGCGACGAAGGTGCGCCTCCGGTAGGGCCGAAGCCACCGGGTGTGTAACCGGCGGCTGCCACGCCGTCCGGGTTCGTCGACGGGTCGTTGGGCGGGAACCCGCTGCCCGGCTGGGCCGGACCCGCACCGGCCAGGGCGGGCACCCGGTCCGCACCGGTGGCCGGGGCGCCGTCCGAAGTCCCGGACGTGCCGCGGGACGAGGTACCTCCCGTGTTGCCGGAACCCGCGGAGGATCCACCGGCCGAGCCCGCGGAGGAGCTGCCGGACGGGGAGCCCGCCGAAGCACTGCCGGAGCCTGCGGCGGAGCCGCTGGACGAGCCGGCGGACGAACCAGCAGAAGAACCGCTGGCAGAACCAGCGGAAGAACCGCCCGCGGAGTTGCCGGCCGAGCCCGCGGAGGAGCTGCCCCCTGAACCTGCCGACGAACCGCCTGCCGACGAACCGCCGGATGACGAGCCACCTGCGGACGAGCCGCCGGACGACGAACTGCCTGCGGACGAACCAGCGGAGGAACCTCCGGCCGACGAACCACCGGACGAACCCGCGGACGAGCCGCCTGCCGACGAACCGCCCGAAGTACCTCCCGTCGAACCCCCGCCGGCCTGGCTGGGGGCGCCGCCCACTGGTGCGCCGCCGACCGGGGCTGCCGGTGCGGCCGTCGACGCCGCCGGGGCCTGGCCGCCCTGGTGCGCGGAACCGCCGTCCGAAGTGGACCGTGGCGGTTCGGCCGCGGTGGCGGGGCGATCCGCCACCACCGCCGACTGGCCGCTCACCCGGTCGTTCGCGATCGCGTTCGACACCGACCCGGACGAGCTGCCCGACGAGGCCATCGCCGGCTCACGCGCGGCCGGCGCAGACGACGAACCGCTCGAATCGGAGCGCGACGAACCACCGGAATCCGAACGGGACGAGCCACCCGAGTCCGAAGACGACGACGAACCACCCGAGTCCGACGAGCCGGAATCCACCGGCGAACCGTCGACCTTGATGTTGCCCGCCCGCACGTCGGCGTTGAAGCTCTTGATCTCGTTGATCTGGTCCTTGGCACCACCGGTCGCGCGGTCCACGGCCCCCGCGGACGCGCCCATCGCCAGGTCCTGCATCTTCAGGTTGCCGAGGTCGCCGGTCAGCGCGGCCTGCCCGACCGTCGTGGCCACACCTTCGACGGCCCCGCGCACGCCCTCCCGCACGGCGCGGTCCGCGATCTGCCCGGCGACGCTGTCCTGCAGCCCCTTGGTCGCGCCCTTCGGGATCGCGTGCCCGGCCGCCCCGGCGACACCACCGGCCACACCGCTGGCCAGCGCACCGGCGGTCTTGTCGAAGTCCCAGCTCTTGCGGTCGCCCTTGGCCATCTGCAGCGCCTGGATGCCGCCGTCCAGCGCCAGGTTCATCGCGACGTTCATCGCGATCTCCTTGGCCAGCCGCTTCAGCAACTGCATCGCGACCTTGCGAAAGCCCTCCTGCAGCATCTTCTGCACGAGCTGCCGGAAGACCATCTGCACGGTCATCCGCGTGGCCATCTGCGCGGGCACGATGCCCGCCGTCGACCCGCCGAACGTGACCACGGCGGCCGCGATCATCGCCGCGATCTGGATCGCCAGGATGATCAGCGACGCGATGATCATGTACTTCGTGTACTCGACGTCGAGCGCCGTCGCGTTCGCCGACTGCGCCAGCGCCTCGCACGCCTTGGTCAGGTTCGTGAAGTAGGCCTCGTCACCGGTGACGAACTTGTCCCACATCTTCTGGAACTCGACCGCGGGCTGACCGGTCCAGGTGCTCAGCACCTCCGACGCGGCCCCGTTCGCCTTGTCGACGATCGGCCCCAGCGCGTCCCGTGCGGCCAGCCACGCGTCCCGGACCTCGCGCAGCTTGTCCTCGTCGCCCTCCGGCCAGTGCTCGCCGACGACGATGGGCAGCAGCCACTTGACGTCCTCGGGGAACTCCATCCCCATGGTCAGACCTGACCTGTGTTCTTGATGACCTTCTCGGCGTCCTTGTGCGTGCCCTCGGTCGCGTCCGCGGCGTCCTTCACGGCCTTCGCCACGTCCTTCAGCGCCTGGTCGAGGCTCCCGAAGGCCTCGGTGCAGTTCTTCGCGGCCGGTTCGTAGTCCTTGGCGAACGCCTGGCCGGACTCGTCGTTGCCCCAGCAGGCGCCCTGCGCCTCGAGCGCGGCCTTGAGCGCCGCGCCGGCGGCTTTCAGGTCGTCACCCGCCGGCGGGAACTTCCCCGCGCCGGACCGGACCGTGTCCGGGTCCATGTCATGGCCGGTACCGGCTCCGGTCATCGGTCACCCCGCGTCATCCAGGTGTCGGGCATTTCGTCGTCGTCGTTGCTCGGACGCGGGCGGCGCGCCGCCGGTTTCGGTGCCGGCGCAGAAATCGGCGCGTCCCGGCGCATGATCGTCTGCGACTCCGGGTCCTCGGCGGGGCGCGGCTCCGGTTCCGGCTCGGGTTCGAGGAAGTCCGGGATGTCCGGCATCAGGCCGGCCAGCGACGGCGCGCCCTCGATGAACTCGGACAGGTCGGGCAGGTCCGCGGTCAGCGGCCGGAACAACTCGGCCTGCTGCTGCTTGACCTGCAGCATCCCGCGGCGCACCAGGTCGCTGATCGTGCGCGCCAGCGCCTCCGGGCGGGTGCGGTCGAACGTCGTCGGAGCGAGCTTGAGGTCGGCCAGCGTGCCCTGCGCGTCGATGGTGACCTTGACCAGGCCGTCCGGCGAGGACAGTTCCGCGGTGAGGGCGGACGCGGCCTCCTGCGCCTCCCTCAGCTGCGCCGTCTGCTGGTGGAACTTGTCCATCAACTGGTCGACGGTCTCACGCATCGCCGCGTTGCGGGCTTCCTTCTGCGCGCGGTCGTCCCCCGGGGTGCTCACGCGGGCCACTCTAGTGGGCCGCGTTCCGCCGGTCGGCGTAATCGGGAAAATTCCGTCACTCGGTGCGGGCGCGCCGCGCGATCACCAGGTACCCGGCCGCGCCGAGCAGGTACAGCGCGGTGGCGACGAGCAGCAGCGACACGGACCGCCCGGTCAACGGCACGACCGTCGCGGCGAGGGAGACCGCGATCACCTGCGTGATGTTGAACAGCGTGTCGTACAGGGAGAACACCCGGCCGCGGGCCTCGTCGCGCACGTCGTGCTGGATCGAGGAGTCCACGCACAGCTTGACGACCTGGCCTGCGGCGGTGATGACGAACGACGCGACCAGCACGGTCGGCAGCTGCATCGGCAGGCCGAGCCCGGCCTGCGCGACCGCGGCGACCACCAGCGCGCCGGGGATCGCGCGGCGGCGGCCGAGCCTGCGCACCAGCCGCGGCGTGAGGAAGCCGGCGAACAGGATCCCGGCGCCCGCCATCGCGGCGAGCTGCCCCAGTCCGGGCAGCCCGGCCTTGAGCAGCCCCTGGTCGGTGAAGCTGAACCGCAGCAGCAGCACCGTGATCAGCAGCGAAATGCCGTAGGACGCCCGGTGCGCGAGCAGCGCGACGAACCCGGCGACGACGCTGGGCGCGCCCAGCGCGGCCTTGGCCCCGTCGACCAAGCCGCGGGCCACGGCAAGGAACGCATCACTGGGCTCGTCGACCGAATCCGGTCCCAGCGCGCCACGGGCGAACCGGCGGGCGATCGCGGCCGAGACCACAGTGCCGAGCATCGCGACGGCCGTCGTCCAGCCGGAACCGGTGTTCCCGGCGCCGATCAACGACCGCAACCCGATGGCGACCCCGCCGCCGAGCACCGCGACCAGCGAGCCGAGCGTGGTCGCCACCGCGTTGGCCGTGACCAGGGTGCCCGCTGGCACGACGTGCGGCAGCGACGCGGACAGACCGGACCCGACGAACCGCGAGATGCCCTCCACGATCAGCGCGAGCACGAACAGTTCCAGCCCGGCGAACCCGAGCCCGACCGAGACCGCGGTCGCGACGATCGCCGTGCCGCGCAGCAGGTTGGCCACGATCAGCACGCGCCGCCGGTCCCAGCGGTCCAGCAGAGCGCCCGCGAACGGCCCGATGAACGAGTACGGCAGCAGCAGGACGGCGAACCCGCCCGCGATGGTCAGCGGGTCGGCGCCGCGCTCGGGGTTGAACAGCACCGCCCCGGCCAGCCCGGCCCGGAACATGCCGTCGGAGAACTGGGCGGCGAAGCGGGTGAACAGAAGCGTGCGGAAGCCCGCCATCGCGAAGAACGCGCGCGGTGACACCTTCTCGACGGGATGTGCACTCGCTGTCACGGCTCACCAGCTTACGGTGCCGGGCGCGCCGGAAGGAGGGGAAGATTTCGAGGGCCGGCGCACTTGGTCGCCTCTCGGCGGCATTGCGCAGTGTGGCTCCTGCCGAACGGTATTCCACAAAGGCTTTTCTTCAGTGAGCCCGGGGGACACGGAGTGCGCCGGCCACCCAGTCCAACGGGTGGGGGCCGCGCCTTGTTCCCGGCCGTGCGGCCCTGTTTTCCGGGAGTGGGATCATGGGTGCGTGCCAGCGGACGCCGAGGTTGAACCGGGATCGCTCCTGGTCGCCGCTCCTACGATGTTCGATCCCAACTTCCGCCGCACGGTGGTGTTCATCATCGACCACCGGGAGGAGGGAACGCTCGGGGTCGTCCTGAACCGCCCGAGCGACGTGCCGGTCGACGACGTGCTGCCCAGCTGGGGACGGCACGTGGTGGAGCCGCAGTCGGTGTTCGTCGGCGGCCCGGTGGAGAAGAAGACCGCGTTGTGCCTGGCCGCGCTGCGTGCCGGGGAGACCGCGTCGGGCGTGCCGGGGCTGATCGGCGTGCGTGGTCCGGTGGCGCTGGTCGACCTGGACGCCGATCCGGACGCGCTGGTGCCGAAGGTGCGTGGCCTGCGCGTGTTCGCGGGTTACGCGGGCTGGGACTCCGGTCAGCTGGACGGCGAGATCGACCGCGGTGACTGGCTCATCGTCCCGGCGCTGCCCAGCGACGTGCTGGCCACGCCGGAGCGGGACCTGTGGGGCCAGGTCCTGCGCCGCCAGGGTGTGCCGACGGCGTTGCTGGCCACCCACCCGGGCGACTTGCAGCGAAACTAGGCGCGCTGCACGGCACACCCGCCGCAAGCGCAACCGGAGCACCCGGCCGGCGCGGCGGGAGCCGGCGGCGGCACGGCGGCCGCGGCCCGGTTGCCCAGCACGCCACCACCGGCGACGAGCGCGAACATGCCGACCAGGCCGATCGCGGTCGCGGTCAGGACACCCGCGGTGCCCGGCATGAGCAGGCCGGCGATCCCGGCCACGATCCCGATCACCCCGGCGACCATGGTGGGCAGCCCGGCGACGCGGTTCGCGACGCGGAACGCCTCGTCGGAGCGCAGGGTGGCGGCCGTGCGCACACCGGCGCCGCGGTCGCGCGGGAGTTTCTCCCGCCAGCCGAGCAGGCCTCCCCAGCCCACGACGACACCCAGCACGAGCGGAACCAGCGCGACTACGAACACGTCAACGAGCATAAGCGTGATGTTGGCGCTACCCGCTGGACACCCACGTGCGCTGTGCTGCACGCCATGCTGAAGCGACTCTCGGCCGGCGTGCTCGCCGGCTCTCTGCTCTTGACCGTCGCTCCCGCCGCACAGGCCGCTCCCGCGCCCGTGCGTTTCCTGGGGGAACAAATTATCTCGCACGCGCTGCCCGTCGGCGACTACACGATCGGGGAGTTGTCGAGCATCGACTACGACCCGCGCACCGGCGAGTACGTCTTCATCGCCGACGACACCTCCGAGGCGCCGGCCCGGTTCTTCACGGCGAAGGTCCCGGTGTCCGCCAAGGGGCTCGGACCGGTCACCTTCACCAGCGCGCAGCTGTTCCGGCAGCCGGACGGCGGCACCTACCCGGAGGACTCGGTCGACCCCGAGGAGATGCGGGTCGACCCGTGGACCGGCTCCTACTACTGGAGCCAGGAGGGCATCCGGTCGGACACCGCGCTGATCGACCCGTCGGTCCAGGTGGCCCGGCGCGACGGCGGCTACGTGCGCACCCTGCCGATTCCGGACAACGAGCGGATGCGCCCGGACTCCGGCCCGCGCCGCAACCTCGTGCTGGAAGGCCTCACCTTCGCCGCCGCGGGCACGCTCGTCGTCAGCTCGGTGGAGGGCCCGCTGCTGCAGGACGGCCCGGTCGCGACGCCCGAGCGGGGCGCGCTGTCCCGGATCACCGTGCAGGCCCGCACCGGTCCGGTCCTCGCGCAGTACGCCTACCCGCAGGAACCGGTCTTCGCCGACTCGAACCCGCCCGGCGGCACCACCGACACCGGCGTCTCGTCGATCCTCGCCGCCGATCCGCTGGACCCGTCGCGCTACCTCGTGATGGAGCGCTCCTACGTGTCCGGCGTCGGCAACAAGGTGCGGATCTACGAGATCGACACGACCGGCGCGACGAACGTCCTGCACACCGCTTCCCTGGACGGCGCGAAGGTGCGGCCGGTGCGGAAGAAGCTGCTGCTCGACCTGGCCGACTACCCGCTGTCCAAGGTCGACAACCTGGAGGGCATGACCTGGGGACCGCGCCTGCCGAGCGGCGAGCGGACCCTGCTGCTGGTCAGCGACGACAACCTGTCGACCCGCCAGATCACGCAGGTCATCGCATTCGCGGTGCGCTGAGAGCCGGGCAGGCCGGGCCGCTTACCATGGTTGGGTGAGTGAAGCAATCGAGGAAACGCCCGGCCACCGGTACAACGCCGAGCTGGCCGGTCGGGTCGAGCTGCGCTGGCAGAACTACTGGGCCGATCACGGCACCTTCCACGCACCGAACCCGGCCGGCTCGCTGGCGACCGACTCCAGCGTTCCCTCGGACAAGCTCTTCGTGCAGGACATGTTCCCCTACCCGTCGGGGGCCGGTCTGCACGTCGGGCACCCGCTGGGCTTCATCGCGACGGACGTCTACGCCCGCTACCACCGGATGATCGGGCGCAACGTCCTGCACACCATGGGCTTCGACGCGTTCGGCCTGCCCGCCGAGCAGTACGCGGTGCAGACGGGGCAGCACCCGCGCACGACGACCGAGCAGAACATGGAGACCTACCTGCGGCAGATCCGCAGGCTGGGGCTTGGCCACGACGAGCGCCGCCGGATCGCGACGATCGATCCGGAGTACTACAAGTGGACCCAGTGGATCTTCCTGAAGATCTACAACTCCTGGTACGACGAGAAGCTGGGCAAGGCCCGCCCCATCGTCGAGCTGGAGGCCGAGTACGCGCAGGACAAGCGCCGCACGCCCGACGGGCGCGGCTGGTGCGAGCTGACCCGCGCCGAGCAGCTGAAGATCCTGGACGAGCACCGGCTGGCCTACATCTCCGAGGCGCCGGTGAACTGGTGCCCCGGCCTGGGCACGGTGCTGTCCAACGAGGAGGTCACGCCGGACGGCCGCAGCGAGCGCGGCAACTTCCCGGTGTTCCGCCGCAACCTTCGCCAGTGGATGATGCGCATCACCGCCTACGCCGACCGCTTGGTCGACGACCTGGACCGGCTGGAGTGGCCGGAGAAGGTCAAGTCGATGCAGCGCAACTGGATCGGCCGATCGCACGGCGCGCGCGTCACCTTCGCCGCCGGTGAGCACAAGATCGAGGTCTTCACCACCCGTCCGGACACGCTGTTCGGCGCCACCTACATGGTGCTGGCGCCCGAGCACCCGCTGGTCGACGAGCTGACCACCGCGCAGTGGCCGTCCGATGTGGACGAGCGGTGGACCGGCGGGGCCGCCACCCCGGCCGAGGCCGTCGCCGCCTACCGCCGCGCCGCGTCCCGGAAGTCCGAACTGGACCGCCAGGAGAGCAAGGACAAGACGGGCGTCTTCGTCGGCTCGTACGCGGTGAACCCGGTCAACGGCAAGGAGATCCCGGTCTTCATCGCCGACTACGTGCTGATGGGCTACGGCACCGGCGCGATCATGGCGGTGCCCGCGCAGGACCAGCGCGACTGGGACTTCGCGGAGAAGTTCGGCCTGGAGATCGTCCGCACGGTCCAGCCGAGCGAGGGCTTCGACGGCAAGGCGTTCACCGGCGACGGGGTCGCGATCAACAGTGGCTTCCTGGACGGGATGAACGTCGACGACGCCAAGAAGACGATCATCCAGTGGCTGGAGGAGAACGGCCACGGCGCCGGCACGGTGCAGTACAAGCTGCGCGACTGGCTGTTCTCGCGGCAGCGGTACTGGGGCGAGCCGTTCCCCATCGTGTACGACGAGGACGGCCAGGCGCACGCGATCCCGGAGCACATGCTGCCGGTCGAGCTGCCCGAGGTGGACGACTACTCGCCGCGCACCTTCGACCCGGAGGACGCCGACAGCGAGCCGTCGCCGCCGCTGTCCCGCGCGAGCGACTGGGTCGAGGTCGAGCTGGACCTCGGCGACGGCAAGAAGACCTACCGCCGCGACACCAACACGATGCCGAACTGGGCCGGTTCCTGCTGGTACCAGCTGCGCTACATCGACCCGGACAACGCCGAGCGGTTCGTCGACGCGGGCAACGAGCAGTACTGGATGGGCCCGCGCCCGGCCGAGCACGGCGTGAACGACCCGGGCGGTGTCGACCTGTACGTCGGCGGCGTCGAGCACGCGGTGCTGCACCTGCTGTACTCGCGGTTCTGGCAGAAGGTGCTGTTCGACCTGGGGTACGTCAGCGCCGAGGAGCCGTACCGGCGGCTGTTCAACCAGGGCTACATCCAGGCCTACGCCTACACCGACGAGCGCGGCTTCTACGTCCCGGCCGAGGAGGTCGAGGAGAAGGACGGCAAGTTCTTCCACCAGGGCAAGGAAGTCAAGCAAGAGTACGGGAAGATGGGCAAGAGCCTGAAGAACGTGGTCACGCCCGACCAGATGGCGGCGGACTACGGGGCCGACACCTTCCGGTTCTACGAGATGTCGATGGGCCCGCTGGCCGACTCCCGGCCGTGGGCGACCAAGGACGTCGTCGGCGCCCACCGGTTCCTGCAGCGGGTGTGGCGGCTGGTGGTCTCCGAGCAGACCGGTGAGCTGCGCGTGTCCGGCGCGGAGGCGACGGACGAGGACCGCCGGATCCTGCACAAGACCATCGCCGGGGTCCGCGACGACTACTCGGGCCTGCGGTTCAACACCGCCGGCGCGAAGCTGATCGAGTACAACAACCACCTCACCAAGGTCTACGGCGCCGCCGAGGCGACGCCGCGCGAGCTGGTCGAGCCGCTGGTGCTGATGCTGGCGCCGCTGTGCCCGCACATCGCCGAGGAGCTGTGGCACCGGCTGGGCCACGAGGACTCGCTGGTGCACGGCCCGTTCCCGGTCGCGGACGAGAAGTTCCTGGTCGAGGACACGGTGGAGTACCCGATCCAGGTCAACGGCAAGGTCCGCGCGCGGATCCAGGTGCCCGCCGACGCGGCGAAGGACGCCGTCGAGGCGGCGGCGCTGGCCGACGAGAAGATCGCGGCGCTGTTGAACGGCGGCACGCCGCGCAAGGTCATCGTCGTGCCGGGCCGCCTGGTGAACGTGGTCCTCTAGGGGGTGTCGAGGCCGATCTCGCGCGCGAGGTCGGCCAGCAGCGCGTCGAACACGGCGTCCGGCTTGGACATCGGGATCGGGTAGTTGCCGAACACCTCCAGCGTCACGTGCCCGTAGAGGCGCGCCCAGAACTGGATCATCACGTACGTGGTGCCCAGGTCGAGCTTGTCCGGCGGGAAGTCGACGCCGGACTCGCGCAGCACCGCCAGCAGGTCGTCCTGGAACGCGGTGAGGTCGTCGTGCAGCTCGACGGGCACCGCTTCGGCCGGCGGGATCTCCAGCTGGAAGTTGGCCAGCAGGTGCCCGGCCGCGGTGAGGAAGATCCGGCCGAACGGCTCGTTGGCCCGGTTCAGGGTCGCCACGCTGCCCGCGGCCGAGCCGACCTCGCCGGTCGGCGACGCGAACACGAGCGTGAACTCCTTGGTGTGGGTGAGCGCCCAGCGGCGGAAGCCGCGGCAGATCGCGAAGAGCTGGACCGCGCCGTCGTCGGGCAGCCCGGAGAGTTCTTCGGTGAGTTCGGCGGCCAGGTCGGCGACGACGTCGAGGCGGAGGTGCTCGACGAGGTCGTCGCGTGAGCCGTAGTACCGGTAGAGGGCGGGTGCGGTGATGCCGAGCTCGCGGGCGATGGCCCGCAGGGTGACGGCTTCCGGTCCGCGCTCGACGAGGAGCTTGCGCGCGGTGCGGCGGATGTCCTGATCGGTCGCCGCGCGCTCGCGACCCCGTCGGGTCGGCTTGTCCATCCCGGCATTCTAGAAGGTGAGCGCGGCATTTCCGACGTAATCGGGCGCCGCCGGTACCGATCGCTCGGGGGGCTACGCGATCGGTACCAGCGACCCGATGCCCGGCTTCCGGTGGCGCAACCGGTGCCGGACGCCAAGTGAGAGCCCGCGTGAACCCTGGCGGGACGGCCCGATGTCGAGATTGCCCCGATCGGGTGACGTCGCGGACGCTCACCCTAGTGTCGCACCATCAGCCGCAGAAGTTACAAGAATCTTCACGTTTGCATAGGGAAGAGTGCCCGGACGGGCTCACCGCGCTCTGGTCGCGTGCGTTCCAGTCCGACGGCTGCGGAAGCCGCGGGTTCGTGGAACGCTGGTCGGGAACGCATCCGGAGAGGGTATGGTCTAGACCATGTCGGAAACGAGGCTGTCCGGGGTGCCGGTGAGCCCGGGTCGCGCGAGCGGTCCGGTCGTCGCCGTGCCCGAACCCGCAGGCGCACCCGAGAGCGGGCCCGCGCCGTCCGATCCGCAGGCCGAGGCCGCGCGGATCGCCCCCGCCGCGCGCGTGGTCGCCGAGCGGCTGGAAGCGCTTGCGGGCCAGGCGTCCGGCGACGCCGCGACGATCCTGCTGACCAGCGCGGCGATGGCGGGTGACCCGGCGCTGATCAGCGAGGCGGAACGGTTGGTGGCCGCGGAAGGCAGGCCCGCCGAGCGGGCGGTCTACGAGGCGGCGAACGGCTTCGCGAAAGCGCTTGCAGCGGCCGGCGGGTACATGGCCGAGCGGGTCCGCGACATCGAGGACATCCGGGACCGTGTGATCGCGGAGTTGCGGGGTGTCGCACCGCCGGGCGTGCCCGACCTGGCCGGCCCGAGCGTGCTCGTCGCGCGGGACCTGGCGCCTGCCGACACGGCGGGCCTCGACCCGGCGCAGGTGCTCGCGCTGGTGACCGAGGAGGGCGGGCCGACCAGCCACACCGCGATCCTGGCCCGCTCGCTGGGCATCCCGGCGGTGGTGGCGGTGCGCGGGGTCCTCGCGCTGGAGGCGGACGCGCTGCTGGTGGACGGCGACACCGGCGTGGTGGAGGTCGTCGCGGCGGACGCCCCGGTGGTCGCCGCGGCACGCGAGGGCGCGGCGGAGTGGAACGGCGTCGGCGCGACGGCGGACGACCACCGCGTCAAGGTGCTCGGCAACGTCGGCTCACCCGCCGACGCGCGGGCCGCCGCGGATGCGGGCGCGGAGGGCGTGGGCCTGTTCCGCACGGAGTTCTGCTACCTGGACGCACCGGCCGAGCCGCCGGTCGGCGAGCAGCGTGCCGCGTACGCCGCGGTGCTGACGCCGTTCGCGGGGAAACCGGTGGTCGTGCGGACGCTGGACGCGGGCGCCGACAAGCCGCTGGCGTTCCTGTCCCCCGCGGCGGAACCGAACCCGGCGCTCGGCGTGCGGGGCCTGCGCGTGGCGTTCGACCGGCCGGACGTGCTGGACCGGCAACTGGAAGCGATCGCGGGCGCGGCCGCGGATTCGGGCGCCGAGGTGTCGGTGATGGCGCCGATGGTGGCGACGGCTGAGGAGGCGGCGTGGTTCGCGGAACGCGTGCGGGCGGCGGGGATCGCGCGGGCCGGGGTGATGATCGAGGTGCCGTCGGCCGCGCTGGCGGCGGAGGAGATCCTGGCCGCGGTCGACTTCGTCTCGGTGGGCACGAACGACCTGGCGCAGTACACCTTCGCCGCGGACCGGCAGCTGGGCGCGGTGGCGGGCTTGAACGACCCGTGGCAGCCCGCGCTGCTGCGGCTGATCGCGATGATCGGCGCAGCCGCGAAGGCGAGCGGCAAACCGGCGGGCGTGTGCGGTGAGGCGGCCGCGGATCCCCTGCTGGCCCGCGTGCTCACCGGCCTGGGCATGACGAGCCTGTCGATGAACGCGAGCGCGATCCGCGCAGTGGGAGCCGGCCTGGCCACGGCCACGCTGGCCGACTGCGAAGCGGCTGCACAGGCCGCGCTCAAGGCCACGACACCGGCCGAGGCGCGCGCCGCCGCAAGGGGCTGACCGCGGGGGAACTGACGACGCGGCGCTGGCCGGGCGGGGCTGGCTGCGCAGCCTGGCCGTGCGGGGTGAGCCTCGGTGACTGACCGTCTGGGGGTTAGCCCGGTGGGGCTGACCGCGGGGGAACTGACGACGCGGCGCTGGCCGGGCGGGGCTGACCGTGCGGGGTGAGCCTCGGTGACTGACCGTCCGGGGGTTAGCCCGGTGGGGCTGATTGCGCTGGGCTGGCCGCGCGCGGGGTTGGAGGCGCAGGCGCTTGCGGCGTGTGGCACCGCGAGAGCTCGCGCCCCGCGGCCGGTGGCGCCCCTTCGGCGCGGTGGCGCCACGGTCTCCGCCGTAGCCGCTGCCCGCCTGCGGCGCGAACGCCCGCGCGCAGGCGGTGCGAACGCCACGACCACTGGCGCCTACCGGGTGCCATCACCCCGCCAGGGCGACCCCCGCGCCACTGGTGCCCAGCCTCCCCGGCAGGACCGTCGCGCGCTACGGCTGCCCGTCGCCCGCCGTGCCAACGCCCCCGGGCGCCACCCCGCCGCTACAGGCCGAAGATCCCCCGCCGCGGGTGGCGGATCACCAGCGAGCCCCCGTGCAACCGCCCGGCGAACACCAGCCGCGGGTTGCCCGGCCGGCCGTCCGAACCGGTCTTGTCCTGCAGCGAGCCGTACTTGATCTCGGTGATCGCGTTCAGGTCGACCGCCGCGTGCTCGGGGATGATCACCTCGACCGAACCCCACTTGCAGTCCAGCTCGACGCGCACCACCGGGCTGCTCACCTGCGCCTCGCTGAAGTCGAGCTTCGTCGAGCCGTACCGGTTGCGCACCACGACCTCCGGCGGCACCAGCCAGCGGCCGTTGCGCACCAGCGCCGAGTACTTCGCGTTCAGCTCGAGCCGCTGGTCGGACGAGTACGACGCGGCGGGCGCGGCCGGGTACACGTCGGGGTGCACCAGCCCGGGCAGGTCCGCGAGCACGGCGTTCAGCTCACCCCGCGTCCGCGCCGCCAGCGCCGTGTCGGTGCGCTCGGTGAACTCGTCCAGGTCGATCATGCCGCGGCCGATCGCCTTCTGCAGCACCTCGACGACGTGCTCGCGCTCCGCGTCCGACACCCGCAGGTCGCGCGGGCTCATCGGCTTGGTCCCGGTCTCCTCGCCCATGCCACCACGCTACGGCCGCGGACCCCGAACCGAGATCCGGGAAAATCCCTAGTCTTTGTCCAGCCCGTGCTCGATCGCGTACCGCGCGAGCTCCACGCGGTTGTGCAGCTGCAGCTTCCGCAGCGTCGACTGCACGTGGTTCTCCACCGTCCGGTGCGACAACACGAGCCGCTCGGCGATCTGCCGCGCCGTGAGGCCCTTCGCGACCAGCCGCAGGACGTCGGTCTCCCGTTCGGTCAGCCGCGGCGGCGCCACCCCGCCGGCCGGCGCGTACGCCATCCGCCGGTACTCGCCCAGCACCAGGCCGGCCAGCCCGGGCGTGAAGACCGGGTCGCCCTCCGCGGTCCGGCGCACGGCCTCGACCAGTTCCCGCACCGACGCCGACTTCACCAGGTACCCGGACGCCCCGGCCTTGACCGCCTCCAGCACGTCGCTGTGCTCGCCGCTGGCCGACAGCACGAGCACCCGGGTGTCCGGCAGCGACGTGGTGATCTCGCGGGTCGCGTCGACCCCGGACGTGCTGCCCAGGTTCATGTCCATCAGCACCACGTCGGGCCGGACCGCGGTCGCGATGCGCACCGCGGCGGTGGCGTCCGGCGCGGTCGCCCGCACGTCGAAGCCGTTCTCGGTCAGGTCGCGCGCCACGCCGTCCCGCCAGATCGGGTGGTCGTCGACGACCATCACGCTGATCATTTCCTCGGCACCCGGATCTCCCATTCGGTCCCCTGCCCTGGCGCGGTCTCCAGGGAGATCGTGCCACCGAGTTCGGCCACGCGTCCCCGCATCGAGCGAACAACGCCCAACCGGCCCTCACCCTCCGCATCCGCGAGCCGTCCCTCGGGGATGCCCGGACCGTCGTCCCGGACGGTCACCACGACCTCGCCACCGACGTCCTCCAGCAGCACCCACGCCTTGGCCGCCGGGCCGGCGTGCTTGTCGACGTTGGACAGCGCCTCGCGGACGACGGCGACCAGCTCCGCGGTCGTGCGCGACGGCAGGTTCACCTCGCCCGCCGGGGCGGCGACCTGCACCTTCGACGACCCCAGCAGTTGCAGCGCGGCCCGCAGGTCGGTCTCGCCGGTGCTGTGCCCCCTCGGCCCGGTGGTGACCAGCGCCCGCAGCGCGATCTCCTGCTCACCGGCCAGTTCGGCGAGCTCGGCCGCCTCCCCGCCCAGCTCGGCGCCGCGCCGCCGGACGCGCGCCAGCACCTGCAGCACGCTGTCGTGGACGTCCCGCGCCAGCCGTTCCCGCTCGGCGTTGGCGACCTCGGTGCGCAGCGCCTCGGCGAGCACGGCCGCCGACTTGCGGGCGGTGGTCGCGCTCATCCCGATCAGCAGCCCGCTCGCGACCAGCAGCACCCCGTCGCGCGCCACGTCGAGGGTGAACCCCTGCCGCGCGATCCCCGTCGCGGCCGCGATCACCAGCCCGGCGGCGACACCGCCCACCCCGCCGAAGCGCGTGCCCGCGGCGACCGGCGCCCCGGCCACCCACACGGTCGTGATCAGCGGCGCCACGGCCGCGTTCTGCGCGTCGGTCAGGATCCACGGCGAGGTCAGCATCAGGGCGCAGGTGACCAGGACGTCGGCGAGGACGAACCAGCGCCACCGCCACCGCAGCGCCTCCCGCGCGTAGACCAGCGCGGTCGCGACCGTCCACAAGGCCATCGCGCCGAGCACGGTCCAGGCCAGCCACGGTCGCTGGTAGCCGTCGCTGTGCACGATCACCGCACCCAGCGCGAACAGCAGAGTCAGCACGCGCAGGCCGATCGTGCCCCACCACAGCGGGGTCGCCGGTTCGCGCGCCGTCGGGCCGAACCGGCGGCTCACGACTTGTCCGGTTCGCCGGGCTCCTTGTCCGCCTCCGCGGGGTCGGCGTTGGGCACGGCTTCGATGTCGTGCAGGACGTCGACCTCGGCCGGGTCCGGGTCGACCTCGTGCAGCAGCGAGCGCACGCCGGCGTTGACGATCGACATCAGCGGCACCGCGAGCAGCGCGCCCGGGATGCCGTAGATGACCAGACCCGCGGCGATGCCGAGCACCACGGCCAGCGGGTGCAGCTTGACCGCCCGGCCGAGCAGCAGCGGCTGCAGGATGTGGCTCTCCAGCTGCATGACCGCGATCAGGATCGCCAGCACGATCAGCGCGGTGACGAAACCCTTGGTGACCAGCGCGACGAGCACGGCGACCGCGCCGGTGATCACCGCGCCGAAGATCGGGATGAACGCGCCGAGGAACACCAGCGTGGACAGCGGGATCGCGAGCGGGACACCGAGGATCGCCAGCCCGATCCCGACGCCGACCGCGTCCACCACGGCGACCGCGGCGGTGGCACGGACGAACGCGACCAGCGAGGCGAACCCGCGCCGGCCCGCGACGTCCACCCGGCGCCGGACCCGCTGCGGGATGCCCAGCGTCACCCAGCTCCAGATCTTGTCGCCGCCGGCGAGGAAGAAGATCAGGACGAACAGCGTCAGCACGAACCCGGTGAGGATCTCGCCGACGGTGGTCGCCGTGGTGAGCGCGCTGTTGGTGAACGCGGCCTGGTTGTCCTGCAGGAACGCGATCGAGTTGTCAAGGAACTGCTGGATCTGCTCCTGCTTGAGGTGCAGGTCGTTGATCAGCCAGTCGCGGATCTGGTCGAGGCTGCTGTTGACCTGGCTGGTCAGCGCGGGCAGGCCGTCGGTGACGTTGATGACCACGAACGCGAGCAGCCCGCCGAGCACCGCGAGCCCGCCGATCAGCACGATCGCCGTCGCCAGCCCCCTGGGCACCCGGATCTGCACCAGCCGCGCCACCGCCGGGGCGAGCAGCGCGGCGAGCAGCAGCGCGATCGCCACCGGGATCACCACGACCGACAGGAAGGCGAGCAGCCGCAGGATGAGGTAGGCGGCCGCGGCCACCACGAGGAACCGCCAGCTGAACGCGGCGCTGACGCGGAGCCCACGCGGGACGACCGAGTCGTCGCTGAGGAATCCGTACTTCGGGGGCTGCGGCTCACTCACGGATCCACCCTATCGAGCCGGACGAATACGGCAGCGCAACTCGCGCAAGCAGCGCCCGGGCCGGCCATCACACGATCAGGCGCAGTGCCGGCAGCGGGCCAGCGCAGGTTCCGGCGGTATGTCAATCTCGATCAAGATCGACACTGCGTGATCGCGTTGAGCACCCAGCGCGATGAGGGGAGTGGAAACTTCTCCATGGCGCGACGGACCACGGCCGGGACCACCCCGGTGCGCGTGCTGCTCGGCATCGCCGGGGCGTTCGCGATCACGCTGGTGTCCTGGCTCCTCGCCTCGTCGGCGTCGGCTGCCGAGGAGCGGCCGGATCCGCTGGCCCCGTTGATCGACCTCGTCGGCACGACGACCGAGCCGGTGCACGAGGTCGTGCGGCAGGTGACCGAGGTGATCGTGCCACCGCTGCGGACCGACCGGATCGTCGCCGACCTGACCGGCACCGCGCCGGTGTTCCGGGAACCGGCGCGCGCGACCGGCACCACGAGCACGACCCGGGCGAGCGTCCCGCCGCCGGCCGCGCCGGAACGCCGAGCCACGGCGAAGCCGCGGCAACCGGAGCCGCGACCGGTCCCGGCGCGCATCACGCCACCCGCGCCGCCCGCGATCGAGCGCGTCGTCACGCCGGTCCGGCTCCCGGAACCGGCACCAGACGCGATGCCGGACGGTCCGCGGCCGTCGGAGCCGAGGGAGGAAGCGCCGGAACCGGCGGCTCCGGCACCGCCCGCGAACGGCGTCTGCACGGCTCCGGTGCACCCGACGGACACGGCCGGGGCGTGCCCGCCACGTCCGGCGCCACCGCCGGTGCCCGCCGGAATGGCCGACCGGTTCCGTCCCGTTCTCCCTGAATTCATCCGGGCGGACTGCCCGCAGGTCTCCCCCGACTGATTTCCGGCGGAATTCTCCGCGACGTTTCCAGCTGTTCTCCGTTGTGTCCATTTTCAGCCGCTCTGACCAGCAGTGGAGCGGCTTTTTGTGCTGCCCGGAAACGCTTTCTTCACACTTCCGGGTAGTCGATCTGGTGAATTCTTCCATTCGACGTTTAACGTCATTTGCGACGGGAGTGCGTGGAACTTCCGGCCGAATGAAGAGGAGTGCACTGACGATGTTCAGCAAATTCCGCAAGACGACGGCGGCGGCGGTGCTGGTGGGGGCCGGCCTGCTCGCGATGGGCGCCGCCGGGGGAACGGCGTCGGCGGCGACCGGTTCGGAACCGTCCGGCGTGACCTGCCCCGCGCAGGTGCCGTCGCACCCGACCGGCGCCGACTACGTCAACGCGTGGAACCAGTCCGGGGCCTGCTTCGGCGCGGGCGCCGCGGGGCTGGTCAGCTCGGCGTGGGCCGGCGCGATCCCGTCGATCGTGCAGGGGGCGGCCGGGGCCGTCGGCGTCCGTGACGACAGCGGGTTGACCGCTCCGGTGGTCGTGCCGTCGCACCCGACGGGTGCGGATTACGTCAACGCCTGGAACGAGTCCGGCGCGCTCGCCGGTGCCGGTGCCGCCGGCCTCGTCAGCTCGGCGTGGGCGGGCGCGATCCCGTCCATCGTCCAGGGCGCCCTCGGATAGCGCTTTCACCCACGAACCCACAAACAAAGGAGTGCACGTCATGCGCAAGACCCTGATCCGCGGCGCCGCCGCTTTCGCCATCGCCCTCGGCGCGTTCGCCTTCGCCGGCACGGCGTCGGCCGACGAGCTGACCGCTCCGGTCGTGGTGCCGTCGCACCCGACGGGTGCGGATTACGTCAACGCCTGGAACGAGTCCGGCGCGCTCGCCGGTGCCGGTGCCGCCGGCCTCGTCAGCTCTGCCTGGGCGGGCGCGATCCCGTCCATCGTGCAGGGCGCGCTGGGCTGATTTCCCTTGGTGCGCCCAGGATCTCTGGCATCCTGGGCGCACCGGGGCCCGGTCACCTCGCGTAAGGCCCGACCACACCCAGTGTTCTTCACACGATCGTGCGATCAAGTCGTGTCGAAGGTGCGAGGGTCGCCCGGGGTTTGGTTATCTCGACAGCGCAAGCGGTTACCGCATCGATGCGAATACGTTTCGGACACGGTCCGGCGGGGAAACCGCGATCAACTTTTTCGACAGGAGAACGGTGTTGCAGGCGAACGCGGCCATGGGACGGGGTACGGCACCCGCCGTGCGCTGGCTCGTCCGCGCCCTGCTCGTGATCGCCGGTGCCGCACTCGGCACAGCGGCCGCCTGGCTGCTCGGCGACGCCACCGCCTCCGCCACCCAGATCGCCCCCGCTCCCGCCGACACGCGCACGAGCGGTGACGAGCCGACCCCGGTCACCGACCGCGTGGTCACCGCGACCGACGACCTCACCTGGGGCGCCTCCGACCTGGTCGGCAACGCCACGGCGACCGTGCTGAAGTACGGCATGGCCGGCGGTCCGGCGGACCCCGCCCGCGGCGAGGAGGCCGCGGCGGACCTGCGCCAGACGGTCCACTCGTTCACGCGCGACGCGGTGCTGCGCCCGGTCGAGCGCACCCTCGGCACGGCCGAGCACATCAGCCGCAAGCCGCAGGACGCGCCGCAGGTCATCGGCCAGGCGCTGACCCCACCGCCCGCGGTCAAGGACTTCGGCGACAAGGTGTGGAACATCCTGCGCCCCGCTGGCGGAAGCCTGATCAAGCTGCCGGGCCTGGACGGCTCCGGCGACGACGGACAGCCTGCCGCGCTCCCCGCGGCCGAGGTCCTGCCCGCTCCGGTCGCCGACGCCGTGATGGGTCCGGTCGCCAACGCGCTTCCGGACAGCACGCACGGCCAGGCGGCCAAGGCCGGTCACCACGACCGCGCCGCCGACCGTTCCGAGGGCGAGCACCGGGACCAGTTCCCGTACTCGCCGCTGCGCGGGCCGCTCGCGCCCGCGGGTGTTCCGTTCGCCCCCGGTGGCGCTGTCACCGGTGGCCACATCGACGGCCTGCTGTTCGGCGTTCCCGCCGGCGGCCCGGCCGTGCGTGGTGTGGACGACCGCAGTGCCGTCCGCATCGTTTCCCGGCACACGCCGGTTCAGCCGGGCGAGCAGCCCGGTGTCACTCCTGACTGATTTCCGCGCGGGGTAGCTCGAAGCGCCGCCCTGTTCGCCGTGCCCCTTCTTCGGGCCGGTGTCGCGCGCGCAACCAGAGCACCCCGCTTTTCAGCCCTCGCGGGCGCACTCACCCGTGCCCGCGAACCCCGGTGCTCCGTTAGCGCACCGACCCTCAAGCCCCGCAAGGGAACCCGAAGAAAAGGAGAAACCCTCGATGCAGACCTGGGCAAAGCGCGGAATCCAAACCGCGCTGGTCACGGGTGGCTTGCTGATGCTGGGTACCGGCATCGCATCTGCCGACGAGAACGTGAACCCGGACAGTCCGGCCGGTCCGCTGGACGTCAACCTGAGCGTGCCGGTCGACATCCAGGACAACGCCCTGGGCACCCTGGGCAAGCAGGTCAACCTGCCTGAGGTCCACAAGGAGATCAGCACCAAGCCGATCACCGACGCCGCCAACAAGGCCGCTGCCCCGGTCACCAAGACCGGCGCCCTCAAGCCCGCCGCCCCGGCGATGGGTGCCGCCAACGGCGTGATCGCCAAGGCCACCGACGCCGCCACCGGTGCGGCGCAGCGCGTGGGCCAGGCCACGAACCCGGGCGCCCAGCGCGCCACGGTCGCGCAGGACGCCGCTCCGTCCGTTCAGGACAACGGCGACCCGTTCCACGGCAACAAGGTCTCGCTGAACGCCGCGCTGCCGATCCTGATCAGCGGCAACGCGCTCGGTGTGCTGGGTGACGCGTCCGTCGAGTCGGACGCCACGCAGACCTACGAGCACAACTCGGACATCAACACCGACGGTTCGCACGGCGGCCTCGCCGGCAACGTCGTCGCGCTGGACTGGGCCCTGCCCGTCCAGATCTCGGGCAACGCGCTCGGCCTGGTCGGCAGCGGCCACACCTCGGGCAGCGCGACCCAGGAGGCGTCGACCACCGGTGACATCGTCACCGACGGCACCAACGGCGGCCTGTCCGGCAACGTCATCGCCCCGCAGGGCGCGACCCCGCTGCAGGTGTCGGGCAACGCGCTGGGCTGGTTCCTCGGCCACGCCGAGACCGACTTCGAAGGCTCCAGCGAGGCGGAGTCCGGCGGCTCGATCGAGACGCACGGCTCGAAGGGCGCCGGCACCGGCAACGTCGCGGGCGTCCCGGTGGCCCTGCCCGCCAAGGTGTCGGGCAACGCCATCTCCTGGGGCGGCGACGCCGACGTCCCGGCCGGCTCGTACGACGCCGAGGCCGAGGCCGGCGACACCGCCGACGGCCCGCGTGGCCCGAGCTACATCCAGACCGACGGTGACGACTCGTTCCTGGCGGGCAACGTCGCGCAGCCGCAGCCCGCGGTGCCGGCGACCGTTGCGGGCAACGCCGCGGCCTGGATCGGCAACTCCCTCGTCGGTGGCGGCGCGGACCGCCAGTCCGGTGGCGTGGACCTCGGCAGCGAGGCCACCTCGGGCGGCACCACCAGCACCAGCGGTGAGAACGCGGCCGGTTCCGGCAACATCGCCGACGCGCCCGTCGCCCTGCCCGTCGAGGCGTTCTGCGTCGGCGGCACCTGGATCGGCAACGCGCACGCCAACGGCTGCGACAACGAGACCGAGGCGCAGGCCGGTTCGGACACCTTCACCTCCGGCAACGGCAGCTTCCTCGGCGGCAACAGCGTTTCGGCCCCGCCGGCGGGCACCGTCGAGGTCTTCGGTGTCGGCGGCTCGTGGATCGGCAACGCCTCGGGCAGCGCGACCGAGACGAAGGACGTCAAGGCCGGTGGCTACACCGGGACGCTGGGCAACGACTCGGCCGGCTCCGGCAACGCCGTGCAGGTCCCGGTTGCCGTGCCCGCCGAGGTGTTCGGCGTCGGCGGCTCGTGGATCGGTCAGGGGGCCGGGGAGGCTTCCGAGACCAAGACCGTGACCTCCGGTGGCGACGGCAACACCCAGGACGACAACGCCGCGGCCTCCGCGAACCTGGTCCAGGTTCCGGTGTCGGCCCCGGTCCAGGTGTTCGGCATCGGCGGCGCGTGGATCGGCCAGGGCGCCGGCGCGGCCACGACCGACACCACCTCGACCGCGGGTGGCGACGGCAAGGCGACGGGCAAGGGCGGCTTCGCGGCAGGCAACCTCGCCGCGGTGCCGGTTTCGCTCCCGGCGCAGGTGCACGGCCTCGGCGCCGCGTGGATCGGCAACGGCTTCGGCGAGTCGGAGAACGTGACCGACTCGACCGCGGGCGGCGACCTGAACACCACCGGCGAGGGCGGCTCCGTCGCGGGCAACATCGTCGAGGCGCCGGTCGGCGCCGTGGCCACCGTCTTCGGTGACGCCGCGGTGTGGGGCGGCGTGGTCAAGGGCGACGCGTCCAACGACGTCGTTTCGACCGCGGGTGGCGACGCCGAGACCAACGGCGAGGGTGGCTCGATCGCGGGCAACGTGCTCGCGGCGCAGGCGCTGCCGGTGGCCCAGGTGTTCGGCAACGCCGCGAGCCTGGTCGGTGTCGCGCACGCGACCGGCGTCAACGACACCGAGGCCAACTCGGGTGGCGACATCACCACCTCGGGCGAGGGCGGCGCGCTGTCCGGCGACATCTTCGACGTCCCGGCCGCGGCCGTGGCGCAGGTGTTCGGCAACGCCCTGTCCGTGGGCGGGGTCGCGCACGCGGTGGCCGACAACACCACCACCGGGACCGTGGGCGGCACGGACACCACGTCCGGCCCGGCCAAGGCGCTGTCCGGGATCAGCAAGCAGGTGCCGGTCGGCGTCGTCGCGCAGGTCTACGACATCCCGCTGGGCCTGATCGCGGTCACCAGCACGACGGTCAGCAACGCGACGGACATCTCGGTCGCCGGCAAGGAGCCGCAGATCGAGCTGCCGATCACGATGCCGGAGATGGGCGCCACCGCCCTGCCGAAGCTGCCGGCGCTGCCGGCCCGCTCGGAGCGCTCCGCGCTGCCGCAGGTCAACACGCTGCCGGTCGAGCTGCCGGGTGCGGACCTGGCGGACCTGCCCGCGAGCGTCGAGGGTGTCCTGCCCGCCGGTGACCTCCCGGCCATCGCGCAGCTGGACTCCCAGCCGACCGCCGTCTTCCAGCAGGTCAACGACCTGGTCGGCGGCAAGGGGATCAACATCAAGGGCTGACGCCCTGACGAAGTGAAAACGGGCCCGGTGGTGCTTCCGGGCCCGTTTTCCTTTTCTCAACCGATCTGCACCGACCGTTTCGCGAGGCCGTACCAGTAGCCGTCGATGACCGTTTCCGGCCTGGCGTCCTCGGAGCCGGCGCCGAGGCTGACGAACAACGGCGCGAAGTGCTCGATGCGCGGGTGCGCGAGCGTCGCGGCAGGCGCCTTGTGGCGGAAGTCGAGCAGCGCGTCGATGTCGTTGGCGCGCAACGTTTCCGCGCCCCACTGGTCGAACTCGGTGGACCACTGAGGCGGGTTGCCGTCCACGCCGACGCCCATCGCGGAGAGGTTGTGCGTGAAGAACCCGCTGCCGATGATCAGCACGCCTTCGTCCCGCAGCGGCTTCAGCTTGCGGCCCAGCTCGAACAGCTTGTGCGGGTCCAGCGTCGGCATGGACATCTGCAGCACCGGCACGTCCGCGTCCGGGTACATCTCGACGAGCGGCACGTAGGCGCCGTGGTCGAGGCCGCGGTCGGGGGCCTCGTGCACCTCGGTGCCGGGGCCGGACAGCAGTTTCCGCACCTTCGCGGCCAGCTCGGGCGCGCCGGGGGCCGGGTATTTCACGGTGTAGTAGTGCTCGGGGAAGCCCCAGAAGTCGTAGACCAGCGGAACCGTCGTGGTCGCGCCGACGGTGACCGGCGCCTCCTCCCAGTGCGCCGAGACGACGAGGATCGCCTTGGGCTTGGGCAGGTTCGCCGACCAGTCGGCCAGCTGACGGGTCCACCGGGCGTCATCGGCGAGCGGCGGCGCGCCATGGCTCAGGTAGAGCACGGGAGTCGCACTCATCGCAGCCTCCATGTTTGAAAGTTCAACTACTACGCTACCCGACGCGCTGGGGGCGCGCAGTATTCCCGGCCGCGGAACCGGTACAGAGTGGCCCTACCCGGACGGCGCGCGCCTATCCTGAGCCATGGCGGTGAACGTGGCGATCTACCTGGTCGTATGTGCCACGCCGCCGTTGCTGTTCTGGCTCGCGAGCAAGGCGCCCGCGGTGGCCGCCGCCCTCCGTCGCCGCCGGGCACCCGCGCCGACCGGCCTGCCCATCGAACGCCTCGCGGCGGACCTGCGCCGCGTGCACCGCTGCCTCGAAGACCTCGCCCCGGACGCGCCGATGCTGCGCCGCCGCGCGACGCACCAGGCGTACGACGCACTGCTGGTCCAGGCCTGCACGGCACTCGGCCTGCAGCACTGGCTGGACTCGCTGCCCGAGGGCGTGGAGCGCGACATCGAGCGGCTGCGGGTGGAAGAGGCGCTGCGCCGCGCCGGGTTAGTCGTTCCCTGACAGCCGGGCCAGGTACCGCCCGGTCTTCGACCCCGGCTGACGGACCAGCTCCGCGGGTGGTCCCTGGAACAGCACCCGCCCGCCGTGCCTGCCCGCTCCGGGACCCAGGTCGACCACCCAGTCCGCCCTGGCGATCACGTCGAGGTTGTGCTCGATGACCACGACGGTCGAGCCGCCCGCCACCAGCCGCTCGAACAGCTCGACCAGGCCGGCGACGTCGGAGGGGTGCAGCCCGGTGGTGGGTTCGTCGAAAACGAAGGTCCGGCCGGGACGGGAAAGTTCGACGGCGAGCTTCAGGCGCTGGCGTTCCCCGCCGGACAGCGTGTTCAGGGGCTGCCCGAGCGACAGGTACCCGAGGCCGACGTCGACGAGCCGGTCCAGCACCGGCTCGTCGGGGAACACGCTCCGCGCGTCCCTCGCGGACAGGTCGAGCACTTCGCTGATCGTGTGACCGCGGTAGGTGTGGCGCAGGACGTCCTCGACGAACCGGCGTCCCTGGCATTCCTCGCACGTCGTGACCATCGGGTCGAGGAAGGCCAGGTCGGTGTAGATCACGCCGAGGCCGTTGCAGCGCGGGCAGGCCCCCTCCGAGTTGGCGCTGAACAGCGAGGCGCTGACCCCGTTCGCGGCGGCGAACCGCTGCCGGATGCCGTCGAGCATCCCGGTGAAGGTCGCCGGGCTCGATCGGCGCGATCCGCGGATCGGGCTCTGGTCGACCGACACCGCGTCCGGGACGAACCCGTGCACCAGCGTGCTCTTGCCGGACCCGGCCACGCCGGTGACGACCGTCAGCACACCCAGCGGGATGTCCGCGTCGACCCCGCGCAGGTTGTGGCGCGTGGCGCCGCGGATCTCCAGGAACCGCTCAGCCCGTCGCGGGTTCTCCTTGATCCGCGGGCGGTGCCGCAGGTGGTGGCCGGTCGGCGTGTCCGCCAGCCCGGCGACCCCGCCCTGGTAGACCACCCGGCCACCGTCCTGCCCGGCGCCGGGCCCGAGGTCGATGACGTGGTCGGCCGCGGCGATCACGTCCGGGTCGTGCTCGACCACCAGGACGGTGTTCCCCTTGTCCCGCAGGCTCTTCAGCAGCGCGACCAGCTGGGCCACGTCGTCCGGGTGCAGCCCGACGCTCGGCTCGTCGAACACGTAGAGCATGCCGGTGAGGCTGCTGCCCAGGTGGCGCACCATCTTCACACGCTGCGACTCGCCGCCGGACAGGGTCGAGGTCGGGCGGTCCATCGTGAGGTAGCCGAGGCCGATCGACACGAGCCGCCGCAACTGCGCGACCAGCGCGGCGACCACCGGCTCCGGTTCGGTCAGCGTCCGCGCGAAGGCCAGCAGATCCTCGGCCTCCATCGCGGCGCACTCGGCGATCGACCGTCCGTCCACTTTGGACGCCAGCGCCTCCGGCGACAGCCGCGCGCCGTGGCACTTCGGGCACGTCTCCTGGATGACGACCCGCTCGAAGGCCTCGCGGATGCGGCCCTTCAGCGAGTCGGCGTCCTTCGGCAGCCAGATGCGTTCGAACCGCGGCAGCAGCCCTTCGTAGTTCGCGGACGGTGCGTCCGGCACGCCGTGCAGGAACGCGTGCCACTCCGCGGGCGTGTACTCGGCGAGCGGTTTGTCCAGGTCGAACAGGCCGGAGTCGGCGAAGGTGCGCCACATCCAACCGCCGGGCTGGAACGTGGGGAACCGGATCGCGCCTTCGTTGAGCGAGCGGCGGCGGTCGATGAGTTCGTCGACGACGATCGTTCGCGCGGTGCCCAGCCCGGTGCAGTGCGGGCACATCCCCTGGGGGTCGTTGAAGGAGAACGCGTTCGAGTACCCGGCGAACGGCCGGCCGGCGCGCGACCAGAGCAACCGCATCAGCGAATAGATGTCGGTGACCGTGCCGACCGTCGAACGCGGCCCGCCACCGAGGCGTTTCTGGTCCACCACGATCGCGGCGGGCAGGTTCTCGATCGCGTCCACGTCGGGCTGGCCGTAGCGGGGCAGCCGGTTGCGCACGAAGGTGGTGAACGTTTCGTTGAGCTGCCGCTGGGACTCGGCCGCGATCGTGTCGAAGACCAGCGACGACTTGCCCGACCCGGACACCCCGGTGACCACGGTGAACGCGTCCTTCGGCAGCGCGACGGTGAGGTCCCGGAGGTTGTGCTCGCGGGCGCCGACGACCCGTAGTTCAGTCATGCCGTCGACGCTAGGAACGATCGCGGCCACATCCTGGCCGCGATTCCTGCGACCATCGATCCGTGCACGGACCGAGCGCGCGGATGCTGGAGCTGCTGTCGTTGCTGCAGACCGGCCGCACCTGGAGTGGCGCTGATCTGACCGAGCGGCTGGGTGTCTCGCCGCGCACCCTGCGCCGGGACGTCGAACGGCTGCGCGAGCTGGGCTTCCCGGTGTCGTCGGTGTCCGGGCCCGGCGGCCGCTACCAGCTCGCCGCCGGCCGCGCGATGCCCCCGCTGCTGCTCACCGACGAGGAGGCCGTGGCCACGGTCGTCGGGCTGCGGTTCGCGGCGCTGGCGCAGGTGGACGGCGCCACGGGCGCTGCCGACGGTGCGCTGCGGAAGCTGGAGCAGGTGCTGCCGTCGCGGTTGCGGTACCGGGTCGCGGCGGTGCTGGCTTCGACCGAGGCGGTCTCCCGGGCGGTGGGCCTGCTCGACCTGCGCGTGCTCCAGCTGCTGGCCACCGCCGCGCACGCCCACCAGGACGTGCGGTTCGGGTACACGACGCGCGCCGGGGAACGGAGCGAACGCCGGGCCGAGCCGTACCGCCAGGTGCTGCTGGGCAAGCGGTGGTACCTGCTGGCCTGGGACATCGACCGCCGCGACTGGCGGACCTTCCGGATCGACCGGATCACCGACGTGACCGTGCCCGGGACGACGTTCACCCCGCGCCCGCTGCCGCCGGACCCGGTGAGCTTCGTGCAGTCCAGCGCGGACTTCCCGCTCAGCAGGCATCGCGGGGTCGTCCGGTTCGACGCGCCGGTCTCCGTCGTGTCGGAGCGGCTGATGGCCGAAGCCGGCACGCTGGAAGCGCTCGACGAGCACAGCTGCCGGTTCGTCACACCCGTGGACTCGTGGGAGTGGCTGGCGGTGACCTTGCCGATGGTCGGCGTGCCGTACACCATCGAAGGTCCGCCGGAACTCGTCAAGCGGTCCCGCGAACTCGCCGACCGCATCCGCGCCGCGACGGAAGGGTGAGGCCGTGAGCGTTCCGCTGCACCACCGCGCGGGTCCCTCCGTGTACCGCTCTCGCGCACCACACCCGGGCCTGCGGCCGGTGGTCGCCGCCGCTTGGGCGGGGAGGCCGGGCTGGGTCCGGGACATCCGCGTGCTGCCGGACGGGTGCGTCGACCTTGTGTGGGACGGGCGCGAGCTCTCGGCGGTCGTCACGCGCGACGCTGCCTTGCGTGTTCCGCTGCGCTCGTCGTGGTCGGCCGGCCTGCGGTTGCGCTGCGGTGTGGCCGGATCGCTGCTCGGGACCTCGATCGCGGACCTGCCCCCGGGCGCGACGCCGCTGCGGGAGCTGTGGCCGGAGGCCAGCGAGGACCGGTTCGCCGGCTGCGCCACCCCGGCGCAAGCGCTTGCGTTGCTGGAAGACCTGGTCGGCTGGCGTGCGGCGGAGCCGGATCCGGTGGTGTCCGCGGCGGTCTCCCTGCTGTCCGGGGCCCGGGTGCCCGAACTGGCGACCAGCACCGGGACGAGTGAGCGCGTGCTGCGCCGCCGGTTCACCCACGAGGTCGGCATGTCGCCGAAACGACTCCAGCGCGTGTTGCGGTTGCAGGCCTTCCTGGCCGGGTTGACGCCGGCGACCGCACTGGCCGCGGCCGCCGCCGAGCACGGTTACGCCGACCAGTCCCACCTCGGCCGGGAGACCCGACGGCTCACCGGCTCCTCGCCCGCCGAGCTGGTGCGCGGCCGGCGGCTGGCCGAAACGTTCCAGACGCCGGGGTCCGCCTGGCCGCAGGATCGTCGCCATGAGCTTCCGGCTGACGATCGCGGTGCGCACTGACGACCTCGACCTCAACGGGCACGTCCGCGGCCCGGCCTACCTCGCCTACGCCGACCACGCCCGGTGGGAGTGCCTGTGGGCGGCCGGGATCGACCCGGACCGGCTGCGGGAGAAGGACCTCGGGCCGGTCAACCTGGAGACCACGATCCGGTTCCGCCGCGAGCTGCGGGCCCGCGCGACGATCACGGTGACCACGGACTTCGCCTGGGGCCCCGGCAAGATCTCGCGGGTGGCGCAGGAGTTCCACGACCCGGGCGGCGTCCTGGTGGCCGAGGTGACGAGCGTGTCCGGACTGCTCGACCTGACCTGGCGGCGACTGGTCGAGCAACCCGGCGACTACTGGCGCGCGCTCGCGGCCCGGCCCGAGCTGCTCGGCCTATGAGGTGAGGAACTCGCCGATCGCGTGGCCGAGTTCGGGTTGCGCGACCGCGCTGAGGTGGTTGCCCGGCACGCTCACGTACCGCCCGTGCGGCAGGGCTGCCGCGAGGTCCGGCGCGGTCTTGTTGTGTGGGTCCTCGGTGCCGGCGACGACCAGCGTCGGCGTGTCGAGGCGCGCCAGGTCCGCGCGGGGCGTGTCGACCGAGGTGTCGAGGACGTGCAGCAGCGCGTCGCGGTCGCCGCCGATCTGCTTGAAGAACGCCTCCGCCCGCCACTCCGCGGTGCCGCGCTCGAAAGTGCCCAGGCCGTTGAGGACCTTGCGGAAGTGCGCGTTGCCGCCGCTGGTGTGCTCGATGCCGTGCAGGCCCATCCCGGCGACGACTGCCCGGCGCGGGCGGGCTCCGCGCACCAGCATGCGGATGGTCGTCCGGCCGCCCAGCGAGTAGCCGCCCAGGTCGTAGTCGGTCAGGCCGAGGTGCTCGACCAGGTCGAACGCGTCGTCGGCGAGCACGTCCGGCGGGTAGGCGGCCGGGTCGTGCGGCTTCGCGCTTTCGCCGTGGCCACGCAGGTCCGGGGTGATCACGCGGAACCCGAGCCCGGCGAGGTGCGCGGCGTGGCCGTAGCTGATCCAGTTGACCTGCGACGTGGAGAAGTAGCCGTGGATCAGCACCAACGGGCGCCCCGAACCGGTCTCCCGGTAGGCCAGCTCGGCTCCGTCGCGCGCGGTGAAGCGCCGGAGCGTGGTGCTGGCCGACTCCGGGCCGGTCAACTCTGGGCCAGGTCGGCGAACCGGCTGTAGTGCAGCTGGTGCGCGACGACGATCGTGCTGGTCGGGCCGGCGCGGTGCTTCGCCAGGATCAGGTCGGCCTCGCCCGCGCGCGGGTCGTCCCGCTCCCACGCGTCCGGCCGGTTGATCAGGATGACCATGTCGGCGTCCTGCTCCAGCGAGCCGGACTCACGCAGGTCGGACAGCATCGGGCGCTTGTCGGTGCGTTGTTCCGGACCGCGGTTCAGCTGGCTGATCGCGATCACCGGCACCTCGAGCTCCTTGGCCAGCAGCTTGAGCTGACGGGAGAACTCCGAGACCTCCTGCTGCCGCGACTCGACGCGCTTGCCCGACGTCATCAGCTGCATGTAGTCCAGGACCACGAGCTTGAGGTCGTTGCGCTGCTTGAGCCGCCGCGCCTTGGCGCGGATCTCCATCATCGTCATGTTCGGCGAGTCGTCGATGAACAGCGGCGCCTCGCTGATCTCGCTCATCCGCCGCGCCAGCCGGGTCCAGTCGTCGTCGGACATGCGGCCGCTGCGCATGTCGGCGAGCCGGATCCGGGCCTCCGCGGAGAGCATGCGCATGACGATCTCGATGCGGCTCATCTCCAGGGAGAAGATGACGCTGGTCATGCCGTGCTTGATGGAGCACGACCGCGCGAAGTCCAGGCCCAGTGTCGACTTGCCGACACCGGGACGCGCGGCGACGATCACCATCTGGCCGGGGTGCAGGCCGTTGGTCACCTCGTCGAGGTCGGCGAAGCCGGTCGGCACACCCTGCGACACCCCGCCGCGGGAGGCGATCGCGTCGATCTCGTCCATGGTCGGCTGGAGCAGTTCCTCCAGCGCCACGTAGTCCTCGCTCGTGCGCCGCTCGGTGACGTCGTAGATCGCGGCCTGCGCGCGGTCCACGACCTCGTCGATGTCGCCGCCGTCGTTCGCCGCGCCGTAGCCGTACTGCACGATCCGCGTGCCCGCCTCGACCAGGCGGCGCAGCACGGCCTTCTCCGCGACGATCTGCGCGTAGTAGCCGGCGTTGGCGGCGGTCGGCACGGTCGCGATCAGGGTGTGCAGGTAGGGCGCGCCGCCGACGCGGGCCAGTTCGCCACGGCGTTCCAGCTCGGCGGACACGGTGATCGGGTCGGCGGGCTCGCCGCGCGCGTAGAGGTCGAGGACGCAGTCGTAGACCGCCTGGTGCTTGGGCAGGTAGAAGTCGTTGGGCGAGAGCACCTCGACCACGTCGGCGATGGCGTCCTTGGACAGCAGCATGCCGCCGAGCACGGACTGCTCGGCCGGGATGTCCTGCGGCGGCTGACGGTCGAACTCGCCGTACCGCGGCCCAGGGTCCTCGGGCCCGGGATCGGACGGATAGGCCGGACCACGATCGTCAGTCAGCGCCACCGCGCGGATACCTCCCAGACAGCGAACACCAGTTCGATTATGCCGGATCCCCGGCCGGAGTGTGGGACCGGCGCACCCGCGAGAACCGTGTCCCGCGGGCACCCAGTGCTACTACTCCGGCGGGCACCGTAGATCGCTCGGACGGACCAGTGCAAACCTGCTTGGGGACCGCTCTGTGGACAGCCTGTGGAGGAGCGGGGTCAACCAGTCACAGGCACGCCGCACCCTGTGGACAAACTGGGGGCAACTCCGGGGACCGCCAGGAAAACCGCAGGTCAAACCCTGTGGGTAACCTGTGGAGAACTCTGGTGAAAAAACTTCGGCGTGTCGCCGGGAAGCCGATCTTCGGCGTGTCGCGGCCGAGTGCAGGCCTCGACCTGTGGATGAGCCTACGCACAGTAGAAGACCCCCCACTCGTCCGAGTGGGGGGTCCGGCGGGCCGATCAGCCCAGAGATCGAATCGCGTTGTGTAGTCGTTCACCGATCGCTTGCGGGGTGCCGGGAGTCAGCACGATCAACGACTCGCCGGTGCCCGGGCGCTCCTCCATCAGCCAGCGGCCCTCGGCCGTGTCGATGAAGTTCAGCGCGCGGTCGCACCGCTTGCGCGTGCCGGCCCGGGTGCGGGCGGCGGCGTACAGACTGCCGGCCGCGACCCGCGGCGCCTCGAGGATGCGCTTGATCTCCTTGCCAGGGTCGGCCACCGTCCGGCCGCCGCCGCGCATGATCGACACGTCCTCCCCGGACGAGCGGCGGCCACCGCCGTAGACCTCGCTCTTCGGCGCCACGATCGGGCTGCTGCCACCCGGCGGCACCCGGGGGATCTGGTCCAGGAACGCCGGGAGCAGCTGGTCCGGACGCTGCGGCCGCATCACCACGACGTCTTCCTTGATGTGCCGGGCGAGGACGAACCCGCCACCGGGGCCGCTGCCCGCGAGCACCGCGAAGTTCTGCGGCGCGTCGTCCGGGAACGAGCCCTCGAACCAGCCGTAGAACTCCACACCGGGTCGCGCGATCGACTCGATCATCGCGGCGAACTCGCGGTCCATGCCCCGCGGCCCCATCAGGCCGTGGTGTGTCAGCACCGCGTTGACCTGCTGGTCGACGATCCGCTGGGCGGTCTCGTCGTACCAGGTCGGGGTGGGCGACAGCGTGTTGTGCGGCTCCGCACCCCGGCGCTGCAACAGGTTGAGCAGCGTCGGGGTGGTGATCGTCAGCGGCCGGTTCACCGGCATGGTCCCGGGCCTCATTCGCCGATGACGGGCGGAGCCGTCAGCTCGTCGGTACCGAACAGCTCGTTCGGATCGTCACCCACCATGTACTTGTTCTCGTGCTCTTCGTCTTCCTCGCCGTTGCCGTGACCGCCGCGTCCGCCCATGCCCGGCGCCCCGGCCAT